>CBJNAE010000172.1:0-8485 GCA_966433995.1 uncultured Ideonella sp. | reverse complement strand
CTGCGCCGCTTCAGCGAATGGCTGGGGCTGCCGCTGAACCCGCAGCCGCGCTTCTTCCCCGTCAACGGCGACGACGCGGCCCGGCTCATCACCGCGGTGGCGATGAAGGACGGCGCCGACGCGGCGCTGAAGCTCACGCAGGCGGTGCTCGCCGCCGTCTGGGTGCAGGAGCGACACATCGCCGACGAAGCCACGCTGGCGGCGTTGCTGTCGGAACAAGGCCTGGACCCGGCGCGCCTGGAAGACTCGCACTCGCAAGCGGCGCACGAACGCTATGAGCTGAACACGCAGCAGGCCATCGGCGCCGGCGTGTTCGGCTCGCCCAGCTACGTGGTCGAAGGCGAGATCTTCTGGGGCCAGGACCGCCTGGATTTCCTGCAGCGTCGCCTAGTGTCGTGAGTCGGAAGTTCGTTGAAGAAATAAGTGGTGCGAAATCGGCGTCAGGCAAGGCGCAAAGCACAGTAATGCCCCGTGGCATTGCGAGCATTTGCAACGCCGCATGACGTCGATTTCGCGCCGCTTATTTCAACGAACTTCCGACTCACGACACTAGAACGGACCTGAAGACAGGGGGGTGGCGCAGGGGCCCTGTTGCTCCACAATCGCGCGATGCCCACCGCTCCGACCCCGCCCGACGAGGCGCAACGCCTGCAAGTCCTGCACGAGTCGGGGCTGCTCGACTCGGCGCCCGAGGAGAATTTCGACGCCCTGGTGAGCAGCCTGGCCAGCGTCACCGGCTGTCCGATCGCCCTGCTGAGCCTGATCGACTCGGGGCGGCAGTGGTTCAAGGCGGTGCACGGCCTGGAGGTCAGGGAAACGCCGCGCGAAGTCGCCTTCTGCGCCCACACCATCCTGCAGGAGGGCCTGCTCGAAGTCTGCGACACCGGCCTGGACCCTCGCTTCTCGGACAACGCGTTCGTCACCGCCGGCCAGCACCGCATCGGCTACTACGCCGGCGTGCCGCTGACCGTGGAGGGTCGGCGCCTGGGCACCCTGTGCGTGGCCGACCGGCGGCCCAGGCCGCCGCTCAGCGACGACAACGTCAAGCTGCTGTTCAACCTCGCCAAGATCGCCAGCGCCCTGATCGAGAGCCGACGCCACCTGCTGCTGCTCAAGCGCGAGCGCGAACGCATGGGCGATTTCGCGCGCGCCTCCGGCGACTGGATGTGGGAGGTGGACGCTGACTTCCACTGCACCTGGTTGTCGGAATCGTTCGAGGCCATCACCCGCATCCCGGTGCGCGAAACGCTGGGCACGCGGCTGGCGGAATCGCCGCTGCTCGACGCGCAGGGCGAGGTCATCCCCGGCAAGACCTATCTGCAGCTGCTGTCCCAGCAGCAGCCCTTCGTGCGTGTCACCACCCTGCGCCGCACGTTCGACGGCAGCCCGATGCAGGTCTCGCGCAGCGCCGTGCCCTACTACGACGAGAAGGGCGCTTTCGCCGGCTTCCGCGGCACGGCGCGCGACGTGTCGGAGTCCATCCGCATCCACCGCCGCCTGGCGGCGCAGGACCAGCTGCTGCGCAAGCTGTCGTCCCAAGTGCCCGGCGTGATCTTCCAGTACCTCCAGCCAGCCGAGGGCCCGGGGCGCTATGTGTACGCCAGTGACGCGGTGCGCGAGATGCTCGGCGTGGAGCCGCCCTCCGCGGGCAACGACGTGGACGCTTCCGTGCCCTACCGGATGTTGCACCCCGACGACAAGGCCAGCTACCTGGAGAGCATCTCGGCCGCCTACAAGAGCGCCAAGCCCTGGCTGCACGAATACCGTGTGCGCCTGGACGACGGCCGGCTGCGCTGGATGGAGACCCGCGCATCGCCCGAGCCGCTGCCGGACGGCAGCACGATGTGGCACGGCTTCACCGCCGACGTCACCGACCGCAAGCAGACGGAACTGGCCCTGCGCGAATCGCAGGAGCGGGTGGAAGTGGCTTCCGAAGCGGCGGGCATCGGCATCGTCGAGCTCGACCTGGTGCACGGCCTGGTGATGCTGGACCGCCGCGCCTGCGCCAACCACGGCCTGCCCTTCCCGCAGCCCGGCCTCGGCCTGCATGCCTGGATGGACGCGTTGCACCCGGAGGACCGGCCCGAGGTCCAGCGCGCGCTGCAGGCCGCGCTGGTCAGCGGCGAAGCGCTGGAGCTGCGCTACCGCACCCGCTCAGGCGGCGACGGCCGCGCGCCCACGCTGGAGATGCTGGCCCGCGGGGTGTACGGCCTGGACGGCAAGCCCAGCGGCCTGGTCGGCACCTGCCGCGACATCAGCGCCGCGTTGACAAGCCAGCGCCTGCAGCGCGAGAAGGAGGCGGCGGAGCGTGCCAACCGCGCCAAGAGCGAGTTCCTGTCGCGCGTCAGCCACGAGTTGCGCACGCCGCTGAACGGCATCCTCGGCTTCGCCCAGTTGATGCAGCTGGACCGCGCCCAGCCGCTGCAGGGCGACCAGCAGCGGCGCCTGGAAAGCGTGCTGCGCGCCGGCCGGCACCTGCTGGACCTGATCAACGAGGTGCTGGACCTGAGCCGCATCGAGAGCGAGGACTTCAGCCTGCAGCTGCAGCCGGTGGACGTCGGCGCCGCCGTGCAGGCCTGCCTGAACCTGGTGCAGCCGCTGGCCGAAGGCTCGGGCGTGCGGTTGCCGTCCAGCCAGCCGCTGCCGGCCCACTGGGTGCTCGCCGACCCGCGCGCGCTCGAACAGGTCCTGATGAACCTGCTGTCCAACGCCATCAAATACAACCGGCCGCAAGGCGCGGTGCACGTCTCGGCCGAAGTGCGGGGCGGGCAACTGGTGCTGGCGCTGCGCGACGAGGGCCTGGGACTGTCGGCAGAGCAGCAGGCCGCCCTGTTCCAGCCCTTCAACCGCCTCGGTGCCGAACGCAGCCGCATCGAAGGCAGCGGCCTGGGCCTGGTCATCTCGCGCGACCTGATGCGCGCGATGAACGGCACGCTGCAAGTGAGCAGCCAGCCGGGCCAGGGGTCGACTTTCAGCATCAGCCTGCCGCTGGCCGGCGCCGGCCGGGGGGAGGCCGAGACCGGCGCGCCGCAAGACGCGGCGGCGCCCGCAGCCCCGCCTTGCGAGCGCACCGTGCTCTATGTGGAGGACGAGCCGCTCAACACCATCCTGATGCAAGAGATCTTCCGCCAGCGGCCGGGATGGACGCTGCATGCGGCCGCCGACGGCCGGCAGGGGTTGTCCGCCGCGCAGGCGCTGAGGCCCGACCTGGTGCTCATCGACATGAACCTGCCCGACATGAACGGCTCGGACCTGCTGGCGCTGCTGCGCGGGGACGCCGCCACCCGCGGCCTGCGCTGCATCGCGCTGTCAGCGGACGCCCTGCCCGAGCAGATCTCCGGCGCGCTGTCGGCCGGCTTCAGCGACTACTGGACCAAGCCGATCGACGTGACCCTGGTGCTCAACAAGCTCAGCCAGTGCCTGGCGGACTGACGGCGGCGCGCGCGACCCACGCGGGCGAAAAAAAAGCCGGTGCATGCACCGGCTTCTCGCTGGGCTGGCGGGCAGCCCGGTAGGTAAGTCACTTCAGGTGGCCGTTGATCAGCTTGGTCATCTCGAACATCGAGACCTGGGCCTTCTTGAAGATCTCCTTCAGCTTGGCGTCGGCGTTGATCATCGTGCGCTTGGCCTTGTCTTGCAGGTCGTTCTTCTTGATGTACTCCCACACCTTCTTGGTCACTTCCGTGCGGGGCACAGGGGTGGCGCCGATGATGGCGGACAGCTGTGCGCTCGGGGTCATGGCCTTCATGAAGGCGGCGTTCGGGGTGCGCTTCTTGGCGGGAGCCTTCTTCGCAGCCGGTGCCTTCTTCGCGGGCGCGGCCTTCTTCGCCGGTGCGGCCTTCTTGGCAGCCGGGGCCGCCTTCTTCGCCGCCGGGGCTTTCTTGGCCGGCGCCGCCTTCTTGGCCGGTGCGGCCTTCTTCGCTGGTGCAGCTTTCTTTGCAGTTGCCATTTTCAATTTCTCCATCAAGTGATTGGTTGATGTGCCGGGCTGGGTGAAGACCGCGTGGGCCTTCGGTTTTTCTCTCAGTTACCGTGCGGAGCGAATGGTACTGCCTGCCTTCCTGCTTGAGAAGCCGTTTTCATAGGTAAAACCAGCTTTCTTCATAGGTAAACCGCGCTTTTGTGTCTCTGAGGCGTCATTCGCCGCCACGCGGTGGCGCGCATCGGTGCGGCGGCGCGTGCGCGCGACGGGCCACTCTGAAAACAGCCGCGACGAAGCGAGGGCGGTCCGGCGGCGGCACGCGAACATGCGGACCGCGCGCCGCCGGGCCATGACCTCGCGACGGTGCCGCCCACATGGGCAATCCGCCCATTCGCCGGCGCTCCTTAGGCGCGGATGCAATCTAATTGCGAACCATTCGCATTTACATGCGACAATCATGGGATCCAGCCAGCCAAAGAGCTTGCACACGCAGGTGTCGAGCTTCGATCAGCCAGCCACCAACCTCCTGATGGAAGCCCGTCATGTCCCACCGCAACACCCCCGCCCGCAAGCGGGCCGCAGCGCAATCCAAGCGCCGAGCGGCCGCCGCGCCCACCACCCCCGCCACCGCCTCCAGCGCCGCATTCCTGCCCCTGGGCGCGATGCTGCTCGCCGGTTCCGTCTCGGCCATGGCCCAGAGCGCGCCCACCGGCGCTGAGAAGTCGCTGCCCAGCGTCTCCGTGAAAGCCAAGGCCGAGGCGCCCGAGGGCAAGGAGAGCGTGCGCGCCACCGAGACCGCCATCGGCAAGGGCCGCCAGCAGCTGCGCGACATCCCGCAGTCGCTGACCGTGGTCACCGAGAAGCTGATCGACGACCGCAATTACGAGACGATGAAGGACGTGCTGCGCAGCGCCGGCGGCATCTCCTTCCTGGCGGCCGAAGGCGGCGAGGAGGACATCCGCCTGCGCGGCTTCTCGCTGCAGGGCACCGGCGATGTCTTCGTCGACGGCATGCGCGACCCCGCCTTCTACGAGCGCGACACCTTCAACCTCGACCGCGTCGAGATCCTGCGCGGCTCGGCCTCGATGCTGTTCGGCCGCGGCTCCACCGGCGGCGCCGTCAACATGGTCAACAAGGTGCCCCGCCTCATCAACGAGAACCAGGTCGACCTGACCCTGGGCAGCCACAAGTACCGCCGCGCCGTGGGCGACTTCAACATCGCCACCGGCGAGAGCTCGGCCCTGCGCATCGGCGCGATGGCCACCAAGGCCGACAACAACGGCTCGGGTTCGAGCATCGACAAGCGCGGCATCGCCGCCACTTACCGCTTCGGCATCGGCGAGAAGGACGAGTTCTCGGCCGGCTTCTACTACCTGGACAACGACAACGGCATGAACTACGGCATGCCGTGGATCCGGCCGACCCCGGCGCAGTCCGAGACGAATCCGAACGGCTCGCCCCCCGGCGCGACCACCGTCCTGCCGATCGACCCGAAAACCTATTACGGGATGGCCAGCGACCGCAACCACGGCTCGGCCGGCTACGTGACGCTGGCCCACACCCACCGTTTCGACTTCAACAACGAGATCACAACGAAGCTGCGCAAGGGCAAGTACGAGCGCGACCAGCGCGCCAGCACCGTCCGCCTTTGCGCCCGCACCGTCAATCCGACGACAGGCGTGGTCACCAATCCGCAATGTCCGTCCTCAGTTTCCCTGGAGAACTTCGGCCCGAACACCATCCTCACCCGCGGGGCGCCGCTGAAGATCCAGGACCTGGACACCCTTTATCTGCAATCGGATTACAGCGGCAAATTCGAAGCCCTGGGCTTCAAGCATGAGTTGCAGGCCGGCGTCGACTTCGCGCAGGAAGAGAAGGTCGTCTTCGGTGCCCGCTCGGTGGCGCAGGGCGGTGTGATGCCCGCCAAGCCCACGACCACCATCGGCACCCCCAGCGACGGGGCCTGGATCGACGAGGATTCCCGCGTGCTGCGCGAGACCGGCCACCGGCCCGAGCGTTTCATACCCGCCTGGAAGGTGCTGGCGGGGCTGCGCTACGACAACCTGGAAGGCAAGTACCACACCTACAACATCCCGCCTTCGACCAACCCGGCCGTCGAGTCTTACCGGATGAAGGTGTCTGAATTCAGCCAGCGCGCCGGCATCCTGTTCCAGCCCAACCCGCTGCATTCCTACCACCTGTCCGCCGCCACCTCGTTCAACACCTCGGGAGACGCCTACTCCCTCAGCAAAGGCAACCAGGACCTCCCGCCGGAAGAGTCGATCAACTATGAACTGGGCGCCAAGCTCGACTCCGCCGACCGCCAATGGACCACCCGGCTGGCCATCTTCAAGGCCATCAAGAAGCACGAGCGCAACACCGACCCCTTGGTCACCGACCTGGTCACGCTGTCGGGCAAGCGCCACGTCGAAGGCTTCGAGGCCGAGGTCTCCGGTCGCCTGACGCCGAAGTGGGAAGTGTTCGCCTCCTACGTGTGGATGCCGCACGCCAAGATCGACAAGGGCGTGGAGGGTTCGGAAGGCCAGGGCACGCGCCCGTCGCTCATCCCCGTGCACTCCGGGACCGTGTGGACCACCTACCAGTTCACCCCAGCCTTCCGGGCCGGCGGCGGCATCAACTTCCGCGGCAGCCAGACGCCGAACCGCAACCCGGGCTGGGACGCCGAAAGCTGGGTTACCGG
Source organism: uncultured Ideonella sp. (assembly GCA_966433995.1). GTDB lineage: Bacteria > Pseudomonadota > Gammaproteobacteria > Burkholderiales > Burkholderiaceae_C > JANPCX01. The sequence continues at coordinate 1,862 of CBJNAE010000172.1, read as the reverse complement.
CGACTTGATGGCCGAGTACACCGTCAACAAGTCCTTCACCGTCAAGGCCAACCTGACCAACGTGTCCAACAAGCTGTACGCCGACCAGCTCTACAGCGGGCACTACATCCCGGGCGCCGGCCGCATGCTGCAGGTGACTGGTAGCGTCAAGTTCTGACGGGGCGCTGATTGGCTGGGTGATGGCCCGGGACCGCCGGCGGCGGTCCCGGGCCAAGCACGACAATCGACCCCCTGGGGACACCGCCGATCCGCACATAAGCGCGCAAGGAAGCAACGAGCCTGCGCGTTTATCTGCGGGAAGGAAACCTAGGTTCAGCCGCCCCAGCCGGAACGCCAGGGCGGCCTTTTTCATTCTTGCGGGGCTTGCCGCCGACATGCTGCTGACCATTCCCGACATCCTGTCCGCCGACGAACTGGCCACGGCGCGGCGCCTGTGCGACCGGGCCGACTGGTCCGACGGCCGCGACAGCGCAGGCCCGCAAGCCCGCGGCGTGAAGAACAACGAGCAGTTGCCCCACGACAGCGAGGCGGCGCGGCGCATCCGCGAGATGGTGCTCGGCGGGCTCAACCGTTCGCCGCTGTTCCTGAGCGCGGCGCTGCCGCTGCGCATCTTCACCCCCCGCGTCAACCGCTACGGCGGCACCGCCAACGCCTACGGCGAGCACGTGGACAACGGCATCCGGCTGATGCCGGCGGAGCACGGCGGCGTGCAGCCGGTGCGCACCGACATCTCCTGCACCGTCTTCCTGAACGACCCCGGCGAGTACGACGGCGGTGAGCTGGCGCTGCGCGACACCTTCGGCACCCATGCCGTGAAGCTGCCGGCCGGCCACGCGGTGCTCTACCCCGGCACGAGCGTGCACCAGGTGACGCCCGTGACGCGCGGGCGGCGCCTGGCGTGTTTCTTCTGGGTGCAGAGCATGGTGCGCGACGGCGAGCGGCGGCGCCTGCTCTTCGACATGGACATGGCCCTGCTGGCACTGCGCGCGCGGCACGGCGAAAGCGCGGAGACCACCGCCTTGACCGGCACCTACCACAACCTGTTGCGCCAGTGGGCCGAGACCTGAGAAGCTGTCGCGCCATGCAAGCCATCACGCCCGTACCGGCCCACGTGGTCAATCTGCACGACCATGAAGCGCAAGCCCGCCGCGCGCTCGACGAGCCGGCCTGGGCCTATTTCTCGGGCGGCGCCGCCGACGAACTCACGCTGCGCGCCAACGCCGCCGCCTGGCAGGGCTTGTCGCTGCTGCCGCGCGTGCTGGCACCGCTGCGCGGCGGCCACACCCGGGTGCGCCTGCTCGGCCGCGAACTGCACCATCCCATCCTGCTGGCGCCGGTGGCCTACCAGCGCCTGGCCCACGCCGACGGCGAGCTCGCCACCGCGGTGGCCGCGGCCGCGCAAGGCGCCGGCCTGGTGCTCAGCACCCAGTCCAGCACGCTGATGGAACACGTCGCGCAGGCCTTCGGGCAGGGGCCGGCCGCCGAGGCGCCGCCGGCCATGCGCGGCGGCGGCCCGCTGTGGTTCCAGCTTTATTGGCAGCCCGACCGCCAGGTCACGCAAGGTTTGATCGAGCGTGCCGAAGCCGCCGGTTTCGAAGCGCTGGTGCTCACCGTGGATGCCCCGGTGCACGGCGCGCGCGACCGCGAGCGCCGCGCCGGCTTCGTGCTGCCCGCGGGCGTGCGGGCGGTCAACCTGCCGCCCACCACGGCGCAACCGCAGTCGCCGCAACAAGGCGGCGGAGTGAAACCAGCCAGCGCCTTCGACAGCGTGCTGAGCCACGCACCCACCTGGGACGACGTGCGGCAGCTGATCAAGGGCTCCCGGCTGCCGGTGCTGCTCAAGGGCATCCTGCACCCGGACG
>CBJNAE010000171.1:0-8521 GCA_966433995.1 uncultured Ideonella sp. | reverse complement strand
CGGCCTTCGCCCTGCCGACGCTGCAGCGGGCCACGTCTTCGGCCATCGACTGGTTCTCGGTGTTCTTCTTCAGCGGCGGCGCGTTGCTGCTGTGGGTCCACTACGTCGCCCTGCACACCGGTGCGCCGGTCAAGCCGGCGGCCAACATGGCCCGGCTGGTACCGGGTTACGCGTCTTCGTTTTCGGTCGTAGGGCTGGCCGTGGGCATCGGCGGCACGCTGGCCTGGCTGTGGCTGGTGGGCTGGCGCACCGGCCGCAATCGGCACCCTCTTTGGAAGAGCATGGTGCTGCCGGCGGGCGGTGTGGCGCTGTGCTGGCTGCTGGCCACCACCTTGCTGCTGTCGCCCGTCGACTATGCGCGCAGCTACCGCAGCCTGGTTCAACGGGTTTCAGCTTATGTGCCCGGCGACTCGTGCATCGCCGCCAGCGGACTGTCCCGGCCCTTGTTGGCGTCGCTGGAATACATGGGGCATTACCGCGTCGAGGCGCAACCGGGCGCGATGAAAAGTTCCTGCGAATTCCTGCTGCGCGCCGAGGGGCCACGCACCCCGGGCAGTGAGCCCCCACCACCCGCCGAGTGGTCGGCGGTGGCGCAGGTGCAACGCGCGGTCGACAAGGACGAGCTCATCGGGATCTACCGGCGCAGTGGCGTTGCGGGTACCCGGCCTTGACGGCGGGTACACCCACGCACCGCCATCAACCGGCGGAGGTGGCGTCCAATGCCCCGCTGCGACCAGGAGGAGATCCTGAGCGGTGGCGATCCGGAGAGACGTCTTCGGCCACCTCTGGAACGGCGACGCCCGCGCCTGCTACCGCCGACGCGGTGTTGTCGGCCACCGCCTCACGACGAACCCTCAAGGCCGGGAACACCAGCTTGAAACTGGACCCTTTGCCCATTTCGCTGCGGATCTCCAGCTCCCCGCCGTGCCGCTGCACGACATGCTTGACGATGGACAAGCCCAGCCCAGTGCCACCGGTGTCGCGCGAGCGGCTGCCATCCACCCTGTAGAAGCGCTCGGTCAGGCGCGGCAGGTGCTCCTTGGCGATGCCCAGGCCGGTGTCGCTGACTTCCAGCTCGCCGCCGCCGTCCTTGCGAGGAGTCCAGGCGACATTCACGGCGCCGGAAGGCGGCGTGTACCGGACCGCGTTGCTGACCAAGTTGGCGATGGCGCTGAGCAATTCACTCTCCACGCCGGCCAGTTGAACGCCTTCGCCGCCCTTGAAAGAGATTTCGTGACGGCCACTGGACAGCGCCTGCGCGTCGGCCTGCACTTGGTCCAGCAGACGCCGCAGGGGCACCCAGCGGTCGGCGGGCGGGTTGGGACTGCCCTCCAGTTGCGCCAGGATCAACAGGTCGGCGACCAGCGTCTGCATGCGGTGGGTCTGCTGGGACATCAATTCGATCACCCGGCGCCGCTCCACCTCGGTCAGCGGCAGCGAGCCGAGCGTCTCGATGAAGCCCGAGAGCACCGTCAGCGGCGTGCGGATCTCGTGCGACACGTTGGCCACGAAATCGCGCCGCATGGCTTCGTTGCGATCGCGTTCGGTGATGTCCTGCGTCAGGACCAGCTTCATGCCTTCGCCGTAGGGCCGGATCAGCACCGACAGCAGGCGGTGCATGCCCATGCCCTGCATCGTGATCGGGTCGTCGAACGACTGGGATTGCAGATAGGCCACGAACACCGGGGCGCGGACCAGATTGGTGACGTGCTGCCGGCGGTCGCGCTGCGGGTTCAGGCCGAAGTGGCCGGCCGCCACCGAATTGCACCATTCGATCTGCCCGCCCGCGTCGAGCATCATCACGCCGTTGGGCGAGGCTTCGATCGCGGAGAGGAACTGGTCGAGGCGGTCGCGTTCGACGTCGAGCTGTTTCTCCAGCAGGCGCGAAGCGCGCTCGACGCGGTAACCCACCTCGCCCCAGAACCCGGCGTTGCGCGGCGCGGGCGTCTGCTCCGGCTGGCGCAGCCAGTTCATGAAGCGCTGACCTCGCACGGCGTCGCGCACCACGCTCAGCGCCGCGCCGACGGCGGCGCCGAACACCGCCAGCAGCGTCGGCGCGTGCAGGCCGCTGCCGACGATGAAACCCGACAGCCCGCCCAGCAGCGCGAACGCGGCGCTCCAGGCCAACCGGCCCAACAAACCAGTCATCGGTAGAGAACCCCTGGGAAAACGGCGTTGGCGGGCCGGGAGCCCATCATCAGCCGGCGGCGACCGCTGCCTGCTGCGTCAAGCGGTAACCGGCGCCGCGGACGGTTTCGATCATGCGCGAGCACTGGACAGGTTCCAGCGCCTCGCGCAGGCGCTTGACGTGGACGTCGACGGTGCGTTCTTCGATGAAGACATGGTCGCCCCAGACGCGGTCCAGCAGCTGGGCGCGGCTGTGCACCCGCTCTGGGTGGGTCATGAAGAAATGCAGCAGGCGGAACTCGGTCGGCCCGACCTTGACCTCCTTGTCGTCGCGCGTCACCCGGCGGGTGGCCGGGTCGACGTTCAGCCCGCCGACGCTCACCACGGTGTCGAGCGCCTCGGGCGCCTTGCGCCTGAGCACGGCGCGGATGCGGGCCAGCAGCTCGTTGGTCGAAAAGGGTTTGGTCAGGTAGTCGTCGGCGCCGGCGTCCAGGCCGGCGACCTTGTCGCCCTCTTCCGCCCGCGCGGTGAGCATGATGATGGGCAGCTCCCTGGTACGGGACTGCGAACCCCAGCGCTTGGCCAGCGCGACGCCGGGCTGGCCGGGCAGCATCCAGTCCAACACGACCAGGTCGGGCAGCACACGGTCCACCTCGGACACCGCCTGGTCGGCGGTGGCGGCCATGGTCACCTCGAAACCGGCGTGCCGCAGATTGATAGAGATCAGCTCGGCGATCGCCGGCTCGTCTTCCACCACCAACACCTTGCTCATCGTTTCCTCCGAAGCCGCGGCCTGGCCGCGACCTGCTTGATTACTTCATCATGCTTTCGACGGCATCGACGGGGTTGTGGCGCACGTCGGTGCCCTTGACCACGTAGATGATGACCTCGGCCAGGTTCTTGGCGTGGTCGCCCACGCGCTCGATGGCCTTGGCGACGAAGACCAGGTCGATGCTGGAGGAGATCGTGCGCGGGTCTTCCATCATGAACGTGATGAGCTTGCGCAGCAGGCCTTCGAACTCCTGGTCGATCTGGTCGTCCTGCTTGAGGACTTCGAGTGCGCGGTCGACGTCCAGCCGGGCGAAGGCGTCCAGCGCCTTGCGCAGCTGCGCCACCGCCAGCTCGGATTCGAACGACAGGTCGCTCACCGGCAGCCGCATGCGGCTGGAGACGCCGGAGTTGATCAGCCGCTGCACCGTGCGCGCCACGCGGGCCGCCTCGTCGCCCACGCGTTCGAGGTTGGCGATGGCCTTGCTGATGGCGATCAGCAGGCGCAGGTCGCGCGCGGTGGGCTGGCGGCGGGCGATGATGCTGGACAAGTCGCGGTCGATCTCGACCTCCATCGCGTTGACCACTTCCTCCTTGGTCAGCACCTGCGAGGCGATCTCGCCGCTGAAGTTCGTCAGCGCGTAGACCGCCTGGGACACCTGGGACTCCACCAGGCCGCCCATTTCCAGCACGCGCGTCGAGATGGCGCTGAGTTCGGCGTCGAACTGCGTGGACATGTGTTTTTCCGTCATGGCATTCCCTTGTCTCGGTCGGGTTGAACGGTGGCCGTCAGCCGAAGCGGCCGGTGATGTAGTCCTCAGTGTCCTTCTTCTTGGGCTTCATGAACAGCTCGGAAGTCGGGCCGAATTCCACGAGGTCGCCGAGGTACATGTAGGCGGTGTAGTCCGAGCAGCGCGCCGCCTGCTGCATGTTGTGGGTCACGATGACGACGGTGTAGTCGTTCTTCAGCTCGTGGATCAACTCCTCGATCTTGCCGGTGGAGATCGGGTCCAGGGCAGAGCAAGGCTCGTCCAGGAGCAGCACTTCGGGCTTGATGGCGATGCCGCGGGCGATGCAAAGGCGCTGCTGCTGGCCGCCGGACAGGCCGGAGCCGCTCTGGTTGAGCTTGTCCTTGACCTCGTTCCACAGGGCGGCCTTCTTCAGCGCCCATTCGACGCGTTCGTCCATCTCCACCCGCGGCAGCGATTCGAACAGCTGCACGCCGAAGGCGATGTTGTCGTAGATCGACATCGGGAAGGGGGTGGGTTTCTGGAACACCATGCCCACCTTGGCGCGGATCAGCGACACGTCGAACTTGGACTGCAGCACGTTCTCGCCGTCCAGCACGATCTCGCCCTCGGCGCGTTGCTCCGGGTAGAGCTCGAACATGCGGTTGAATGTGCGCAAAAGCGTGGACTTGCCACAGCCCGACGGGCCGATGAACGCGGTGACCTTCTTCTCGGGAATCTCGAGGTTGATGTTCTTCAGCGCGTGGAACTTGCCGTAGTAAAAGTTCAGGTTGCGCACCGAGAGCTTGACCTTCTCGGCCGCGCGGATGTCCACTTTGGTTTCCATGGGGAGGGTGTCCTTGGGATCGAACGAATCAGTTTTTGCGCCGGAACATGACCCGCGCCAGGATGTTGAGGGCCAGCACGCCGAGCGTGATCAGGAACACGCCCGCCCAGGCCAGCTTCTGCCAGTTCTCGTAGGGACTCATCGCGAACTTGAAGATCGTCACCGGCAGGCTGGCCATCGGCTCGGCCAGGCTGGACGTCCAGAACTGGTTGGACAGCGCGGTGAACAGCAGCGGCGCCGTCTCGCCGGCGATGCGGGCGAAGGCCAGCAGCACGCCGGTGATGACGCCGGCGCGGGCGGCGTTCAGGGTGATCTTCAGGATGACCTTCCACTTCGGCGTGCCCAGCGCGTAGGCGGCTTCGCGCAGGGCGTTCGGGATCAGGGCCAGCATGTTCTCGGTGGTGCGGATCACCACCGGGATCACGATCAGCGCCAGCGCCAGGATGCCGGCGAAAGCGGAGAACTTGCGCATCTGCGCCACCACCACCGAATAGATGAACAGCCCGATCACGATCGACGGCGCCGACAGCAGGATGTCGTTGATGAAGCGCACCGCGTTGCCCAGCCAGCTGTTGCGGCCGTACTCGGCCAGGTAGATGCCGGCCAGGATGCCGATCGGCGTGCCCAGCATCGTGGCCAGGGTCACCATGACCAGGGAACCGAAGATGGCGTTGAGCAGGCCGCCCTCGGCCATCGGCGGCGGCGTCATCTGCGTGAACACGGTGAGCGCCAGGCCGTCCACGCCCATGACCAGGGTCTGCAGGAGGATCCAGGCGAGCCAGAACAGGCCGAAGGCCATCGCGCCCATCGAGAGGGTCAGGGCTACCACGTTCACGACTTTGCGGCGCTTGTGCTTGGCCAGCTTCTGCGGCGCCATCGAGACGGCTTGGCTCATGAGCGGGCTCCTTCGTTCTTGCGCAGCCGCGACAGCAGCAGCTTGGACAACGACAGCACCACGAAGGTGATGAAGAACAGCACGAGGCCCAGGTAGATCAAGGAGGCCTGGTGCAGGCCCGGCGAGGCTTCGGCGAATTCATTGGCCAGCGCGGAGGTGATGCTGTTGGCCGCGGCGAAGAGCGACACGCTGTCGAGCTGGTTGAAGTTGCCGATCACGAAGGTGACCGCCATGGTCTCGCCCAGCGCGCGGCCCAGGCCGAGCATGATCCCGCCGATCACGCCGGTCTTGGTGTAAGGGAGCACCACCTTGAAGACGACCTCCCAGGTGGTGGCGCCCAGGCCGTAGGCCGACTCCTTGAGCATGCTGGGGGTGACCTCGAACACGTCCCGCATCACCGAGGCGATGAAGGGGATGATCATGATGGCCAGGATGATGCCGGCCGACAGCACGCCGATGCCGACCGGCGCGCCGGAGACCAGTTCCTTGAGCACCGGCACGTTGCCGAGCACGCTCTGCATCGGGATCTGCACATAGGTGGACAGCACCGGCGCAAACACCAGCAACCCCCACATGCCGTACACGATGGACGGCACGGCGGCCAGCAATTCGATCGCCACGCCAAGCGGACGGCGCAGCCAGTTGGGCGACATCTCCGTGAGGAACAGAGCGATGCCGAAGCTCACGGGCACGGCGATCACCAGGGCAATCAGGGAGGTGATCAGCGTGCCGTAGATCATCACCAGGCCGCCGTAGCTTTCCTTGACCGGATCCCATTCGCTGCGCCACAGGAAGCTCAGACCGTATTCCCGGATGGCGGGCCAGGCGCCGATGACCAGCGAGACGATGATCCCGGCCAGCAGGCTCAGGGTGAGCCATGCGGCGCCATGGGCGCAAAGCGCGAAGATGCGGTCCGGCCAGGGGGAGGTGCGCCTCACCGAGGGCGGCGAGTTCATGGGGTCAGACCGGTCCATCTCGTTCTTGTCAAATGGAGAGGCTGGGAGTGTAGCGGCCACGTTGCCTCCGATAGAGGGTGGATCGGCGGATGGATCGGTGTCTTCGTCCGGGTGTCCGGGCGGGGCCGCGGGCCCCACCCGGACGACTTCTCATCGTCGGTGCCGGGTCACTTGAACGCGACGGCCTTGCCGGCGGCGTCCTTGACCTCGCCCCACTGCTTGCGCACCAGTTGCTTGACGTTGTCGGGCAGGGCCACGTACTCGAGTTCGCCGGCCATCTTGTCCCCGTTGGCGTAGGCCCAGTCGAAGAACTTGAGCGTGTTGGCAGCCTGGGCGGGCTTGTCCTGGGACTTGTGCATCATGATGAAGGTCGCGCCGGTGATCGGCCAGGCATCCTTGCCAGACTGCTCGGTGAGCACCTGGTAGAACGACTTGGACCATTCGGCGTTCGCGGCGGCGGCTTTGAAGTTGACATCGTCGGGCCCGACGAAGTTGCCGTCCTTGTTGCGCAGCAGGGCGTAAGTCATCTTGTTCTGCTTCACATAGGCGTATTCGACATAGCCGATCGAGTTGGGCAGGCGGCCGACGAAAGCGGCGACACCCTCGTTGCCCTTGCCGCCGGCGCCGATGGGCCAGTTCACGGCCGTGCCTTCGCCCACCTTGCTCTTCCACTCTGCGTTCACCTTCGAGAGGTAGTTGGTGAAGATGAAGCTGGTGCCAGAGCCGTCAGCGCGGCGCACCACCTGGATCTGAGCGTCGGGCAGCGACACGCCCGGGTTCAGCGCGGTGACGGCCGAATCGTTCCACTTCGTGATCTTGCCCAGGTAGATGTCGCCGAGGACCTGGCCGCTCAGCTTGATCTGGCCCGGGGCAATGCCGGCTATGTTGACGACGGGCACCACGCCGCCAATCACTGTCGGGAACTGGACCAGGCCGTCCTTGGCCAATTCTTCGTCGGTCAGAGGCGCGTCAGAGGCCCCGAAGTCCACCGTCTTGCCGCGGATCTGGCGCAGGCCGGCACCGGAACCGACGGATTGGTAGTTGATGCGGGCGCCGGTCGCTTTGTTGTAGGCGTCGGCCCATTTGGCGTACAGCGGCGCGGGGAAGCTGGCGCCTGCACCGGTCACATCTTGGGCCAGCACGGCGGTGGTGCAAAAACCGATAGCGATCGCACCGGCAGTGCTGCGGAACAAGGAAGAGGTCATGGCTCGCCTTTCAATCCTTCGAGGGATGGTGGGTTGGGATCGGCGAGACTTTAGAAGCCATTTGTGACAACCCTGTGACGCGCCCGGCAGCACCGGCCGCTCACGCCATAAAGTTGGAATTTTTTCCTTTCTGGACAAGCACTTAGGTTGTCACATTGGATTCATGGGACTGTCACAAGCAGTTGAGTGTCAATCTTTCGTCGGACGCCGGAACGATGGCACGGTGTCAGGCCCGGAGTCATCGTCCAAAGGGTTGGCGACGGCCGGGTCTGGATGGATGGGGCGATGCCCAGTGAGGGGGGCCAACCGTCGGCTACCGGTCAGGTACCACTGCTTGACTTCATCGACCCAGTCCGCCGACGCGCCTGTTTCGGGGGGTATTGGAGCGCCAGACTGATCGGATGCGGAGCGATTCCAATTTGCCATCTGCTTGTCTCCTCGTCGCGCTCGGACGCCCGATGAACCGATGGGTCCATCATGCAGCGGCGAGCAATCTGTTCAAGACGACAAGCAAAAGCAGTGCCTGCGATGAGAGCAATCGCCGCAGCATCAAGGAAAAGAGTTGCGGATCACCGTCCGGCGCAACGAAATGCTGGACGGGCCGGCCGAATGCCGAGTGGCAGGTCAGCTCGCATCTCCTTTTTCGTTCCGTCAATGAGCCGCGGCCCCGGAGCCCTCGCCGGGACGGCGCAATGTCGAAGCGATGCGCTCGGCACACTCCCGGGCCTGGCGTGCTTCCCGGGCTTCGACCATCACCCGCACGAGCGGCTCGGTACCGGAGGGCCGGATCAGCACCCGGCCGTCCGAGCCCAGCTCCCGCAGCACCGCCGCTTGGGCCTCCTCCAGGCCAGGGCTGGATTTCCAGTCTTGGCCGGGCTGCAGCCGGACATTGACCAAGGTCTGCGGGAACAACACCACCTTCTCCAATTGCTGGGCCAAGGAGCGGCCGCTGCGCTTGACCGTCTGCAGCACCTGCAGCGCACTGACGATGCCGT
>CBJNAE010000170.1:0-8522 GCA_966433995.1 uncultured Ideonella sp. | reverse complement strand
CGACTAAGCCAAGCAGACCAAACGAAAAAATAAAAATAGAAACCAATATCTCAATCAGGTTTGAACCGCTCTGATGATCTTTCTGGGTCTTTTGTAGTGATTTCATGTTCTTCATACACCTAGCATCCATCCGGTGATGTGGAAGATATAGCCCGTGCTGGGTCACACATCCGAATTTGCCCTGCGATAGAAACCGTTACTCGTAATGGCCGGTCTTTGCCGGCAACAGCACCCGTTCGTGAAATATCGTATGTAACATTTCCGGTTGTGCAAGCAGGGAGCGAGGGGCTTCCACCGGGGTTTGGCGTCGTATTGGCAACAATACGGCCAAGTGCATTAAAACAGATGGTTGCTTTGCCGCTTGCTTCAGTAATCGTGATGCCGCTAATTCCACTGGCGAAAGTGCCGCCTTCTAAAAAAAGTGGCCTTATACTAAGATCTTCACCTGCTGCCAAAGGCACATACTGTATTGCCCAGTTTAATCCTCCAACTGCGGCTGCTGGGTTTGCGCCGGGCGCTGCATTGGTTGTTGTAAAGACTACTTGCCTATTTAAATTGATAGCCCATCCTTTGGCTGTGCGTAAACCATTTTGCAAACTTTCTGCTGCAGAACGTATTTGATTGTTGCGTATCCATTCAAAAAATGAGGGCGCAGAAACCATCAGTAGAATGGATAATAATGTAATTGTGACCATTAGCTCCACGAGCGTGAAGCCACCAGCATTTTGCGATGCCAGATTAGGTGAAGTATTGGAAGCTGAATTCATCAGCAACCTCTCTTGATGCACCAGCGCGTCGTGCTGGTGCCCCATCCAGTTGCCGCACCGGTCGTGCCCGTGGAGGTCATGGCGCCATGATTATCTAACGTGAAAACAAATCCATTGACAGGACCGGAACCGGCAATAGACAGTACAAACTCCGCCGCTGTCAGAGTTGGGCAGGTCATGGTGAAATGATCGCTTGATAGTGAAGCATTTAATGTGGTCAGGCTTGCCGCGGAGCACGGTGATTGATAGGTGACCGCGGGGACGGTCGCGGTAGTGAATGTTTGATAAGTTTTATTGTCTTGGAAGTGCCGTTCCATATTCGCACGTAGCGCCGACAAGGCATTGGTTGCAGTTGTTATTCGTCCTCTGATAACATAATCTCTGTAACTCGGAATCGCAATCGCCGACAAAATCGCCACAATCGCTACGACGATCATGACTTCTATCAAAGTAAACCCTCGCTGAAGAGAACGCGACGGTTGATGGTTTGGCTGAAGCAAGGAGGGGTTCATGGACGGCTTCCCGATGAAAGTGGCGAACTGAATTGAATGAAAGCCCATGGTTCTCATGAGGCAGTTCGCAACATTCTGACTCCGTTGCAGCTTAGCCAGTTGCTTTTGTCGCGGGGATGCCGCACTGCCCAGCGACGACCAGTGGCAGGTCGTGGGTGACGAGCGGCGGGGCGGGGCTCCTGATGATGGAAGCCGGTGGTTTGCGGCGCTTCGCGCATACTTGCGGCGTTGTCGTCGTTCTCCAGGGTCTAAGGGTTTTCTCTAGTGATTTTGTCTGTTCCCTCTTCTGCCGCTGCAGTTGTTCCCGCATCCAGCGTTTCCCTGATCGGCATGCCCGGTGGTGGCAAAACGACTGTGGGTCGGGTATTGGCGCGTCAACTGGGATGGCGCTTTGTGGATTCTGACGCTGAGATCGAGCAGCGGTTGGGATGCAGCATCCGCGATTTTTTTGCCAGCAACGGTGAGGCGGCATTCCGGGAGGTGGAGGCTGGGACGCTGGCAGACTCTCTTCATTCGGCTCAGAGCGTCGCGGGGACCGTGCTTTCCACCGGCGGCGGGATCGTGCTTCGCCCATCCAACCGGGATTTGCTGCGTCGGAAAAGCACCGCGATTTATCTTCATTCAACTCCCGATGAACTCTACCGCCGCTTACGCCACGACACCCAACGCCCCTTGCTTCAAGTGGCTGATCCTTTGGCCCGTTTGCGGGAGCTTTATGCGCAGCGGGATCCGCTGTACCGCGAGGTCGCTCACTACGTCATCGAGACTGGGCGCCCTTCCGTGAACACATTGGTCAACATGGTGTTGATGCAATTGGAATTGGCGGGCGTGGCGCGGCGCGGTAGCCGTTTGCCTTTGAGCGAGGTTTGATGCTTGTCCAGCGGCGAATGGAACGGGTGCGGGTGGTGATGGGCTGAGCGCAATAAACTTGCGTCATGAGTCGTCACAACAATCAATGGCCATCCTTGGTCGACCAGCCTTCTAGCGGCGATTTCTCCGGCGCTGCGCTGAACAGCGTTGGAAGCCCACCAGCCGCCCTCGTCCCCATTCCCCTCGCCGACCGCAGCTACGACATCGCGATCGGTGCTGGCCTGTTGTCGCAAGAGGCCACGTTCGCTGGGTTGCCGGGGTCTTCCGCGGCGCTCATCGTGACCAACACGCGGGTGGGGCCGCTGTACGCCGCCGCGCTCGAGAAAAGCCTGGCGCCTCGCCACCGGCGGGTGCTGACGCTGGAGTTGCCCGATGGCGAGTCTTACAAGGACTGGGCGACGCTCAACCTGATTTTCGATCGCTTGCTGGGTGAAGCTTGCGACCGCAAGACGGTGCTTTATGCCTTGGGCGGCGGGGTGGTGGGCGACATGACGGGTTTCGCGGCGGCCAGCTACATGCGCGGCGTGCCTTTCGTCCAGGTGCCGACGACCTTGCTGGCGCAGGTGGATTCTTCGGTGGGCGGCAAGACGGCGATCAACCATCCTGCGGGCAAGAACATGATCGGGGCGTTCTACCAGCCGCTACGCGTGGTTTGCGATCTGTCGACGCTGGCCACTTTGCCGGCGCGCGAGATGAGCGCCGGCTTGGCGGAGGTCATCAAGTACGGCCCGATCGCGGATGGCGCTTTTCTCGATTGGTTGGAAGCGCATATGGAAGGATTGCGCGGCGGCGACACCGGGCTGCTGGCGCACGCGGTCAGGCGCTCGTGCGAGATCAAGGCCTGGGTGGTCGGGCAGGACGAGCGCGAAAGCGGCCTGCGCGCCATCCTGAATTTCGGGCACACCTTCGGCCACGCGATCGAGGCCGGCATGGGCTATGGCGCCTGGCTGCACGGCGAGGCGGTGGGCTGCGGCATGGTGATGGCCAGCGACCTGTCGGCGCGCTTGGGGCTCATGCCCCAGTCTTTCGTCGAGCGCATGCGGCGATTGGTCGAGCGCGCCGGGCTCCCTGTGGTGGGGCCCGACCTGGGGGCGGACCGCTACCTCGAACTGATGGCGGTGGATAAAAAAGCCGAAGGCGGGGAAGTGCGTTTCGTGGTGATCGAGGCCATGGGACGCGCCGCCATGCGGGCCGTGCCCGAGGCGCTGGTGCGCGAAACGCTGGCCGCTTGCGTCGGCGGCTGAGCCGGCGGGGCAGAGGGCGAAGGCATGTCGCGTCGCGCAATGACGACGACTTAGATGATGAAGATTGGTCAACCTGTGCAGCCGCAAGACGACGAAACCATCGCCAGCACTTTGTCGGGAGAGGTCGGGGAACTGGCGTCGATTTCGTTGCACAGCCCGGCCCTGCACCCCATGCCGCACGCCGGCCAGGCTTATGGCTTGGCGCCGTGGGCCTGCCATCCCGGGCAGACGCGTGGCCGCCGGTACTTGGAACCTTCCGCGCCCACCCGCAACGACCACCAGCGCGACCGCGACCGCATCGTGCATAGCAGTGCGTTCCGGCGCCTGGTCTACAAGACGCAGGTTTTCCTGAACCATGAGGGCGACCTTTTCCGGACTCGTCTCACGCATTCCCTGGAGGTCGCGCAGCTGGGCCGCTCGGTGGCGCGCACGCTGAAGTTGAACGAGGATCTGGTGGAAGCCATCGCGCTGGCCCACGACCTCGGCCACACGCCTTTCGGCCATGCGGGGCAGGACGCCTTGAACGCAGCGATGAAGGCTGCCGACCCGGGTAGCAGCGGTTTCGAACACAACCTGCAGAGCCTGCGCGTGGTGGACGAGCTGGAGGAGCGTTATCCCGACTTCAACGGGCTGAACCTCAGCTTCGAGACGCGCGAGGGCATCCTGAAGCACTGCTCGATGCGCAACGCCCGGCGCTTGTGCGAGGCCGAGCCGCAAGGCGTGGCGCAGCGCTTCCTCGCGGGCGGCCAGCCCAGCCTGGAGGCCCAGTTGTGCAACCTGGCGGACGAGATCGCCTACAACGCCCACGACGTCGACGACGGCGTGCGCTCCGGCCTGGTCACGCTGGAGCAGTTGTCCGAAGTCCCGCTGATCGAATGCTTCCGCCGCGGCACGCTGGCCGACCATCCCCACCTGCAGGGCCGCCGGCTACTGGCTGAAACGCTGCGGCGCATGCTGTCGGCGCAGGTCTACGACGTGATGGAGGCCACCCACGCGGCGCTGTCGCAGGCCATGCCGGCGCATGTGGACGCGGTGCGCCTCATGCCACAGCCGCTGGTGAGGTTCTCGCCCGAGATGCGTGAGCACAGCCTGGCGCTCAAGCGTTTCCTGCGCGACAAGCTCTACCGCCACCCGCAGGTGATCGAGACCACCGAACGCGCCAAGCAAGTGGTGCGGGAGCTGTTCGACGGTTACATCAGCCAGCCGGACCGCCTGCCCGCCTTTTTCTCGGCGCAGCCCGACCGGGCCCGCGCGGTGGCCGATTACGTGGCGGGCATGACCGACCGTTTCGCCGTCAGGGAGCACCACCGGCTCACGGGGCGGCAGGTTTTCTGAACCGCCGACGGATCGAGGCGGCCGCACCACCTGCCCATCGGCGGCAACCATCCAGATATCAAGACACATCAAGACACGAGGAAAAAGCGCATGGCCCGCCTGCCCCGTCTGCTCGTCCCGGGCCACCTCCACTTGTTGATCCAGCGCAGCGCCGGCGGCGTGCCGGTGTTCCAGGGCGACGCGGATTTCCAGCTTTACCTCGAGGCGCTGCGCGAACTCGCGCGCGAGCATGAGGTGGCCATCCACGCCTATGCCTTGCTGCCCACCCAGGTGCAGATGTTGTTGACGCCGGCGAAGATGGATTCCCTCAGTCGGTTGATGCAAGCGCAGGGCAGGCGGTTTGGCGCAGCCTACAACCGGGCCCATGGCCGGTCGGGCGTGCTCTGGGAAGGTCGCTACCGTGCCACCGTGGTCGAGGCGGAGGCTTTCGGTTTGGCCTGCGTGCAGTTCGTGGAGGCCGCGCCCTGGCGGGCGGGTTGCTGTGCTGCGCCGGCCGATTACCCTTGGTCGAGCGCAGCTCACCACGTGGGGCGTCGCAGCGACCCCTTGGTGACCGAGCATGCCCTGCATTGGCGTCTTGGCAATACGCCTTTCGAGCGTGAAGCGCTTTACAAGGAAAGCCAGCACCAACTTCAGTCTGAATCTTTAGGGCGGAAAATTGAAGATGCGGCATTGAAAGGGTGGGCGTTGGGTTCGCCTGCTTTCATTGCCGGCCTTGCCAATGTCACTTCTCGGCGATTGACAGCAAAATCCCAAGGAAGACCTCGAAAAAACTCGAATAAAGAAGACTGACCCCAATTAAAATGTAATTCGAAGATTTATTCTATTTAATGGAGTCCGTCCCCATTTTATTTGTCTTGTGACGTCTGCTGCAGCGCAGTATTCTTCCGGCCTCTATCGCCGATTCAGCCGGAGCGCGCCATGTCACAGTCAAGCCTCGTCCCCTCTTCGGATGTCCTCGCCGCCAGCCCGCAAGAGCGGCAGGCGGTCGAGCAATCCGGCCTCTACCGAGCCTCGAATGAGCACGACGCCTGCGGCGTCGGCTTCGTGGCCCACATCAAGGGCGTGAAGGCGCA
The DNA here is from genome assembly GCA_966433995.1 of uncultured Ideonella sp. Lineage (GTDB taxonomy): Bacteria > Pseudomonadota > Gammaproteobacteria > Burkholderiales > Burkholderiaceae_C > JANPCX01. The sequence continues at coordinate 2,718 of CBJNAE010000170.1, read as the reverse complement.
CAGCATCATCGAGCAGGGCCTGAAGATCCTGGAAAACCTCGACCACCGCGGCGCGGTCGGTGCCGACAAACTGATGGGCGACGGCGCCGGCATCCTGATCCAGATCCCCGACGAGTTCTACCGCGCCGAGATGGCGCAGCAGGGCGTGCAGTTGCCGCCGCCGGGCGAATACGGCGTGGGCATGATCTTCCTGCCGAAGGAACACGCTTCCCGGCTGGCCTGCGTGCAGGAGTTGGAACGCGCGGTCAAGGCCGAGGGCCAGGTGATGCTGGGCTGGCGCGACGTGCCGGTCGACACTGAGATGCCGATGTCGCCCACGGTGCGCGCCAAGGAGCCGGTCATCCGCCAGATTTTCATCGGCCGCGGCCCGGACGTCATCGTGCCCGACGCGCTGGAGCGCAAGCTCTACGTCATCCGCAAGACCGCTTCTGCCGCCATCCAGGCACTCAAGCTCACCCACAGCCGCGAGTACTACGTGCCCAGCATGAGCTGCCGCACCATCATCTACAAGGGTCTGCTGCTGGCCGACCAGGTGGGCAAGTACTACAAGGACCTGGCCGACGCCCGCGCCGTCTCGGCCCTGGCCCTGGTGCACCAGCGCTTCTCGACCAACACCTTCCCGGAGTGGCCGCTGGCCCACCCCTACCGCTTCGTCGCGCACAACGGCGAGATCAACACCGTCAAAGGCAACTTCAACTGGATGCGTGCCCGCGAAGGCGTGATGAAGTCGCCGGTGTTGGGCGAAGACCTGAACAAGCTCTACCCGATCAGCTTCGAGCACCAGTCCGACACCGCCACCTTCGACAACGCGCTCGAACTGTTGACGATGGCCGGCTACCCGCTGGCCCACGCCGCGATGATGATGATTCCCGAGGCCTGGGAACAGCACACGACGATGGACGAGCGCCGCCGCGCGTTCTACGAGTACCACGCCGCCATGCTCGAGCCCTGGGACGGCCCGGCCGCCATGGTGTTCACCGACGGCCGCCAGATCGGCGCCACCCTCGACCGCAACGGCCTGCGCCCGGCGCGCTACATCGTCACCGACGACGACCTGGTGGTGATGGCCTCCGAGTCCGGCGTGCTGCCCATCCCGCAGAACAAGATCGTCAAGAAGTGGCGGCTGCAGCCCGGCAAGATGTTCCTGATCGACCTGGAGCAGGGCCGCATCGTCGACGACGAGGAGCTGAAGACCCAGTACGCCTCGGCCAAGCCCTACCGCCAGTGGATCGAAAGCGTGCGCGTCAAGCTGGGCGACCTGCCGGTGGAAGCGCCCGCGCAGCCCTTCGCCGAATCGTTGCTGGACCGCCAGCAGGCCTTCGGCTACACCCAGGAAGACATCAAGTTCCTGATGAGCCCCATGGCCCAGCTGGGCGAGGAGGGCATCGGCTCGATGGGCAACGACTCGCCGCTGGCGGTGCTGTCGGACAAGAACAAGCCCCTGTACAACTATTTCAAGCAGCTGTTCGCGCAGGTGACCAACCCACCGATCGACCCGATCCGCGAGAACATCGTGATGTCGCTGGTGTCCTTCATTGGCCCGAAGCCCAACCTGCTCGACATCAACGCCGTCAACCCGCCGATGCGGCTTGAAGTGTCCCAGCCGGTGCTGGACTTCGACGACATGGCGCGGCTGCGCCAGATCGACAAGCACACCTCGGGCAAATTCCGCAGCTATGAGCTGCGCATCACCTACCCGCTGGCCTGGGGCGACGAGGGCGTCGAGGCCAAGCTCGCTTCGCTGTGCGCCGAGAGCGTGGACGCGATCAGGAGCGGCCACAACATCCTCATCATCAGCGACCGCCAGATGAACCGCGACCACGTCGCCATCCCGGCGCTGCTGGCGCTGTCGGCGGTTCACCAGCACCTGGTGCGCGAAGGCCTGCGCACCACCGCCGGCCTGGTGGTCGAGACCGGCTCGGCGCGCGAGGTGCACCACTTCGCCGTGCTGGCGGGCTACGGCGCCGAAGCCGTCCACCCCTACCTGGCGATGGAGACGCTGGCCTCGCTCAGCCGCGAGCTGCCGGCCGACCTGGGCACCGACAAGGCGATCTACAACTACGTGAAGGCCATCGGCAAGGGGCTGTCGAAGATCATGTCCAAGATGGGCGTGTCGACCTACATGTCGTACTGCGGCGCCCAGCTGTTCGAGGCCATCGGCCTGGAATCCGAGATGGTCGAGAAGTACTTCCGCGGCACCGCCAGCCAGGTGGGTGGCATCGGCGTGTTCGAGGTGGCCGAAGAAGCGCTGCGCATGCACCGCGCCGCCTTCGGCGACGACCCGCTGCTGGAGTCGATGCTGGACGCCGGCGGCGAGTACGCCTGGCGCGTGCGCGGCGAAGAGCACATGTGGACGCCCGACGTGATCGCCAAGCTGCAACACAGCACGCGCGGCAACAAGTTCGAGACCTACAAGGAATACGCCCAGCTGGTGAACGACCAGTCGCGCCGCCACATGACGCTGCGCGGCCTGTTCGAGTTCAAGTTCGACCCGGCCAAGGCCATCCCGGTGGACGAGGTGGAACCGGCCGCCGAGATCGTCAAGCGCTTCGCCACCGGCGCGATGTCGCTCGGCTCGATCAGCACCGAGGCCCACAGCACGCTGGCCGTGGCGATGAACCGCATCGGCGGCAAGAGCAACACCGGCGAGGGCGGCGAAGACCCGGCGCGCTACCGCAACGAGCTCAAGGGCATCCCCATCACCGACGGCACCAAGGT
>CBJNAE010000169.1:0-8547 GCA_966433995.1 uncultured Ideonella sp. | reverse complement strand
TGCGCAGGTTGAGCGCCGCGAAGACGTCGCGCAGCGGCGCCACGCCCTTGCGCGCCTCGCCGGCCAGCCCTTTGGCCGCCACCGCGGCCAGGCTGCGCCCGAGCGCCCGGTTGTCGGGGTACAGGGCGAACAGCGCGCCCTTCTTCACGTGCTGGTAGTTGCTGGAGAACAGCGGCATGCTGCGCTGCCAGGACTCCTTCAGCACCAGCGGCAGCACGGTCTGCTCGTCGACCGAGGTCGGGTCTTGCGGCAGCCAGACCGCGTCGCGCCTGGGCTCGACCGAGGCGAAGATCTGCTCGTAGGCCTTCACGGCCTCCGCCAGGCCGTTGACTTCCTGGGCCTTCAAGTCCAGGCCCTGGGCCCTGGCGGCGTCCTTGGCCAGGCGGACCAGCCAATCGTTGTGCCGCGGGTCGTAGGCCACCCAGACTCGCCGCGCCGCCGGCTGCAGGCCCTTGAGGGTGGAGAACAGCAGGGCCGGGTCGGGGGTCAGGCCGATGCCGGTGAGGTTGCGCTGGTCGGCCTCCGGCAGCGACAGCACCCCGCCGACGGTCACGGCGATGTCGGGCGGTAGCGCCGACGCCGTCTTCAGCCCTTGCCGCCCCAGGGCGATCACAGCCCGCGTCGGCTGGCGCCGAAGCTGTGCGGCGAGCTCCGCGGCATCGGTCTGGGCGCCAACGGCGAAGGCCCGCACTTTGGCGTTGGCGGCCGCCTCGACGCCTTCGATGATCTGCAGGAAGACGCTGCGGTAGGGCTCGGGGATGTCGGGATAGACGACGGCCACCGCCGCCGCCCACTCGGCGGCGGGCTCCGGCTTGTCCCCCTGGCCCGAGGCGGTCTGGGCCACCCTCGTGTCTTCGGCCCGCGCCGCGGAGCCGAGGTCAGCCAGGTGCAACAAGCAGGCGCCGGTGCCGCTGCGCAACAGCTGGCCGAGCCAGCGTCGGCGTCGCATTCGGATGTTCACGAGCGGGCGTTCACAGGCGGATGTTCGTTCACAAGCGGTAAGCCGCGGTCAGGTAGAAGGTGCGCCGGGGCAGCGGCAAGTCGTTGGGCATCGACACGAAGGGCACGCCGTTGGGGCTGGGCTCGCGGGCGTCCGCGTTGAAGGCGTTCCTCACGGCGAAAGAGAAATCCCAGCCGCCCTTGGGCTTTTGGGTGGACAAGGCGAAGTCCACCGTCGTGTAGTCCTTCACGGGGGGCCTGGGGTCGCCCGCCACGCGCCTGCGGTCGGCCACGAAGTTGACCTGGGTGTTGAGCAGCCACCCCGGCGCGAAGCGCCAGTCGGAGCGCGCGTAGAGCTGGTTCTGCGGCGCGTTGCCGGCGTCCTGGCCGGTGGTCTTGTCGGTGGAGCGCTGGTGCGCGAAGTTGCCGGACAGGCGCAGGTCGCGCTGGGCGTCCCACGTCACCTCCAGCTCCACGCCCCGCCCCACCTGCCGGCCGAAGTTGGTGAACTGCACGCCGGACAAGCGCAGGATGTCGCGCATGCGGTATTCGAACAGGCCGGCTTCGACATGCAAGGCCGGGGTCGCCTGCCAGAGCAGCGCGCCCTCCAGGGTTTCGATCCTTTCGGGCTTGAGCTGGGTGTTGCCCAGGGCCACCGGATTGTTGACCACATAGAGCTCGGCGAAAGCAGGCGCCCGGAACGCCCGGCCGTACAGCAGCTTGGCGGTGAGGTTGTAGTCGATGTCCCAGACCATGGCCAACCGGGGGTTGGTGGTCCCGCCGAAGTCGGAATAGTGGTCGTGGCGCAGGCCGGCGGTCAAGGTCCAGTCCTGGGCGAAATTCCATTCGTCTTGGGCGTAGGCATGGGCCACCTCGCGGGTCTGCGGCGACAGGAAGGGCGAGGTGGACGAGACGTCCTGGACCGACCCGAGGTAGACCGGCAATCCGCCGCCCTGGAAGAAATTCTTGGTCTCCCGCGTGCGATAGAGGTCTTCCATCGCGTAGCCGCCGCCGAAGCGCAGGCGGTGCCGCGCCCAGCCGGTGTAGGTGGCCGACGCTCCCAGCCGCGCGTGGTACTCCCATTTCTCGGGGCTGCCCATCATGCCCGCAGGGAAAGCGCCGCCGAACGCGCCTGCCGGGAAAAGGACAAGCGCGCTGCGTTCCCGGTAGTTCATATAGCTCGCCTGCAGCGACAGGTCCCAGTCTTCGGCCCAGTTGATGGCCTGGTAGCCCAGGTCGGCGGTCATGCGGCGGCTGCCGCTGCGCCCCGTGGGGTCCAGCGCCGAGGCCGCGCCGCTGCCCGAGCCGACGTGGGTCCGCTCCACGTAGCCCAGGCGCAGGCGCCAGCGGTCCAAGGACAGATCGACGCTGCCGTCCACCGCTTCCCACCCGCGGCTGACGGGACCCGGCGCCAGCGAGGCGCGGGTGTTGAACAAGGCGTCGAAGCCGGTCTGCGCGTCCGCGTCGACCACGCGGCGCGAGCCGTCGCTGCGGCCCGACCGCAGGTAGGCGACGACGTCCAGCGCGCCCCACTTGCCGCCGTGCAGAAGCCAGCCGTCGGCGCTGTCGTAGGACCCCAGGCGCAAGCCCGCCTGGCTGCCCTTGACGTCGGCTGCCGACTTGGTGATGACGTTGATGACGCCCGCGAACGCGTCGGCGCCGTAGACCGCCGACCCCGGCCCGCGCATGACTTCGATGCGCGCCACGTTCTCGAGCGGCATGCCCGTCCAGACCACGCCCCGGTTGCCGACCACGAGGGTGGTCATGGGCAGGCCGTTGACCAGCATCAGGACTTGCGGGTTGAGGTCGTTGTGGATGCCGCGCATCGCGTAGACCACGGACTGCGTCTGGGTCGACCGCGAGACATGCAGGCCGGGCACCGTCTCCAGCACCTCGTCCAGGTCGGCGGCGCCCATCGCCTGGATGTCCTCGGCCGTGATCACGGTGGCCACCGACGGCGCGCGCCGCAGCGGTTGCGCCGAACCGGTGGCGATACTCACGACGGATTTGTCCCCGTAGGCCTGGGCCAGCTCGGTTTCATCGTCCATCGGCGCGGCCCACGACAGGGGAGCGCACAAGGCCAACAAAAGGGGCCACGGCCGTGCCGCCGCCGCTGCGCGGCGGCGGCACGGCCGGGGGGCGTTCTCGGGTGACGGGATTGCGGTCATGGGCACCTCTTCGAGTGTGCCGCAGTATGGCCCAAGACCGCGGCCGCAAGACTCTTCCCAGGGCCGGAGAAACACCTGTATCACCCGCCATTTCGGCGCATCGCGCGCCGTCAGGCGTCCCAGTCGCGCGGCCCGGCCCCTTCGTAGCGGACTTGGCCGCAGGACAACGCGAACAGCGTGGCCGGGGGCTTCTCCGCGGCTTCGATGAAGCAAGGCTGCATGCCTGCCAGGAAGATGGGGAAGCACAGCTGGTAATGCTGCGCCGGGGAAAGCCCCATGTCCAGGCTCAAGGCGGCGATCACTGCGGCATAGTTGATGCGCCAGCGCCACCGGCCGCGCAGCAGGAACTCTTCCACCTCGAAAGCCAGCCGAAGGTGCGGCCCGTCCCGCATGCCGAGCGACCGGACCAGCGCCATCAGCGGCTCGATCCGCTCGTCGGCGGCGGCGATCGGTCGCCCATAGCCGGCCATCCCGCGGTAGGTGTCCAGCTCGGCCCGCACGCATTCGTCCAGCGTGCCGCCGGCCGCCAGCGATTCGCGCGCGCGGCGCAGGAATTCCGCCGCCCGGATGTCGATGCCGCGGCCGTAGATCGAAGCCTCGGAGACGGCCGACGCGGCCGACATGGCCAGGTTGCCAGTGCTGCGCGTCGTGCCCGCCAAGGCGGCGACGCGGTTGTTCCAGATGCGCGGGTCCGGGTAGCTGGTGAACACCCAGATGGCGTGGACCAGCCTGCACTGCGCCTCGCTCAGCCGCTTGCCGGTGATGCCGAACGCGTAAAGGCCCACCCAGTCGATGTCTTTCAGTTCGGCGTGCAGGTCATGGCCGCGGAACACCGCGCGGGTGCCAACGAAGGCGGCGCCCATGCGGGTCTTCACCGGGCCTTGGCCGGCCAGCAATGCCTCGGGGCCGTTCATGCCGCCTCCTCCTGACGCGCCGCCGCCGGAGCGGGCGCGGCCCGTGCCGGGTCGTCCAGCAGGTCCAGCTCGAAAAAAGGGAAGTTCTTGTGGCCGAGCTTTTTCTGCTCCAGCGCATGCGCCGCGGCGCCGGGCAGACGCAGCAAGAGGTGCAGCATCTCACCCTGATCGGGGTCGAACCCGAGGTCGACCAGCGCGGCCGCGGCTACGCCGGCCATGGCCAACGGCCGGCCTGAGGCCGCGGCCTCGTAGGCACCGAGATGGGCATGCAGCCAGGGCAGGCAGGCGCCTGGACTCAGCCCGGCCAGGCAAGCCAGCGCTTGTCGCACCGGCGTGGCGGTGCTGGCGCCGTGGGCTTCGAAACCGGGACTGTGCCCGCTCTCCGGCCAGACGGCGCCATGGCCGCTGGCGGGCGCCTCCCAATGGGTTCGCCACGAATCGAGGTCGGTGCCGCACTGCAGCCATCCGCGCATTGCAGCCCAGACTTCCCGGGCCCCCGTGACCTGGCCGGCGCCGACGGCCAGCGCGGCCATCAGCGCCGCTGCGGCGGTCGAGCCGCCGACACCGGCGCACATCGCCGCGTGGTTCGCCGGGTCGCGCGGGCCGGCGTTGGCCAGCGCCACGGCGAGCGCGTCGAGCAGGCGTGCCTGCCGCGGGCTGGGCCGTTGGCCGGTGAAAAGCAGGAACACCATCTCGGCCCAGCCGGCGCGGCCGAGCACCTGGCCATAGACGTCGTAGCCGTGGCAGCGGGCGACGCGGGCGGCGAAGGGGTTGTCGGGCTCGGCCTCTTCCTGCCAGATCCCGGTGCGTAGCGTGTTCATGGTGCGGACCGTCCTTCCCGAAAGACCGTCAAAGCAGGCTCATGCCGCCGTCGACGACGATCTCCTGGCCCACCACATAGGACGAGTCCTGGGAGGCGAGGAACAACACCACCTTCGCGACTTCGTGCGATTCGCCGAAACGCTTGGACGGGGACTTCTCGGCGATCTGCTGCTTGACCGCCTGCTCGGCTTCGCCGGGGAAACCCAGCTTGCCCCACATGGGTGTTGCGATCGGGCCGGGGCTGACGGCGTTGACCCGGATGCCGCGCGGGATCAGCTCCAGCGCCAGCGTCTGCGTCAGCGAGCGCAAGGCGGCCTTGGAAGCGCCGTAGACGCTGAAGTTGGGCGAGCCGAGCTGGTTGGTGATCGACGTCGTCATCACGACCGAAGCGCCGGGGTTCAGCAGCGGCAGCGCTTTCTGCACCGTGAAGAAGCCGCCCTTGAGGTTGGCGGACACCACCTCGTCGAAACGCTTCTCGTCGACGAAATCGAAGGGCGCGGGCAGCGCCACCGCGGCGTTGGCGAAGAGGATGTCGAGCCGGCCGAAGCATTCGCCGACGGTGTGCATGACGCCGTCCAGGTCGGCCAGGCGGGACGAGTCGGCCACGATCGCGACCACGTCGCCGCCCAGGCTGGCGCGGGCCTCGGCCAGGGTCTTGGGATCGCGGCCGGTGATGGCCACGCGCGCGCCCTGTTCGATGAGAAGCTTGGCGGTGGCCAGGCCGATGCCGCTGCTGCCGCCGGTGATGAGGGCTGTCTTGCCTTCGAGTTTCTTCGTCGCCGTCATGGTCGTTTTTCCCTTGTGTGCCGGTTGATTCGTTGCGGTGCCGCTCATTGCTTGGCCGTCCCGAGGGTCTTCATGCGCACGTTCATCGGCGCGGCCTCCTCGGGGTCGACGCGCACGTCGAGCAGGGTCGGCCCGTTGCGGCTCAGGATGGCCTTCATGTCCAGCGCCTCCAGGTCGTCGGCTGAGCGGATGATGTGGCCGGGCACGCCCAGCGAGTGGGCGAGCATGCGGTAGTCCACCTGCGGCAGCTCGAAGCCGATCGGCTCGGCACCGGCCAGGCGCTGGCCGTGCTTGACCATGCCGAGCGAGGCGTCGTTGAGCACCACGAAGACGACGTTCAGGCCCATGGCCGCGGCCACCGTGATCTCCTGGCCGTTCATCAGGTAGCTGCCGTCGCCGGTGATGCAGACCACCGGGCACTTCGGGTTGCCGCCGGCGATGCCGATGGCCGCGCCGATCGCCCAGCCCATCGGCGCGAAATCCATGGTCACGCGCAGCCAGCTCGACGCGGCAGCGCGGGCGTCCTTGCGCAGCACGGCGTCCACCGGGCTCCAGCGCGCCACGCGCCGGTCCTGCGGCTGCAGGTAGTGCACCGCCCAGACCGCGCTGTTGCCGGCGTCGGCGACGAAGCGCGTGCTCGGCGGGAACAGCTGCGACAGCGCCTTCATCAGGCGCTGCGGCTTGATCGGCACCGCGTTGCTGTGGAACTTCTCGGGCTCGTGCATCAGGCCCGGCACCTCGGCCTGCTCGGCCTTCTCGGCTTTCTTGTCCTTGAAGAAGTAGACGTTGCTCGCAGCGTCGGCCGGCATCAGGCCGATCAGCCATTCGCACACCGACAGGATGCGGCCGCGCACGTGCAGCCGCGCCATCGAGGAATGCATCAGGTTGTCGTCGCTGCTGTCGATGTGCACCAGCCGGTCGTTGAGCACCGAGCTGCACCAGCCACCGCTGCTGAATTCGCCGAAGCCGGTGCCGAAGGCCACCACCAGGTCGGGCTCGCTGCGCAGCAGGTCGCTGGCGCTGGCGTGGCCGCCGAAGCCGAAGACACCGCGGTAGGCGCTGTGGCGCGGGTTGATGAAACCCTTGGCGTCCGGGGTGGTGACGAACAGCGCGCCGGTGATGTGCACCAGCTTCAGGATGGCCTCGACGGCCTCGGCGCAGCCGTCGCCGATCACGAACACCGGGCGCTTCGCGCCGTCCAGGGCATCCTTGAACTGCTCGACGGCCCGCACATCGACCATCGACGGCTTCAGGTTGAGCAGCGACGTGAAGTCGCCCGAGCGCCAGCGCCCCACGGCTGGCGAGCGCAGGATGTCGACCGGGATCGACAGGTGCGACGGCCCGTAGGGCGCCTGCAGCGCCTGCATCAGCGCGTTGGTCAGCTTGGCCTGCAACTGCCCGCCGTGGGAGACGAGCGAGTTGTAGTGGGTGCAGTGCTTGAACATCGCCACCGCGTTGATGCCGGTGCAGGAGGACTCCTGCAGCGCGTTCTTGCCGAAGGAGTGCAGCGGCGGCTGGCCGGTGATCGCCAGCATCGGCACGCCGTTGTCGTAGGCGCAGGCCACGCCGGTGATCATGTTGGTCGCACCGGGGCCCGAGGTCGCGATGCACACGCCGAGCTTGCCGGTCTCCCGGGCGTAGCCGTCGGCCATGAAGGCCGCGCCGGCCTCGTGCCGCGCGACGATGGCCTGCGGACCGCCGCGCCGCCCGCTGCGCGCCAGGGCGTTGTAGATCGGTTCGATCGCGCCGCCCGGCACGCCGAAGACGTATTCGACGCCCAGGTCTTCCAGGTAGGCCACGATCATGTCCGCCGCTTCCAGGGCGGGATTGGCCTGCGGGGCGGGCGCGACCAATGCGCGGGACGGGCCCTCGACCCGCTTGTTGTCTCTGAGGAATGCTTCTGCCGTGATCAAGTCGTTCTCCAAGTTGTTCCGAAAAATCTGCTGCACCCGCCCGCGGTGCAGCGCGGACGGATTGGCCTGCGGCAGACAGACGGGACCCGGACCGCGCGAATAAACGCGCAGCCGACCGCCTTCCCGGACTTTCGGGAAGCTGTTACTGCTGCAAGGGGGTGATGGCCGTGGACCTGATGGCTTGCCAGCACACGCCAGGACGGCGTGTGGGAGCCGGGCTTTGTTCTTAAAAACGTCGGTTGACGGCCTCTTGAGCCCTCAACGATTTGTTTCCACAGCGCAGACCTAAAGTTTAGTTTTGTTACACCAACTTAGGTAATTGATCGACGCAACGCAATGGAGATAGCAGGAAATTGCGCACGAAAATAAGTGTTTCCCCGTATTTCTGATTAACTCAAATCATCCAAATAAATTATCTTGGTTCCTTGATTTTTCGAAAAATCATTGATTACAAACGAATCAAGAATCAACATGTAACATAAATTTAGTCTAATTGTTATTTTTGTATATTTTCGATGTCGAGTCTTGGAATGGACGCGTCGTCACTTCCGCAGGCCTTCAAAACGTCCGGGAATGGCGGATGAGCGCCGCTTTCAATTCAATAGGGGTTGTCGTCCCCGATGCCTGCGCCGGTCCGTCCGCGCCGGTGGGCACGCACCCAGCGGTGGGTGAGCCGGGTGATCGCGCTGGCGCAGCGCTTGAGGTCCGCGCATTCGACGGGTGTCCACTGCCGGGGATGCCCGACCTGCTCGCAACACACCAGGCCCCGCGCCTGGCCATTGAAAGCGAAGACCGCGTCGAGCAGCGCCATCACGCCAAGCGGCTTCAGATAGCTCTCGCGCATGCCGTCCAGCCGGGCGTCCAGGCGGGTGTCGTGGCACACGTAGGCGCCGGAAGAGAAGATTTCCTCGAAGTACTCAGCGTATTCATGCTGGTGCAAGGCCGCCCCAGGGGGCAGGTGAACGCCGGCGTCGGTGTAGCCGCCGGTGCAGCGCATCACGCTGC
>CBJNAE010000168.1:0-8588 GCA_966433995.1 uncultured Ideonella sp. | reverse complement strand
AACAGCGTCGACTTGCCGGCGCCGTTGGGGCCGATGATGCCGACGATGGCGCCGGCCGGCACCTTGAAGCTGAGGTTGTCGATCAGCACGCGGTCGCCGAAGCTCTTGGTCACACCGTCGAACTCGATCACCTCGTGGCCGAGGCGGTCGGCCACCGGGATGAAGATCTCGTTGGTCTCGTTGCGCTTCTGGTAGTCGACGTCGGACAGCTCCTCGAAGCGGGCCAGGCGGGCCTTGCTCTTGGCCTGGCGGCCCTTGGGGTTCTGGCGCACCCACTCCAGCTCCTTCTTCATCGCCTTGGCGCGGGCGTCTTCCGTCTTCTGCTCCTGCTCCAGGCGCTGCTCCTTCTGGTCGAGCCAGGTGGAGTAGTTGCCCTTCCAGGGGATGCCGGAGCCGCGGTCGAGTTCGAGGATCCACTCGGCGGCGTTGTCCAGGAAGTAGCGGTCGTGGGTGATGGCCACCACGGTGCCGGGGAAGCGCTGCAGGAACTGCTCCAGCCAGTCGACGGATTCGGCGTCCAGGTGGTTGGTAGGCTCGTCCAGCAGCAGCATGTCCGGCTTGGACAGCAACAGCCGGCACAAGGCCACGCGGCGCTTCTCGCCGCCCGAGAGGTGGCCGATGGTGGCGTCCCAGGGCGGCAGGCGCAGCGCGTCGGCGGCCAATTCAAGCTGCAGGTCGGTGTTCTCAGAGCCGGCGGCGGCGATGACGGCTTCCAGCTCGGCCTGCTCGGCGGCGAGCTTGTCGAAGTCGGCGTTCTCTTCGGCGTATTCGGCGTAGACCTGCTCCAGGCGCGCCTTGGCGGCCAGCACGCCGCCGATGCCCTGCTCGACGGCCTCGCGCACCGTCTGTTGCGGCTCCAGCTGAGGCTCCTGCGGCAGGTAGCCGATCTTCAGGCCCGGCATCGGCACGGCTTCGCCTTCGATGTCCTTGTCGATGCCGGCCATGATCTTCAGCAGCGTCGACTTGCCCGAGCCGTTCAGGCCCAGCACGCCGATCTTGGCGCCGGGGAAGAAGCTCAGGGAGATGTTCTTGAGGATCTGGCGCTTCGGCGGGACGATCTTGCCGACGCGGTTCATGGTAAAGACGTACTGGGCCATGTGCTTTGCTGATGTAGTGGAAACCAAGCGCCTGCCCCCGACGGCGGCGCAACCGCCTATTGTCGCCGCAGCGGGCTGCCCCGCCCCTTCGACGGGGCTTCAAGCGGATTGGGATGAACCCCAGCATGGACCCGCCGCGACCCGGAAACGCGGCGCCTAAGCCCAGCCTTGAAAGCGAGTGCAACCATCGTGCCGCCCTGCCGTCTAGCCGTGAAGACGGCGGAGGCCACACATTCCAATCTGGAGTGAACCGTCTTAGCCGTTTCCTGCACCGGCGTCCCGATGGCTATGGCCGGCGCCGGCTCGGTCGGACACGGGCACAGGTTCCGCCCCCCGGCGAAGTAGCCCAGTCAACACCATATCGACGTGCGTGGCCAGCACATCGACCGGGTCCGGCAGTAGCGTGGACAGGCCGCACAAGTCGAAGGAATGCCTGTGCAGGCACAGGTACATCATCGGCGCGCACATCGCCGCCGTCGCCTCCGCCAGTGGGACCGACCGGAACTCGCCCCGGTCGATGCCACGCGCCAAGATGCGCGCGAACAGCGCCTGCGCCGGCCTCACCACTTCGCGCAGGTAGAACTCGGCAATCTCCGGGAAGTTGCGCGCCTCTGACAGCACGATCTTGTGGATCGCCGAGGCGGGGGTGGCGCCCACACGCTCCCACCAGGTCGAGATCAAGTTTCGCAGCAGCACGCTGGAAGCGGCGGCGCAGGTGTCCATTGCGCCCACGCCGTCGGCAACCGGGCGGCCGAGGTTCTCGCGGATCACCGCCTTGAACAGCTCGGCCTTGCTCGGGTAGTAGAGGTAGAGCGTCCCCTTGGACACGCCCGCCCGCATGGCAACCTCTTCCGACCTAGTGGCCGCGAAGCCCTTTTCCCCGAATAGCGCCAAGGCGGCGTCCAGCAACTCCGCCCTGCGGTGCTCCCGCCCTTTTTTTCCTTGGGGTCGGCACCTGCGAGGCATCCTCAACGCTGGATGTCGCCGAGGCAGAGGTATTTGACGCTCAAGTAGTCCTCGATGCCGTGGCGCGAGCCTTCCCGCCCGTAACCCGACTGCTTGACGCCGCCGAACGGTACTTCAGCGGTGGAGATGCTCCCGGTGTTGACCCCCACCATGCCGTATTCCAGGGCTTCGCCGACCCGGAATATGCGGCCCACGTCGCGGCTGTAGAAATAGCTGGCCAACCCGAATTCGGTGGCATTGGCCAGTTCGACCACCTCGGCTTCCGTCTTGAACTTGAACACCGGCGCCACCGGGCCGAAGATCTCTTCACCGGCGCAGAGCATGCCGGCGTGGGCATCAGCGAGCACCGTGGGCGCGAAGAAACGCCCATCGACGCGCCTGCCGCCCGTCAGCACGCGGGCCCCCTTGTCGACGGCGTCCGCCACGTGGCGCTCCACCTTCAAGAGCGCCTGCTCGTCGATCAACGGGCCTTGGGCCACCCCGGATTGCAGCCCATGGCCGACGCGCAGCGCGCCTACCTTGTCCGCGAGCTTGCGCACGAAATCGTCGTATACCGACTCCTGCGCGTACAGCCGGTTGCTGCAAACACAGGTCTGCCCGGCGTTGCGGAATTTGCTCGCCACGGCGCCTTCCACGGCGCTGTCGATATCGGCGTCGTCGAAGACGATGAAAGGCGCATTGCCACCCAGCTCCAGGGAAAGCTTCTTGACAGTCGGTGCGCACTGGGCGGCCAGGATGCGCCCGACCTCGGTCGAGCCTGTGAATGAAAGGTGGCGAACCACCGGGCTGTCGCACAGCACCCGGCCCACGGCGACGGATTGGCCGGCATCGGCGGTCACCACGCTGAGCACCCCGGGCGGCACCCCGGCGCGCCGTGCCAATTCAGCCAGAGCCAGGGCGGACAGTGGCGTCTGCTCCGCCGGCTTGACCACGATGGTGCAGCCCGCGGCCAACGCGGGCGCGACCTTCCTGGTGACCATGGCGATCGGGAAATTCCAGGGCGTGATCGCCGCGCAGACGCCCATGGCCTGCTTGGTGACAAGGTAGCGCTTATTGGCGTCGGTGGTAGGGACTGTCTCGCCGTAGACCCGCCTGGCTTCCTCGGCGAACCACTCGATGAAGCTGGCGCCGTACGCCACCTCGCCCTTGGCCTCGGCCAGGGGCTTGCCCTGCTCGCACGTCAGGATGCGGGCCAGGTCGTCGGCATGCAAGTGCATCAGCCTGAACCACTCCAACATCACTTTGCCGCGCGCCTGGGCCGTCATCGCCTGCCAGGGCTTCCAGGCGGCTTCGGCGCCGGCAATGGCGCGTTCCGCATGGGCCGCGCCAAGGTTGGGCACATCGGCCAACTTCTCGCAGGTGGCCGGGTCGATCACGTCGAAGCGCATTTCGCTGTCGACCCAACCGCCGTCGATGAATGCGGACGTCTTCAGCAGGCCGGGGTCTTTGAGTTCGCGGAGCAATGCATGTGTCATGTTGTTGGCGTTCGAATGGTTGGGTGTTAAAGAAGCGAGGCGCCTGGACGCGGGGGAGCCGACGAGGCGCCGTACTCAGGCTCACTTGAGTTCGATCTCTAGGAAGCTGAATTCATGGTTGTTGACATTGATGACGTCCTGCGCGGCACCCGCGGGGCGCAAGCAGAACATGCCGGCTTGCAACTGAAGGTCCTGGACGTCCGAATGATTTTTTAACCGCAAGGTGCCCGCCACCAGCGGCACGATCAGGTGTTCGCGAGCATGTACGTGGTGCCCCGTGCGGGCACCCGGCTCGAAATGCCACTTCGTCACGACGACGCGGTCGCTCTCCATGTGCAGGGTCGGCCACGCTTTCTTGCCCCGCGCGCCGGGCGTGAACCCGGTGTGCGAGGAACTGGGGGCCGAGTGCGACCGGCCGCGCCGGCCCCGTAGGGCCGAAGGCGGCCCAGGCGCATCCGGCTCCGCCGAGCCGGCGGGCTCGAATGGCGCATTGGCACGCCCACTGCGTGCGCTGTACGAATAGGTCCCTTGCTTGACGCTTTCAGCCGCAGTCTTTCGGATCCATGACCGCATGGTTTCCGCCAGGCTCCCGCCCATCATGGCCCTTCGCACACCCAGGGCTCCAAGTTGCGGCAGCGTCAAGGCGCAATGGGATGCCCCGATGAGGACGGTGAGCGGCCCCCCCAACCCCTTCACCAGCGCGCCGACTGCTTCCGGAAGCAAGGCGCCCGGCACAAGCAAGCCGTCCGCTCCCGCGGCAAAACAGGCGTTGCACCTTTGCAAGGCCGAGGCAAGACGGCCTTGCGTCGTCGGCACGGCGCTGCAAGGCCCAACGAGGTAAGCATCGGTCCGGGCCGTGAGCGCGAAGGGCTTGCCGCTGGCCTGCGCCGCCCGCCGGGCGGCCCGCATGCGGCTTGCGGCGTGGTCGGGTTCGCACAGCGCGGAGGTCTTCGCGTCAATCCGGTCGTCGAACACCGCACCGGCCACGCCGGCTTCGATGAGCAACGCCACCCAATGGGCGACCTGCTCGGGATGCGGAGCCTGGAAGAACCTCAGGCTGGCATGCACTGGTATCCGTACGGCCTGGACGATGGAGGCGAGGCGGTACAGAACGGCGTCATGGTAGGCGCGCGAGCCGCTTTCCTTCAATCCCAGCGAAAAGCCGACATCGTCGCTGGAGACGGTCAAAGCCGGGAATCCCTGCGACGCAACCAACTGGGCGCTGCTCACGCTCCATGCGCTGGGCTGCAGGAAAATGCCGTCCTGGGGGTGGGGACTGGGTGATCGCATGGTGTCGCCGCTCAACCCGGGGCGGGCCGGGACTGCGCTGGATGATCCGGGTTCATTTCGCCATGGCGGCGTTGAACCGCTCGTCCAGGCGCGCCCCGTTTCTGTCCCAGAAATCAGCGTTGAAAGGCAGGGACTTGCGGAGATTGCCCGGCGCCGATGGCAGGTCGCTTTCCAACATCGACAGGTCAATCAGCGCCTGTTGGCTGGCATGGCTCGGGATGCGCCGGTCGCTGTCGTACTTGAGGATGGCGTTGAAATGCGTCGGCCCATACGGGATTTCGCGCGAGAAGGCCAATTGCGCCTTCTCTGATGTAGCGAAATTGACGTACTTGAGCGCAAGTTCACGCTGCGGCGAGCCTTTCACGATGGCCCAGTAGTCGATCTCGTAGATCGCGCCGGTCCACAGAATTTGCAAACGGGGGGTGTCGACACGGTTGGCCGCGGCGATGCGGCCGTTGAACGCAGTGGACATCGCCACCTCTCCGGAAAGCAGCCACTGCGGCGGCTGGGCGCCGGATTCCCACCAGACGATGTGCGGCTTGAGCTTGTTCAGTTTGGCCAGCGCGCGGTTGACGCCGTCCTCGGTGGCCAGCAGGCTGTATAGGTCATTGCGGTGCACGCCATCTGCCAGCAGCGCGAATTCCATGTTGTAGCGGGCGCCCTTGCGCATGCCCCGCTTGCCCGGAAATTTGGTGATGTCCCAGAAGTCGGCCCAACTCTTGGGCGCTTCCTTGAACCGGCCACCTTCGTAAGCCAACACGGTGGACCAGACGAACGCGCCCACGCCGCATTCGTGCACGGCGCTGGGCAGCATCACACCCGCGTGCTGTAGCTGCGCGCGAGACAGGCGCTCGAACAACCCAGCCTTGCAGCCCGCGTTCAAGTCGGTGGATTCAACCTCGACGACGTCCCACGCCACTTGGCCTTTCTGGACCATTTCTTTCACCGGGGCCAGCCCACCGGTATATTCCACGGCCCGGACTTCGATGCCCTCCTGTTGGGCGAACGGCTTCTGGAACGCGACCTCTTGCGCCTGGCCGTTGGCGCCGCCGAAATTGGCGATGGTGAAGGGTCGGGCGTGAGACGGGTGAAGCAGCAGGGACATCAGGACCGCGGCGGCCCATTTCGCGGCCAGGCCGGGCCAGTGAAGAGTGGGGGTAGATGCCGGGCGATGTTCCATGATGAGACTCCTTGGACAACAAAAAGCACGCCTGTGTGCACCGGCCCCGCCTCCCTCTGAGGGGGCAGCGCACGGCGGGAAATGGGGTAACCGGGGACTCGTCGCTCAGCGCCTTCGCCCCCGCAACCACTCCAGCACCAGCAGCAAACTGGTCGTGAAGAGGATGAGCAGCGTGGCGACGGCGGCGATGGTCGGGTTGATGTTCTCGCGGATCCCCGCGAACATCTGTCGAGGCAACGTGGACTGGTCGGCGCCAGCCAGGAACAGCGTGACAACCACTTCGTCGAACGAGGTGGTGAAGGCGAACAGCGCGCCCGAGATGACGCCCGGCGCGATGACCGGCAGCGTCACGCGGAAGAAGGTCTGCAGCGGCCCGGCGCCCAGACTCAGGCTGGCGCGCACCAGGTTGTGGTTGAACCCTTGCAGCGTGGCCAGCACGGTGGTCAGCACGAAGGGGGCGCCCAGCGCGGCGTGCACGAGGATCAGCGCAAGATAGCTGTCGGCCATGCCGATGTTGGCGAAGAAGATGTAGGTGCTGACGCCGACCACGACGATCGGCACCACCATGGGAGCGATCAACAGCCCCATCAACGCGCCTTTGAACGGGAAGTTGGCGCGCGACATGCCGACAGCGGCCATGGTGCCCAGCGTCGTGGCGATCAATGTGGCCGCCGGCGCGACGATGAAGCTGTTCTTGGCGGCGCGGCCCCATTCGGGCGCATGGAAGAGGTTCTCATACCATTTGAGCGACCAGCCGGGGATGGGGTAGGCGAGGAAGGAACTGTTGCTGAAAGACAGCGGCATGACCGCCAAGATGGGCAGCAGCAGGTAGACCAGGACGGCCACGCACAGCGCGCGCAGCGCCCACCATCCCAGCTTGTCGTGCCAGCGGGCGTAGGCGGGGAATTCTGGCAACCAGCGCCAGTTGGGTGCAGCCGGTGTTGCGGTGGTGGTGTTGCTCATGGTGTGGTCGCTTCTTTTCAGCCCAGGCTCAGTTCGCTTTTCACGACGCGGCGGTACAGCGCATAAAGCGCCAGCGTCGTGGCCAGCAGCACAGCGCCAAGCGCGCTGGCCATTCCCCAGTTGATGTTCTCGTTGGTGTAGTGCGCAACGTAGTAGCTCAGCATCTGGTCGTCCGCACCGCCCAGCAGCGCCGGCGTCACGTAGTAGCCGATCGCGAGGATGAAGACCAGCAGCGCGCCCGCGCCGATGCCGGGGTAGGTCTGCGGCAGGTAGACGCGCCAGAAGGCGGCCAAAGGCGGGCTGCCCAGCGACACGGCGGCGCGCAAGTAGGTGGGCGGCACCGACTTCATCACGCTGTACAGCGGCAGGATCATGAACGGCAGCAGGATGTGCGTCATTGAGATGACGACGCCGGTGCGGTTGAACAGCAGAGCCAGCGGGGCATCGATCGCACCCAGCTCCATCAGCGCCTTGTTGACCAGCCCCTCGGACTGCAGCAGCACGATCCACGCGGCCACGCGAACCAGGATGGAGGTCCAGAACGGCACCAGCACCAGGATCATCAACAGGTTGGCGCGGCGCGCCGGAAGCAGGCTGAGCCAGTAGGCCAGCGGGTAACCCAGGGCCAGGCACCAGAGCGTCACCACCAGGCTGATCGCGAAAGTGCGCAGCAGGATGCGCAGGTAAACGCGCTGCTCGGGTGGCATCTGCACCACGGCGCCGCTGGCGTCGCGCTTCATGTCGAGCGCCGCGAGCAGGTAGTTCGGCGTCCAGCGGGACCCGTTCTTGGCAATGGACTGCCAGAACCTCAGCTCCCCCCAACGTTCGTCGAGGGCCAGCATGCGGGCCTTGATGTCGTCGGGCCCGGCGGCGCCTTGGAATGGCAGGGCCCGGTAGGTGGACATGACGAGGGATCGCGCCCCGGCTTCTTCGGAATTGAGGCGCCGGGCCACAGCGCCCGCGTCACTGGTGTCGGGCAGGGCCGACAAGTCCTGCGCCATGGCGGCGAAAGACGACGCGGTGGGCAGCGACTGGCGGTCCCAGGAATCCAGCGACGCCACTGTGCGGGGCAGCGCCCTGGCCACTTCGGGATTTTCGACGGAGCGCATCAGCAGCGCGGCGATGGGGACGATGAAGACCGCCATCAGGAAAGCCAGCAGCGGCAGGGTCAGAGACAGGCTGCCGAGCTTGCGTCGGCGCTCGGCGCGCTGCAAAGCGCGCTGCAGCCCGCGGTCTGACGGCAGCGCGGGCATGCCGGCGATGGGTGATGTGGCGGCGTTCATTGGAAGTCCTAAGGGTGCGGGCGTGCAGCGGAGTTCGAACAGGCCCGGCCCCACGGTGGCGCCGCAGCGCCACCGTGGCCCGGGTTTGTGTCAGCGGGGCCTTGCGACCGGGCTCACTGGGCCGCCCAGGAGGCGAAGCGCTTTTCCAGCTCCTCACCCTGGTCGGACCAGAACTTCAGGTTCAACTGCACTGAACGCGACAGGATGGCCGGCGCGGTGGGCAGGTTCGCCAGCACCGTGTTGTCCAGCTTGGCCAGCGCCTGGTTGTGGGTCGGGCCGTAGGAGATGTGGCGGGCGTACTCGGCCTGGCGGTCGGGGTCGGTGGCCAACGCGA
>CBJNAE010000167.1:0-8664 GCA_966433995.1 uncultured Ideonella sp. | reverse complement strand
GCGGCGAAGGCCACAACCTGCAGGAGCACAGCGTCGTGCTCGTGCGCGGCGGCCGCGTGAAGGACTTGCCGGGTGTGCGTTACCACATCGTGCGTGGTTCGCTCGACTTGCAGGGCGTCAAAGACCGCAAGCAAGCGCGTTCCAAGTACGGCGCGAAGCGCCCCAAGAAGGCCTGATCGGCCTGATCGCCAACAAGAAATCGTCGGCGCCCTCGGGTGCCAACGCCGTTTGGCGGCCGTGAGGTCGCCGAGTAAGTGGAGGGCGCGTAGCGTGGCCCTCCGCGGCCTGGAAGGCGACAGAAGCCTCCGGCCAACTGAAGCAAAGGAAGAGAAATGCCTCGTCGTCGCGAAGTCCCCAAGCGGGAGATCCTGCCCGATCCGAAGTTCGGTTCGGTTGACCTGTCCAAGTTCATGAACGTGATCATGGAGTCCGGCAAGAAAGCCGTTGCGGAACGCATCATCTACGGCGCGCTCGAGCAGGTGGAGAAGAAGTCGGGCAAGGACCCGCTGGAAATCTTCACGGTCGCGTTGAACAACATCAAGCCGATGGTCGAGGTGAAGTCCCGCCGCGTCGGCGGCGCGAACTACCAAGTTCCCGTGGAAGTTCGCCCCGTCCGCCGCGTGGCCCTGGCCATGCGCTGGTTGAAGGAATCCGCCCGCAAGCGCGGCGAGAAGTCGATGGCTCAGCGCCTGGCCAACGAGTTGCTGGAGGCCGTGGAGGGCCGCGGCGGCGCGATGAAGAAGCGCGACGAAGTGCACCGCATGGCCGAAGCCAACAAGGCCTTCTCACACTTCCGCTTCTAAACGACCGGCGAGTCCCTGGCCGCTCTTCGGGTTTCTACGGAACCCGCGGGCGGCCCGCGTTTTTGGCTCGTTTCCCCGACTGTCACCACCTGATTTTTGGAGTGCCACCATGGCCCGCAAGACCCCCATCGAGCGCTATCGCAACATCGGTATCTCGGCTCACATCGATGCCGGCAAGACCACGACCACCGAACGCATCTTGTTCTACACCGGCGTGAACCACAAGATCGGTGAAGTGCACGATGGCGCCGCCACCATGGACTGGATGGAGCAAGAGCAAGAGCGCGGCATCACGATCACTTCCGCTGCGACCACCTGCTTCTGGAAGGGCATGGACCGCTCCCTGCCCGAGCACCGCATCAACATCATCGACACCCCGGGGCACGTCGACTTCACCATCGAGGTGGAGCGTTCCATGCGCGTGCTGGACGGCGCCTGCATGGTCTACTGCGCGGTCGGCGGCGTGCAGCCCCAGTCGGAAACCGTCTGGCGCCAAGCCAACAAGTACAAGGTGCCCCGTCTGGCGTTCGTCAACAAGATGGACCGCACCGGCGCGAACTTCTACAAGGTCTACGACCAGATGCGCGTGCGCCTGAAGGCCAACCCCGTGCCCATCGTGATTCCCATCGGCGCTGAAGACAACTTCACCGGCGTGGTCGACCTGCTGAAGATGAAGGCCATCATCTGGGACGAAGCCTCTCAGGGCATGAAGTTCGAATACGGCGACATCCCCGCCGAGTTGCAAGCCGATGCGCAGAAGTGGCGCGAGAACATGATCGAGGCGGCTGCCGAGTCCAGCGAAGACTTGATGAACAAGTACCTCGAGTCCGGCGACCTGAGCGAAGAAGAAATCAAAAGCGGCCTGCGCGCCCGCACGCTGGCCACCGAGATCCAGCCGATGCTTTGCGGCACGGCCTTCAAGAACAAGGGCGTGCAGCGCATGCTTGACGCGGTGATCGACTTCATGCCGTCCCCGATCGACATCCCGCCGGTGCCGGGCACCGACGAGCAGGACAACGAAGTCACCCGCAAGGCCGACGACAACGAGAAGTTCGCCGCCCTGGCGTTCAAGCTGATGACCGACCCGTACGTCGGCCAGCTGACCTTCGTGCGCGTGTACTCGGGCGTGCTGAAGTCCGGTGACTCGGTCTACAACCCGATCCGCGGCAAGAAGGAGCGCATCGGCCGTATCCTGCAGATGCACGCCAACCAGCGCGAAGAAATCAAGGAAATCCTGGCCGGGGACATCGCCGCCTGCGTGGGCTTGAAGGACGTGACCACCGGTGAAACGCTGTGCGACCCCGAGCACGTCGTTACCCTGGAAAAGATGATCTTCCCCGAGCCTGTGATCTCGCAGGCCGTCGAGCCCAAGACCAAGGCCGACCAGGAAAAGATGGGCATCGCGCTGGGCCGCCTGGCCGCGGAAGACCCCTCGTTCCGACTGCGCACCGACGAAGAATCCGGTCAGACCATCATCTCCGGCATGGGCGAGCTGCACCTGGAAATCATCGTCGACCGCATGAAGCGCGAGTTCGGCGTGGAAGCCAACGTCGGCAAGCCGCAGGTGGCTTACCGCGAAACCATCCGCAAGACCGCCACCGACGTCGAAGGCAAGTTCGTGCGCCAATCCGGCGGCAAGGGCCAATACGGCCACGTCGTGCTGACCGTCGAGCCGCAGGAGCCCGGCAAGGGTTTCGAGTTCGTCGACGCCATCAAGGGCGGTGTGGTGCCCCGCGAATTCATCCCGGCGGTGAAGAAGGGCATCGAAGACACGCTGCCCAACGGCGTGCTGGCCGGCTTCCCGGTGGTCGACGTGAAGGTCACGCTGACCTTCGGTTCCTACCACGAGGTCGACTCGAACGAAAACGCGTTCAAGATGGCCGCTTCGATGGGCTTCAAGGACGGCTGCCGCAAGGCCAGCCCCGTCATCCTCGAGCCGATGATGGCCGTGGAAGTCGAGACCCCGGAGGACTACGCCGGCAACGTGATGGGTGACCTGTCCTCCCGTCGCGGCATGGTTCAGGGCATGGACGACATGCCCGGCGGCGGCAAGATCATCAAAGCCGAGGTTCCGCTGTCGGAAATGTTCGGCTATTCGACCACGCTGCGTTCCATGTCCCAGGGCCGCGCTACCTACACGATGGAGTTCAAGCACTACAGCGAAGCTCCGAAGAACGTGGCCGACGCGATCATCACCGCCCGCGGCAGCAAGTAAACATCCCTGGGCCTCCCGCGTGTGGGGAGGCCGGTCTTCGGTGGGGTGCCGTCCGCTGCCCGTGGCGGGCGACCAAGCGCCTCGCCGGAAACCTTAAACACCGCACTGGCATTGCTCTTTACTCTGGAGAATTGAAATGGCAAAAGGCAAATTTGAGCGTACGAAGCCGCACGTGAACGTGGGGACGATTGGTCACGTGGACCATGGGAAGACGACGCTGACGGCAGCGATCACGACGATCCTGGCGTCGAAGTTCGGTGGCGAGGCCAAGGCGTACGACCAGATCGACGCTGCACCGGAAGAAAAGGCGCGGGGCATCACGATCAACACCGCGCACGTTGAATACGAGACGGCCAACCGCCACTACGCGCACGTTGACTGCCCCGGGCACGCCGACTACGTGAAGAACATGATCACGGGCGCGGCGCAGATGGACGGCGCGATCCTGGTGTGCTCGGCGGCGGACGGCCCGATGCCGCAGACGCGCGAGCACATCCTGCTGGCGCGCCAGGTGGGCGTGCCGTACATCATCGTCTTCCTGAACAAGTGCGACATGGTGGACGACGCCGAGCTGCTGGAGCTGGTGGAGATGGAAGTTCGCGAGCTGCTGAGCAAGTACGACTTCCCGGGCGACGACACCCCGATCGTCAAGGGTTCGGCCAAGCTGGCGATCGAAGGCGACAAGGGTGATCTGGGCGAGCAGGCGATCCTGCGCCTGGCCGAAGCGCTGGACAGCTACATCCCCACGCCGGAGCGCGCGGTGGATGGCGCGTTCCTGATGCCGGTGGAAGACGTGTTCTCGATTTCCGGCCGCGGCACGGTGGTGACGGGCCGGGTGGAGCGCGGGATCATCAAGGTCGGCGAGGAAATTGAGATCGTCGGTATCGCTGCCACGCAGAAGACGACCTGCACGGGCGTTGAGATGTTCCGCAAGTTGCTGGACCAGGGCCAGGCGGGCGACAACGTGGGCATTCTGCTGCGCGGCACCAAGCGCGAAGACGTGCAGCGCGGGCAAGTGCTGTGCAAGCCGGGCAGCGTCAAGCCGCACACCCACTTCACGGCAGAGATCTACGTGCTGTCCAAGGAAGAGGGCGGCCGCCACACGCCGTTCTTCAACAACTACCGTCCGCAGTTCTACTTCCGCACGACGGACGTGACGGGCGCGGTGGAGCTGCCCAAGGACAAGGAGATGGTGATGCCGGGCGACAACGTGTCGATCACGGTCAAGCTGATCGCGCCGATCGCGATGGAAGAAGGCCTGCGCTTCGCCATCCGCGAAGGCGGCCGCACCGTCGGCGCCGGCGTCGTGGCCAAGATCATCGAGTAAGCGCGAGGATCATCAGCCATGTCTACCAAACAAAAGATCCGCATCCGCCTCAAGGCTTTCGACTACAAGTTGATCGACCAGTCCGCCTTGGAAATCGTTGACACCGCCAAGCGCACCGGCGCGATCGTCAAGGGCCCGGTGCCCCTGCCGACTCGCCTGCAGCGTTTCGACATCCTGCGTTCGCCCCACGTCAACAAGACGTCGCGCGACCAGTTCGAGATCCGCACGCACCAGCGCCTGATGGACATCGTCGACCCGACCGACAAGACGGTCGATGCCTTGATGAAGCTCGACCTGCCCGCTGGCGTCGACGTCGAAATCAAGCTGCAGTAACCAACGTAAAAAGTGAGGCAGTTGCGGGTTCGCCCGCAGCTGTTTATACTCGCAGGCTTTTCGTGACTTGCCCGCTCACTCGGGGGTAAGTTGCGTCAGCAGCGTTTTCAGGCCAGGCCTGAGGCGCAATCAGTCAGTCCGGCCAATCGATGTCGGGCCTTCGCAACAAAGGCTTCCTCGCCGCTGAAGGCGTTGGGGGCTGGAGAATATTTATGACGACCACTGATCCGGGCCAGCGCCTGGGATTGCTGGGCCGCAAGGTGGGCATGATGCGCATCTTCACGGACGACGGCGACGCCGTTCCCGTGACGGTGCTGGATGTGTCCAACAACCGCGTCACCCAGGTCAAGACCACCGAGACCGACGGCTACAACGCCATCCAGGTCGCTTTCGGCAGCCGCAAGGCCTCCCGCGTCACCAAGCCCGAAGCTGGGCACCTGGCCAAGGCCGGTGCGGAAGCCGGCGAAATCCTCAAAGAGTTCCGTGTGCCCGCGGAAGTCGCCGCTGAATACAAGCCTGGCGCGCAAGTGCCCGTGAGCGTGTTCGCCGTCGGCCAGGTCGTGGACGTGCAAGGCACCTCCATCGGCAAGGGCTTCACCGGCACCATCAAGCGCCACAATTTCGGTTCGCAGCGCGCTTCGCACGGCAACAGCCGTTCGCACAACGTGCCTGGCTCGATCTCGATGGCGCAAGACCCGGGTCGCGTGTTCCCGGGCAAGAAGATGTCTGGCCACCTGGGCGACGTCACCAAGACCATCCAGAACCTGGACATCGTCCGCGTTGACGAAGCCCGCCAGCTCCTGTTGGTGCGCGGCGCCGTTCCCGGCGCCAAGAACGGCCACGTGGTCGTTCGCCCGGCCGTCAAGGTGAAGATCAAGAAAGGAGCCAACTGATGCAGCTCGAGCTCCTGAACGAGCAGGGTCAGGCCACCGCCAAGGTGGATGCGCCTGACACCGTGTTTGCTCGCGAATACAACGAAGCGCTGGTGCACCAGATCGTCGTGGCCTTCCAGGCCAACGCGCGCCAAGGCACCCGCGCCCAGCTCGACCGCGCCGCGGTCAAGCACTCCACGAAGAAGCCTTTCCGCCAAAAGGGCACGGGCCGCGCCCGCGCCGGTATGACTTCCTCGCCGCTGTGGCGCGGGGGTGGTCGCATCTTCCCGAACAGCCCGAACGAAAACTTCACCCAGAAAGTCAACAAGAAGATGTACCGGGCCGGTATGGCCTCCATCTTCTCGCAGTTGGCGCGCGAAGGCCGCATCGCCGTCGTTGACTCCCTGACGGTTGATTCCCCGAAGACCAAGGCGCTGGCTGCCAAGTTCAAGGCCATGGGCCTGGACTCCGTGCTCGTCATCACCGACGACTTGGACGACAACCTCTTCCTGGCTTCGCGCAACCTGGCCAATGTGCTGGTGGTGGAGCCCCGTCACGCCGACCCCCTGGCGCTGGTGCACTTCAAGAAGGTGCTGGTGACCAAGGCCGCCGTCGAGCAAATCAAGGAGATGTTCGCATGAGCACCTCGCAACAAGCCGTGCGCCCGAAGCACAACGAAGGCCGACTGGCGCAAGTCCTGGTGGCGCCGATCATCAGCGAAAAGGCCACCCACGTCGCCGAGAAGAACAACCAGGTGTTGTTCAAGGTCCTGCGCGACGCGACCAAGCCCGAAATCAAGGCCGCCGTCGAGCTGATGTTCAAGGTCGAGGTCGAGTCCGTCTCGACCGTCGTGCAAAAGGGCAAGGTCAAGCGTTTCGGCAAGTCGATCGGCCGCCGCGACCACGTCAAGAAGGCCTATGTCTCGCTGAAGGCGGGGCAGGAGCTCAATTTCTCCGGGGAGGCTGCGTAAATGGCCGTCATCAAAGTCAAGCCAACTTCGCCAGGCCGCCGTGGCGTGGTCAAGGTGGTGCACGCGCACCTCTACAAGGGGCGCCCCGAGGCGTCCCTGCTCGAGCCGCAGATGCAAAACGCGGGCCGCAACAACAACGGCCACATCACGATCCGTCACAAGGGCGGTGGTCACAAGCACCACTACCGTGTCGTCGACTTCGTTCGCAACAAGGACGCCATCCCCGCGAAGGTGGAGCGCATCGAGTACGACCCGAACCGCACGGCCCACATCGCGCTGGTGTGCTATGCCGACGGCGAGCGCCGCTACATCATCGCCCCGCGCGGCCTGGAGGTCGGCGCGACGGTCCTGAGCGGCGCGGAAGCGCCGATCAAGGCGGGCAACACCCTGCCGATCCGCAACATCCCCGTGGGTTCCATCATCCACGCGATCGAGATGCTGCCGGGCAAGGGCGCGCAGATCGCCCGTTCCGCCGGAACCTCCGCCACGCTGCTGGCGCGTGAAGGCGTGTACGCGCAGGTTCGCCTGCGTTCCGGCGAAGTCCGCAAGATCCACATCGACTGCCGCGCCACGATCGGTGAAGTGTCCAACGAAGAGCACAGCCTGCGCCAGTACGGCAAGGCTGGCGCGATCCGCTGGAAGGGCATCCGCCCGACGGTTCGCGGCGTCGCCATGAACCCGGTGGATCACCCGCACGGTGGTGGTGAAGGTCGCACCGGCGAGGGCCAGGCGCCTGTGTCGCCGTGGAACACGCTGACCAAGGGCTACCGCACTCGCAACAACAAGCGTACGCAGACGATGATCGTCTCGCGCCGCAAGAAGTAAGGGGAACGGACAATGACTCGTTCGCTCAAGAAGGGCCCGTTCGTCGACCAGCACCTGCGTGCGAAAGTCGAAAAGGCGGTTGCCGCGAAAGACAAGAAGCCGATCAAGACCTGGTCGCGCCGTTCCACCATCCTGCCCGATTTCATCGGTGTGACCATCGCTGTGCACAACGGCAAGCAGCACGTGCCGGTCTACATCTCGGACCAGATGGTGGGCCACAAGCTCGGCGAATTTGCGCTCACCCGCACGTTCAAGGGGCACCCGGCCGATAAAAAAGCCAATAAGAAGTGAGGATGACGACGATGGAAACCCGTTCAATCGTCCGCGGTGTCCGCCTGTCCGCCGACAAGGGTCGGCTGGTGGCGGACCTGGTTCGCGGCAGGTCAGTGGCGCAAGCCCTGAACATCCTCACCTTCACGCCCAAGCGCGCTGCCGGCATCATCAAGAAGTGCCTCGAGTCCGCGATCGCGAACGCCGAGCACAACGATGGCGCAGACATCGACACGCTGAAGGTCAAGACGATCTATGTGGAGCAAGGCGCCACGCTGAGGCGGTTCTCCGCCCGCGCGAAGGGCCGCGGCAACAGCATCAGCAAGCCGACCGCCCACATCTACATCACCGTGGGCAACTGAGAGCACGACCATGGGACAAAAAATTCATCCAACAGGCTTCCGTCTGCCTGTCACCCGTAACTGGGCATCCCGCTGGTATGCATCGAACCAGAACTTCGCCACCATGCTGGCCGAAGATCTCAAGGTTCGCGAATACCTGAAGGCCAAGCTCAAGAGCGCCGCCGTGTCGCGCATCCTGATCGAGCGCCCTGCGAAGAACGCCCGTATCACCATCTTCTCCGCACGTCCTGGCGTCGTGATCGGCAAGAAGGGCGAGGACATCGAGAACCTCAAGGCCGAATTGACCCGCCGCCTGGGCGTGCCTGTCGCTGTCAACATCGAAGAAGTGCGCAAGCCCGAAGTCGATGCGCAGCTGATCGCCGATTCGATCACCCAGCAGCTGGAAAAGCGCATCATGTTCCGTCGCGCGATGAAGCGCGCGATGCAGAACGCGATGCGCATGGGCGCCCAAGGCATCAAGCTGATGTCCTCCGGTCGCCTGAACGGCATCGAAATCGCCCGCTGCGAGTGGTACCGCGAAGGCCGCGTGCCCCTTCACACCCTGAAGGCCGATATCGACTACGGCTTCTCCGAGGCCAAGACGACCTACGGCATCATCGGCGTGAAATGCTGGGTGTACCGTGGTGACCGTTTGGCCAATGGCGAAGCGCCTGGCATCGTGACGCCTCCCGGCGCCGAAGACGACCG
>CBJNAE010000166.1:0-8680 GCA_966433995.1 uncultured Ideonella sp. | reverse complement strand
ACCCCGACCACAACAGCACCGCGCTGTTCGGCCACTTCCGCGGCGCCCGCCGGCTCGAAGGCAAGCGCGAGGGCAACATCAGCATCTGCTGGTTCGAGCACGGCTGGTTCTGGTTCATCCCGCTGGCCGACGGCACCACCAGCATCGGCGCGGTGTGCTGGGCCTACTACCTCAAGGCGCGCGGCGACAAACCGCTGAAGGACTATTTCTACGAAACCATCGCGCTGTGCCCCGAGCTGCACGACCGCATCCAGGGCGCCGAGCTGGTGGACGACGCGGTGCACGCCACGGGCAACTTCTCGTATTCGAGCACCCACGCCACCGGCGAGCGCTACCTGATGATCGGCGACGCCTTCACCTTCATCGACCCGATGTTCTCCTCGGGCGTCTTCCTGGCGATGCAAAGCGCTTTCGACGGCGCCGAACTGGTCGCCCAGGCGCTGGACAAGCCGGCCGCCGAGCTGGCGCCGGCGCGCAGGCAGCTGGAAGCGCGCATGCGCACCGGGCCGCGCGACTACTCGTGGTTCATCTACCGGGTGACCAACCCCACGATCCGCGACATGTTCATGCACCCGAAGAACATCTTCAAGGTCAAGCAAGGGCTGATGTCGCTCCTGGCCGCCGACATCCACCACGGCCGCGGCTACCGCTTCTCGCTCTTCATGTTCAAGGTCGTCTACTACTTCGTCTCGCTGGTCAACTGGCCGCGCACCTACGCGGGATGGAAGCGGCACCGGTTCAACATCCGCGACATGGGCGCGCTGCGCGGCGAGACAGTGATGAAGGGAGAGTGAAATGAAGTTTTTCTCGACATGCCGCCATGGATTGGCGCCGGGTCTTCGGCAATTGATCGGCAAGGGCCGTGTCCTCGCGGGCCTGGTCCTGGGCGGCTGCATCGCCCTGCCGGCGCAGGCCGACCCGAACGACGTGCACGAAGCCCTCAAGGGGAAATTCGCCGGCGCGCTGCGGGTGATGGACAGGGAGTTCCGCGGGGATGTGAAGACGGCTCACCGCGGCGAGGAATTGGTGGTGGTGGTCAAGGTGACAGGCTGCGCGCCCAACGCCTCGAAGAATTGCGACGTCGACGGCGACCTGAAATTGCTGGGCCCGGGTGCGAAGACCATGCTGGACCTGCCGTCCAAGCCCTTGTGGCAGAAGGAAGTCCCTCCGCCCGGCGAGTTGATGACGGCCCTGGTGATGGGCATGACTTTCACGCCGGAAGACCCCCTGGGCCTGTACAAAGTCAACATCATGGTCCGCGACAAGGTCAGCGGGCAGCAGGTCGAGATGGCCGTCCTTTTCGAGCTCAAGGACAAGTAGCCGGCGCCGGCAGGCCCGCCCTTGTAGGACAGGGCGAGTCCGGCCGGTGCGACGCTGTCCGATGGAGCGCCCGGCCCGCAGGATTCAAAGTCGCGTCACCACTCCAGGAGTCGACGCGATGACGACGGTACGCAAAGGCCAGGCCCCCGACCCGCTGACGCGCGAGCAATTCCACGAGCGCTTCAGCCGCAAATTCTTCGGCGCCGCTTTCGACGCCGAACGCGAAGCCATCGGTCGCCTGGAAGAGATCGCCTGGAAGGCGTTCAAGGACGGCGACAAGGCGCCGTCCACCCAGCCGGCTGGGGAAGGTTTCGCCGACCCGACCTACCGAGTCTCCACCGAATGGCTGGAGACCCGCAGGCGGCTGCGGCTGGCGCAGGCGCGCTGGCAGGATCCGTCGGCACCATCGCGTGTGTTGCTGGTCTGCGGCAGCTCGCGCAACGACGGCACCTGCCCGGGCGAGGCGTCCAAGACCTGGCGGCTGACGCATCTGACGCGCGAAGTGGTCCAGGCCCAGCCCGGTTTCGAGGCCGACGTGCTCGACCTCAGCCTGGTCACTTCCGACTACGGCCGCAGCATCCACCCGTGCAAGGGCTGTGTTTCCACCGCGATGCCGCTTTGCCACTGGCCCTGCAGCTGCTACCCCAACCATGCGCTCGGCCACGCCGACGACTGGATGGCCGAGATCTATGAGCGCTGGGTGGCCGCGCACGCGGTGGTGGTCCTGGCCCCGACCTATTGGTACCAGTCGCCCGGGCCGCTGAAGCAGATGATCGACCGTCTGGTCTGCGCCGACGGCGGTAACCCCGACCCCACCACCACCCACGGCAAGAATGCGGAAGAAGCCAAGCGCATCGAGGCGCAGGGCTGGGACTATCCCAAGCACCTGGCGGGGCGCGTCTACGGCGTGGTGGTGCACGGCGACGTGGCCGGCGTCGAGGCGCACCGCCGCAACCTCACCGACTGGCTCGACTGGATGGGGCTGGTCGATGCGGGTTCGATCGCCCGGCTGGACCGCTACCTCGGCTATTTCGAACCTTATTGCGACAGCCACGAGGCGCTGGACGAGGACACGGCTTTCCAGGAAGAGACTCGCAATGTGGCGCGCGCCGTGGTGCAGGCCGTCAAAGAACTGCGCGCCGGCCGGCTCAGCCCGCCCGGCAAGAAACTCAAGCCGCCGCGTCCCAAGTGAGCCGGCGGGCTCCGCGGTCGTGGCCGGATTTGTGGGTTTGTTGTCGTTGCGGCCAACCGCGCGAGCCGGCAAAGTCGCGCCATGACTTCCATCCGCCGCGTCGCCTGCCTGCTTTACCCCGGTTTCATGAGCCTGGACGTGGCCGGGCCGATGCAGGTGTTCGGCTCGGCCAATGCCGAGCGCGCCCTGCACGGCCTGCCGCCCGCCTATTCGCTGCATTTGCTGGCCGAGACCCCGGGCGCCGTGGTGACCTCGGCCGGCTTTTCGCTGGTGGCCGACGCGGCCTGGCGTTCTACCGATACCGGTGGCATCGACACGCTGCTGGTGCCCGGCGGTGAGGGCGTCACCGCCCAGCTGGCCCACGCCGGCCTGCGCGACTGGCTGCGCCAGGCGGAACCCCGGGTGCGTCGGCTCGGTTCGGTGTGTTCCGGCGCGCTGCTGCTCGCCGGCGCCGGGTTGCTGGACGGCCGGCGCGCGACCACGCACTGGTGCCGCCTGGAGCAGCTGCGGCGAGACCACCCCGCCGTCCTGGTGGACGGCGACTGCCTGCACACCTTCGACGCCGCCAGTCCGCGGGACAGCCACGTCTTCACCTCGGCCGGCGTGACGGCCGGCATCGACCTGGCCCTGGCGCTGGTCGAGGCGGACCTGGGCCGCCCGATGGCGCTGGCCGTGGCCCGCCGGCTGGTGATGTTCATGCGCCGGCCCGGCGGGCAGGCCCAGTTCAGCCCGATGCTCGCGCCCGAAACCCGCAGCGCGCCGCGGCTGGCGTCGCTGCTGGAATGGATCCCGACGCAATTGGGCGGCGACCTGTCGCTGGACGCCCTGGCGGGGCGGGCCTGCATGCCCACGCGCACGCTGTCGCGCGTGTTCCGGCGCGAGATGGGCACGACGCCTGCGCGTTATGTGGAACGCGTGCGCGTGGAGGCGGCTTCCAACCTGCTGGCCCAGGGGCAGGCGTCCATCGCGACGGTCGCGCGGCTCTGCGGTTTCGAACATCCAGAAAACCTGCGGCGCAGCTTCCACAAGCACCGCGCGGTCAGCCCGCAGGACTATGCGCAACGCTTCGGCGGCGGCGCGCCGCCGCCTTGAGGCGCAGTCCCGCTAACTCCTCTCCCGCGCCTACCGCGCGCCTCTCACGAAAGCCTTCCCCCATGCTGCTGTTGCGCAATGAATCCGTTCGCCTGCTGTTCGCCGGCCAGGCCCTCTACTGGGGCTGCGCCATCATCGGCATCACGCTGACCTCCCTCGTCGGCGCCAAGCTGGCGCCCTGGCCGGCGCTGGCCACCTTGCCGCTGGCGTTGATGGTGCTGGGCAATCTGCTGGCGGTGAGGCCGCTGTCCTCGTTCATGCAGCGGCGTGGTCGCCGAGCGGGCTTCCAGGCCGGTGCGCTGTGTGGCGCGGCGGGGGCGCTGGTGAGCCTGGCGGGCGTGCAGTCGGGCAGCTTCGCGGTGTTCTGCGCCGGGGCTTTGGGCCTGGGCGCCTACCAGGCCTCGGCCGGCTATTACCGCCATGCGGCGCTGGAGGCGGTGCCGGCGCACCAGAAGGGCCGCGCCGCGGCCTGCGTGGTGGGGGGCGGCCTCTGCGCGGCGTTGTTCGCCCCGTCGCTGGCCCTGTGGTCGCGCGATGCGCTGGGTACGCCGCTGGCGGGCGCCTATGCAGCCATCGCCGCGCTGGCCGCGCTGGCTGGGGTGGTGGTGTCCCGGCTGCGCGAAAACGGCGCAGCCCCCGGCCCCGCCGCTGCGGTCGGCATCGTCGGCATGGGCCGGCTGCTGGCGCGCCCGGCCCTGCGGTCCGCCGTTTCGATGACGGCCATCGGCCACGGCTTGATGATCCTGGTCATGAACGCCACGCCGCTGGCCATGGACGTCTGCGGGTTCTCGCCGGCTTCGGCGGCGCGGGTGATCCAGTGGCACGTGGTCGGCATGTTCCTGCCGGCTTTTTTCTCCGGCGCGCTGGTGGACCGCTTCGGCAGCCGCTGCGTGGCGTCGGCCGGTGCCGCGTGCCTGGCGGCCAGCGCGGCGGTGGCGCTGTCGGGCACGTCGTCGACGCTGTTCCTGGCCAGCTCCTTCTTGCTGGGGATCGGCTGGAACCTGATGCTGGTCGCCGGCACGACGCTGCTGGCCGGCACGCATGCGCCCGAGGAGCGCGGCCAGGCCCAGGCGCTGATGGAACTGGGCAACGGCGGCACCGCGGCGCTGATGTCGTTCGCCTCCGGCGCGTTGCTCAGCGGCATCGGTTGGAGCGCGATCAACCTGGCGATGCTGCCGGTGCTGGCCGTCGCCGCGGGGCTGCTGTTCGCGCGCCGCCGGGGTGTCCCGGCACAGGCCACCTGACGTCGGCGGCGGCCGGGGCGCGGGCCGTCAGGCCGCCGGCCCGGGGCCGTCCGGGCGCTGGCCGCGGTGGGCCAGCACGCTGCGGATCATCGAGTCGGCCAGCTCGCGCTCGCCGACGAAGACGGTGCCGGCGCCGTCGTTCTCCAGCAGCTGCGCCTCCTCGGCGTTGTGGCTGCGCACGAGGATCTGGATGCCGGGGTTGAGTTCGCGGGCGATCTCCGCCATCGGCCGCACCTGCAGCGTCTCGGGCGTGGCGATGACGAGCGCGCTGGCGTCCTTGATGTGGGCCTGCACCAGCACTTCCGGCTCGGTGGCATCGCCCCACACCGCGGCCACGCCGCGTTCGCGCAGCAGCTGGGTTGATTCGCGGTTCTGCTCGACCACCACCACCGGCACGCCCTGGGCCATCAGCGTGTCGACGATGCGCTTGCCGACCCGGCCCCAGCCGACCAGCACCACCTGGCCCGACAGGTATTTCGCCTCGGTGCTCATCGGCAGCTCGGCCAGCGGGTTCTCCGGCGGCGCCAGGCGGTTGGCGAAGGCGGGGTGCCTGTCCAGCCACGACTGCAGCGAACCGGCCGCGCTGAAGGCCAGCGGGTTCAGGGCGATGGAGATCAGCGCGCCGGCCAGGATCAGGCTCTGGCCCTCTTTCGGCAGCAGGCCGAGCGACATGCCCAACCCGGCCAGGATGAAGGAGAACTCGCCGATCTGCGCCAGGCTGGCCGACACCTGCAGCGCGGTCTTGACCGGGTAGCGCAGCACCAGCACCAGCACCGCGGCCGCGACCGACTTGCCGACCACGATGATGGCCACGGTGGCCAGCACCAGCAGCGGCTTGTCGACGAGGATCCTGGGCTCGAACAGCATCCCCACCGAGACGAAGAACAGCACCGCGAAGGCGTCCTGAAGCGGCAGCGTCTGCTCGGCCGCGCGGTGGCTGAACTCCGACTCGCGCAGCACCATGCCGGCGAAGAAGGCGCCGAGCGCGAAGGACACCCCGAACAGCGCCGACGAGCCGTAGGCGATGCTCACCGCGGCAGCCACCACGCACAGCGTGAACAGCTCGCGCGAGCCGGTCTTGGCCACGTGCCACAGCAGCCAGGGGAAGAGCCGCCGGCCGACGATCAGCATGAAGGCGATGAAGCCGCCCACCTGCACCAGCGTGATCAGCACCGTCATGCCGATGGAACGGCCCTGGTGGGCACCCGCCGCGCTGCCGCCCAGCAGCGGCGCGAAGGCGGGCAGCAGCACCAGCACCAGCACCATCGCCAGGTCTTCCACCACCAGCCAGCCGACGGCGATGCGGCCGTCGCTGGTGTCGACGATGCCGCGGCTTTCCAGGGCCTTGAGCAGCACCACCGTGCTGGCCACCGACAGCGACAGGCCGAACACCAGCGCCGCGCCCAGGTCCCAGCCCCACAGCATGGCCACGCCGGCGCCGAGTGCGGTGGCGACCACCATCTGGACCATCGCGCCGGGCAGGGCGATGCGCTTGACCGACATCAGGTCCTCGATCGAGAAATGCAGGCCGACGCCGAACATCAGCAGCATCACGCCGATCTCCGCCAATTGCCCGGCCAGCGCCGCGTCGGCCACGAAACCCGGCGTGGCCGGACCGATCGCGATGCCGGCCAGCAGGTAGCCCACCAAGGCGGGCAGGCGCAGCTTGACGGCGACGAAACCGAACAGCAGCGCCAAGCCGAAAGCGGCGGCGAGGGTGGTGATGAGGCTGATGGCGTGGTGCATGTTTCTCGGGGTCTCCTCGCGCTTTCGAGTGGGAAATGGGGCGATTGTCGGCGGCCCGCCGAGTTTTCCAAAGCGGCGTGGGGGATTGGGGCCATGGAATGCCGGGGCATCACGCCGGCCGCGGGAACGGCGCCTGCCCCGCCTGGATTTCAAGCGGGGCCGCGCTCGTTCACGTCATCCCAGCCTGCCGCGCAACCCCATGGCGGGAGCGGGGCCTCGCGGCGCGCGGCATCATCGGTGTCGGCCATGCGGGGCCGCGCGGGAAGGTTGCCGCGATCGCCGCAAGGTCTTCATGCCGCAGGTTTTGGTTGGCGGGTCGACTCTGGAGGTTCCCATGGCGAACGGCAGCGAAGCGCTTTTTCCCTCTCTCGCGGTCCACGATCCCGGCCGGCGCCATGTCCTGGGCGCGCTCTGGAAGGCGGCGGGCTGCGGCG
The DNA here is from genome assembly GCA_966433995.1 of uncultured Ideonella sp. GTDB lineage: Bacteria > Pseudomonadota > Gammaproteobacteria > Burkholderiales > Burkholderiaceae_C > JANPCX01. The sequence goes on along the minus strand of CBJNAE010000166.1, from coordinate 1,652 downwards.
CCTTGCTCAGCGCCTGCGGCGGCGGTTCGGAGGCCGCAAGCGGCGCGCCCGAGGCGCGGGTCCACGCAGGTGGCCTGCAAAACCCCTGGGGCCTGGCCTTCCTGGCCGACGGGCGGGCGCTGGTGACCGAGCGGCCGGGCCGGCTGCGCATCATCTCCGCCGACGGCAGCGGCCTTTCCGCCCCAGTGGCCGGCGTGCCGGCGGTGCTGGCGGCGGGGCAGGGCGGTTTGCTCGACGTGGCGGTCCAGGCCGAGGGCGGGGACACCTGGGTCTACCTCAGCTACGCGGAGGCCGGCGCCGGTGCGCAGGCCGGCACCAACGGCACCGCGGTGGCGCGCGGCCGGCTGGTCGGCAGCGGCCTGCTCGACACGCAGGTGATCTTCCGCCAGACGCCCAAGGTGGCGAACTCGGTGAGCACCAACCACTTCGGTTCGCGACTGGTGCTGGCGCCCGGCGGCCTGCTGTTCGTCACGCTGGGCGACCGCTTTGCCACCTCGGAGCGGGTCAAGGCCCAGGATTTGTCGACGCACCACGGCAAGGTGGTGCGCATCCGCACCGACGGGTCGGTGCCCGCGGACAACCCTTTCACCGGCCGGCCGGACGCGCGCCCCGAAATCTGGAGCCTGGGCCACCGCAACCCACAAGGCGCCGCGTTGCGTCCCGCCACCGGCGAGCTGTGGGTCAGCGAACACGGCCCGCAGGGCGGCGACGAGGTCAACCGCATCCAGCGCGGCGCGAACTACGGCTGGCCCTTGATCTCCTACGGCTGCGAATACGGCAGCCCGGTGGGCAACTGCCCGCCGGTCGGCGGCGCCAGCGGCGCGCCGGGCCTGCAGCAGCCGGCCACCTACTGGGTGCCGACTTCGATCGCGCCCAGCGGCCTGTGCTGGTACGGCGGCGACCTCTTCCCCGAATGGCGCGACCAGCTCTTCGTGGGCGCGCTGGCGGGGCAGGCGTTGTGGCGCATCCAGTTCGAGGGCAACGCGGTGGTGCGGCGCGACGAGATGTTCAAGTCGCTGGGCCAACGCATCCGCGACGTGCGCCAGGGGCCGGACGGGGCGCTTTACCTGGTGACCGACAGCAGCGACGGAAGGGTGCTGCGGGTGGCGCGCTAGGGCGCGCAGGGCTTCATCTCCGGACGACGCTCCCCGTTCACCCTGAGCTTGTCGAAGGGCCCTGACCACTTCGGTTCATCGAAGCCGGGGGGGGCGCGACAAAGGCTTCGACAGGCTCAGCCCGAACGGTGGTGGGATTGGCAGGGGGCGCAGGGCTTCATCTCCGGACGACGCTCTCCGTTCACCCTGAGCTTGTCGAAGGGCCCTGACCCCTTCGGTTCATCGAAGCCGGGGGGCACGACAAAGGCTTCGACAGGCTCAGCCCGAACGGAGGGTGGGATTGGCAGGGCGCGCAGGGCTTCATCTCCGGACGACGCTCTCCGTTCACCCTGAGCTTGTCGAAGGGCCCTGACCCTTCCGGTTCATCGAAGCCGGAGGGGTTCGCACCTCGCGCTCAATGCGCCCCGCCACCCCCACCACCCCCGCCCGCCTGCGGTTTCTTGGCGATCCAGATCAACCCGATCAGCAGGAAGAACATGCCCGCCGACAGCGTGAACAAGTCGGTGGCGGCCAGCGTGAAGGCCTGCTGGTCGATGG
>CBJNAE010000165.1:0-8686 GCA_966433995.1 uncultured Ideonella sp. | reverse complement strand
CGCTGGTGGCCGCGGTCAACCCCGACACCTCGCTGTTCTCCAGCGACTTCCGCGCGCCCGAGCGGTTGTTCGCGCTGCTGATGCAGGCCGCCGGCCGCGCCGGCCGCGACGCCGCGCAAGCGCAGAAAAGCGAGATGTGGGTGCAGACCTGGCACCCGCTGCACCCGCTGTACGCGGCGTTGAAGGCCCATGACTTCCAGGCCTTCGCCGCCGGCCAGCTCAAGGAACGCGAGATGGCCGGGCTGCCGCCTTTTTCCCACCTGGCCCTGATGCGCTCGGAGGCCAGGACGCCCGAGGCCGCCCGCGACTTCCTGCAGGCCGCCGCCGACCTGGCCGCCCAGTTGCCCGGCGCCGAAGCGGTGATGGTCTACCCGCCCGTGCCCACGGCGGTGGCCCGCGTAGCCAATGTGGAGCGCATGCAGATGCTGGTCGAAAGCCCGTCGCGCATGGCGCTGCAGCGTTTCCTCGCGCTGTGGCTGCCAGAGTTGCACGGGCTCAAGCGCGACCGCGGCACTGCGGAGCAACGCATCCTGCGCTGGGCGGTGGATGTCGACCCGCTGCTGATCTGAGCAACGCGCGCCCGGCAGCCGCAGAGCCCGCGCCCCGCATTCCGGGGGCCGGTTTGTTTCACCTTGAAACATCGAAAGCCGCCAGCGCGGATACATTCCTTTACTCATCTGCGGGGCCGCCCACTGGGCCACGAACGCTGCCGGACACGCTGGCAAGCCCCACCCCGCCTCCGATCCCATGGCATGGATGCATCCCGGCGCGCACTTCGCGCTGGCCGGTCCGGCCGCGCTATGGGTCGTCTTTTTTGTCTGAACTGTTTGGGAAGCAATCATGAAAAAGGTTTTGAGTCACGCGGCGGCCATCGGTCTGGCCCTGGGCCTGGCGGCCTGCGCCAGCACTGGCAGCGGCTCGGGCAGCACGTCCGGCTCCGCGGGCACCAAGGGCGCGAGCGGCTCGTCTTCGCCCAGCCCCTTGTCCAACCTGGGCTCGGCGCTGTCGTCGGTGGAGGTGGGCGGCCAGGGCGCTTCGTCGACCGACAACAAGATCGGCGCCGGCCTGGACGCGTTCAAGGCCGTCACCGTGTCGGAAGCGGAGCTCATCGACGCCTCCCGGCAGATGCGCGCCTATGAAGACAAGAAGCGCACCGTCCCGCCGGCGGGCAACAAGTACGCGAAGCGCCTGGCGCGCCTGACCGCCAAGCACGTCAACGAAGACGGCATGAAGCTGAACTTCAAGGTCTACATGGTCAACGACATCAACGCCAACGCCTCGCCCGACGGCTCGATCCGCATCTACAGCGGCTTGATGGACAAGATGACCGACGCCGAGCTGCTCGGCGTCATCGGCCACGAGATCGGCCATGTGAAGCACAAGCACTCGCTTTCGGAAATGCGCACCGCCTACATGGCTTCGGCCGCGCGCAAGGCGGCTTCCAGCAGCAAGGGCGCGCTGGGCGCGATCGCCGACTCCGACCTCGGCGGCCTGGCCGAGGCGGTGCTCAACGCGCAGTACTCGCAAAGCCAGGAGACCGAGTCCGACGACTACGGCCTGGCCTTCATGAAAAAGCACAAGTACGACGCCAAGGCGATGGAGTCGGCGTTCCGCAAACTCGGCTCCGGCGGCGGCGGCATGCTGTCGTCGCACCCGAATTCGCAGCAGCGCGCCGACCGCATGCGCGACAAGCTCGCTTCGGGCAAATAAACAGGCCGCGCATCGACACACGGAGAAGGCGGCCACAGGCCGCCTTTTCTTTTGCGCCCCCGCCTTTGCGGCAACCCAGCCTTGCCTGCTCGACAAGCCTGGCCTGGGGAAGCTGTGAGACACTCGACCGGTGATGCGTGACTTGTCCACCCCCCCGAACCTTGTGCCCCAGGTGCCGCCGTGCGCCGGGACGGCGCTCGGCGAGGCGGCCGCGTCTTTCTCGAACGCCGCGCGGGATGCGCGTGCAGTGGTGCTGCCGATGGCCCTGACGGGGCCGGCCGGCGGCATTTCCATTCCCTCCTCCATTTCCCGAATTCAGCGGGGTCGTTGAGCTGCGGCCGCGCGCCGGTGCCCTTCGACCCCAGGCATGCCCCCTCGCGTGAAGCGAGCCCACCGCGCCCTTGCTGGCGCGGCGCCCATGTTCTGTTGAATTCGATGGAGAAACTTTCATGTCGTCGACGTCCCTTCTGGCCCAAAGCGCCTTTTCGACCCCCGCCGCCGCCCCCGCTTTCAACTTCCACGAAGCCGCGGCCTTCGCCCCGGCCGTGCTGCCGATCGATCCGGCCAAGGCCAGCTTCGTGCAGCCGCAGCGCCCCGAAACCTGGGACCCGCTGCTCGACATCACCCTGCAGGACATCCAGCGCACCGCCGCGCGGCTGACCGGCCAGGTGCTGAACACCCCGGTGTGGCGCTGGCAGACGGGTGCGGCGCAGGCCCTGCTGTCCCGCCAGACCGAGGTCTGGCTCAAGCTGGAACTGCTGCAGATCGCCGGCAGCTTCAAGCTGCGCGGCGCGCTCAACTGCATCCACGCGATGGACATGGAGGCCCGGCGGCGCGGCGCGGTGGCCGTCAGCGCGGGCAACCATGCGATCGCGGTGTCGCACGCCGCCCGCAGCTCGGGCGTGTCGGCCAAGGTCGTCATGCCGCGGCATGTCAGCCCCGCCCGCATCCAGGCTTGCGAGGCGCTGGGTGCCGAGGTCGTCCTGCAGCCCGACGTCCACGCCGCGTTCGCGCACGGCCGGCAGATCGCCGACCAGGAAGGCCGCACCCTGCTGCACCCGTATGACGGCCCGTTGACCGCGCTGGGCACGGCCACGGTGGGGCTGGAGTTGATGCAGCAGGTCGCCGGACTGGACGCCGTCATCGTGCCGGTGGGCGGCGGTGGGCTGGTGGCCGGCATCGCCAGCTGCGTCAAGCGCATCAACCGCCGCTGCCAGGTGTTCGGCGTCGAACCCGAAGGCGCCGACGCGATGGCGCGCAGCTTCGAGGCCGGCAGGCCGGTGGGCCTGGACGCCGTCGACACCGTGGCCGACAGCCTGGGCGCGCCCTACGCCATGGCCTACAGCCACGGCGTGTGCAGCCGCAATGTGGACGCCATCGTGCGGGTCTCCGACGACGCGATCTGCCGGGCGCTTTATTTCATGTTCCGCGACTTGAAGCTGGCGGTCGAGCCCGCGGCGGCCACCGCCACGGCCGCCCTGCTCGGGCCGCTGCGCGAACGGCTGGACGGCAAGAAGGTGGCGCTGATCGTCTGCGGCACCAGCGTGGACGCGGCGCGGTTCTCCACGCTGCTGGCGCGGGGGGAAGCCCTGGCTTGTGCTTGACGCGTTGCACGAAATCGCCCTGGAGGTCATTGCTCCCTCTCCCGCTTGCGGGAGAGGGTTGGGGTGAGGGCGTGGGCGGGCCCCCGAAGGAGCCGACACGCAAGCGCGCATGGGGGTAAGGTGTCGCCACCCGCCCAACGCATCCACCATGACCCGCAGCCCCCCATCCCCACCCACCCTGGAAGACCTGCGCGCCCACGCCGTGGCGCGCAGCCTGTTCAAGCCGACGACGCTGGCCCAGGCGATCGAAAAGCTCGGCTTCGTGCAGGCCGATCCGATCCGGGCGCCGGCGCGCGCGCAAGACCTGCTGCTGCGCCACCGCGTCAAGGGCTACCTGGCCGGCGACCTCGACCGCCGCTACCCGCGGCTCGGCCTGGAGGAGGATTTCTTCGTCAACTACGGCTTCCTGCCCCGCGCCACCCAGGCGCTGATGCACCCGCGCACGCCGCGCGCCGCGTGGCCTGAAGCGCGCCTGGCCCGAGGCGCGCCGGTCGCAGGCCGAGGCGGTGCTGGCCTTCGTGCGCGAGCGCGGCGAGGTCCATCCACGCGAGGTGGACCTCCATTTCGCGCACGGCAAAACCACGAACTGGTTCGGCGGCTCCAGCAACGCCAGCACCCAGCTGCTGGACGGCATGCACTACCGCGGCCTGGTGCGCATCGCGCGGCGCCAAGGCGGCGTGCGCGTCTACGCGGTGCGCGACGAAGGGCCGCCCGCGGCGGACCCCGCCTCGGCGCTGGACGCGCTGGTGGACGTGGCGGTGCGCAAGTACGCGCCGCTGCCCGCCCGTTCGCTCGCCGAGCTGGTGGGCCACCTGCGCCACGGCGTGCCCCAGTGGGAACAGGAACGCAAGGCGGCGCTGGCGCGCGCCAAGGCGCGCCTGGCCCACGCGCGCGTCGATGGCGTCGACTGGTACTGGCCGGCCGACGAAAAGCCGCGCGGCGCCGCCGCCGGCGACGACGCCACCGTGCGCCTGCTCGCCCCCTTCGACCCGGTCGTCTGGGACCGCCGCCGCTTCGAACTGTTCTGGGGCTGGGCCTACCGCTTCGAGGCCTACACGCCGGCCGCGCGCCGCCTGCGCGGCTACTACGCGCTGCCGCTGCTGTGGCGGGGCCGGGTGATCGGCTGGGGCAACCTGTCGGTGGCCGGCGGGCGGCTGGCCGCCGAGCTGGGCTACGTGTCCGGCAAGGCGCCGCGCGATGCGGCGTTCAGGCGGAGGCTGGAGGAAGAGCTGGAGCGCATGCGGGTGTTCCTCGGGCTTCCGGACTGAAGGCGCCAAGGTCCTCCGGGGGTCGCAGGGAGGGCTTCGACAGGCTCAGTCATCAAGGTCGGCGGTCCGCCATGACCCCCTCACCCCAACCCTCTCCCCCGTGCCGGGGGCGAGGGAGTTTTTCTTGCTCCCTCTCCCGCTCGCGGGAGAGGGCCGGGGTGAGGGTGTGCGCGAACCGTGGAGATCCACGGGACCGCGGGCCCTACCCCCCCACCCCCGGCGTGGCCGCCAGCAGCGCCTGGGTGTAGGCCGCCTTCGGCGCTTCGAACAATGCCTGCACGTCGCCTTCTTCGACGACGGCGCCGTCCTTCATCACCATCACGCGGTGGGCCATCGCCCGGATCACGTTGAGGTCGTGGGTGATGAACAGGTAGCTCATGCCGTAGCGGCGCTGCAGCTCGGCCAGCAGCGCCAGCACCTGCTGCTGCACCGAGACGTCGAGCGCCGAGGTGGGTTCGTCCAGCACGAGCAGCTCGGGCCGTAGCACCACCGCGCGCGCGATGGCGATGCGCTGGCGCTGCCCGCCGGAGAACTCGTGCGGGTAGCGCGACAACAGGTTGGCGAGGCCGCGGGACTCGCTCAGGCCCACCTCTTCGAGCATGGCGACCACGCGCGATTCGCGTTCCGAAGGCGTCAGCTCGGGGAAATGCAGCGCCAGGCCCTCCTCGACGATCTGGCCGATGGTGCGCCGCGGGCTGAGCGACGCGAACGGGTCCTGGAAAACCACCTGCATGCGCTTGCGCATCGCGCGCAATTCGGCGCGGCCGGCGGTGTCGACGCGCTGGCCGCCGAGCAGCACTTCGCCGCCGGCCATGGGCTGCAGCGCCAGCAGCGACATCGCCAGCGTGGTCTTGCCCGAGCCCGACTCGCCGACCACGCCCAGCGTTTCGCCGCGGCGCAACTGCAGCGACGCGCCCCGCACCGCGTCGACGTGGTGCTTCTTGAACCAGCCCTCGGAACGGGTGAAGCGCACCGCCACGTCCTTCGCCTGCAGCAGCACCGGCGCGTCGTGCGGCACCTCGTCCACCGAGCGCTGCGGGCGGCTGGCCAGCAGGCGGCGGGTGTAGGCGTGCTTCGGGTCGGCGAAAACTTCGGCGGTGGCGCCGGTCTCGACCAGCCGGCCGCGCTCCATCACGCCGACGCGGTGGGTGAAGCGGCGCACCAGGTTGAGGTCGTGGGTGATGAAGAGCAGCGCCATGCCGAACTCGCGCTGCAGGTCGTCGAGCAGGGCCAGGATCTGGGTCTGCACCGTGACGTCCAGCGCGGTGGTGGGCTCGTCGCAGATCAACAGCTCGGGCTGGCAGGCCAGCGCCATCGCGATCATGGCGCGCTGGCGCTGGCCGCCGCTGAGCTGGTGCGGGTAGGCGTCGACCCGGCGCCCGGGCTCGGGGATGCCGGTGCGCGCCAGCCAATCGATGGCTTTGGCGCGTGCCGCGTGGGGCCGCAGCCCCTGGTGCAGGCGCAGCACCTCGGCGATCTGGTTGCCCACGGTGTAGAGCGGGTTCAGTGCCGTCATCGGCTCCTGGAAGATCATGCCGACGCGGGCGCCGCGCACGCCGCGCATGCGGCGCTCGCTGGCGGCCAGCAGGTCTTCGCCCTCCAGCCGGATCGCGCCGGTGGTCGCGGCGCCTTCGGCCAGCCGCAGGATGGACAAGGCGGTGATCGACTTGCCCGAGCCCGACTCGCCGACCAGGCCGAACTTCTCGCCCGCGGCGACCTGGAACGACACGTCGTCCACCACGGTGGCGGCGCCGAAGCGCACCGTCAGGCCGTCGATTTCCAGCAGCGGTTTCTTCGTGGGTTGGTCCATCGGTGCGGCGCTCATGATTTGCGGGTGTCGAAAGCGTCGCGCAGCGCGTCGCCGATGAAGGTCAGCAGCGTCATGGTCAGCACCAGGAGCAGGAAGGTGGGCACGATGATCCACCAGGCGTCGAGGTTGGCCTTGCCCTGGCGCAGCAGCTCGCCCAGCGACGGCACCGAAGGCGGCATGCCCAGGCCGAGGAAGTCCAGCGAGGTCAAACCGACGATGCCCGCGCTCATGCGGAAGGGCAGGAAGGTGATGATGGGCGTGAGCGAATTGGGCAGCACGTGGCGCCACATGATCTGCCGGTCGGCCAGCCCGAGCGCGCGCGCGGCCTTCACGTATTCCAGGCCGCGGTTGCGCAGGAAGTCGGCGCGCACGTACTCGGACAGGCCCACCCAGCCGAACAGGCTGAGCAGCACCAGCAGCAGCAGGAAGGAGCGGTCGAAGATCGACGCGAAGATGATCAGCAGGTACAGCTCGGGGATGGCGGTCCAGACCTCGATGAAGCGCTGCAGCAGCAAATCGATCTTGCCGCCGAAATAACCCTGCAGCGCGCCCGCCGCCACGCCGATGACGGTGCCGATGGCGGTCAACGCCAGCGCGAACCAGATGCTGACGCGGAAGCCGTAGATCAGCCGCGCCACCATGTCGCGGCCGATGCTGTCGGTGCCCAGCCAGTTCTGCGCGCTGGGCGGCGCCGGGCTCTGCCCCTTGGCGAAGTAGTCCACCGAGATCGCCGAATGCGGGTTCAGCGTGCGCCACAGGCTGTGGCCGGGTTGCTCGAAGCGCTCGGTGATGAAGGGGTCCTTCCAGTCGGTGGGGGTGTCGAAATCGCCCCCGAAGCGGGTTTCGGGCGGGTTGTCCAGCAGCGGCGACAGCCATTGGCCCTGGTAATGCACCAGCAGTGGCTTGTCGTTGCTGATCAGTTCGGCGCCCGTGCTGAGCAGCAGCATCAAGCCGAACAGCCAGAGCGACCAGACGCCGACGCGGTTGCGTTTGAACCGGGCCCAGGCGCGCCGGGACGGCGATTGCGCGCGGGCGGGGGCGGCCGTGGCGGGCATGGGCGGGACGGCCGCGGAGTGGGGGGTGGATGTCATTGGGATTGCCCTTGCGCCGGGTTCAACGGGCCGCGCCGGAGAAGTGGATGCGCGGGTCGACCGCCACGTACAGCAGGTCCGACAGCAGCTTGACCACCAGGCCGATCAGCGTGAAGACGTACAAAGAGCCCAGCACCACCGGATAGTCGCGCCGGATCACCGCCTCGTAGCCCAGCAGGCCCAGGCCGTCGAGCGAGAACATGGTCTCCAGCAGCAGCGCGCCGGTGAAGAAGGCGCCGACGAAAGCGGCGGGGAAACCGGTGACCAGCGGGATCATCGCGTTGCGGAAGATGTGCTTGTAAAGCACCTGCCGCTCCGACAGGCCCTTGCTGCGCGCCACCAGCACGTACTGCTTGCGGATCTCCTCGACGAAGGTGTTCTTGGTCAGCAGGGTGACGGTGGCGAAGCTGCCCATCACCATGCAGGTCAGCGGCAGCGTCAGGTGCCAGAAGTAGTCGCGGATGCGGGCGGGCCAGGAAAGCTCGTGCCAGTTGTCGGAGACGAGGCCGCGCAGCGGGAACCAGTCGAGGAAAGTGCCGCCTGCGAACAGCACGATCAGCAGCAGGCCCAGCACGAAGCCCGGTATGGCGAAACCCAGGAGCACCAGGCTGGTGGAAACCAGGTCGAAGCGCGAACCTTCGTTGACCGCCTTGACCACGCCGAGCGGCACCGACACGAGGTAGGTGAGCACGAAGGTCCACAGGCCCAGGCTGGCCGAGACGGGCAGCTTCTCCTTGATGAGTTCCCAGACGTCCTTGTTGTGCATGAAGCTGCGGCCCAGGTCGAAGCGCAGGAAATCGGCCAGCATCTCGAAGTAGCGCACGTGCACCGGCTTGTCGAAGCCGTAGAGCTTCTTCAGTTCCTCGATCTGCTTGGCGTCACTCTCGCGGCCTGCCTTGTAGCCGCCGACCTGCACCACGTCGCCCCCCTTGGCGCTGGTGCGGGCCTCGGCCATCACCTGTTCGACCGGCCCGCCGGGCACGAACTGGATGACGGCGAAGCTCAACGTGAGGATGCCCAGCAACGTGGGCACCATGAGCAGGATGCGGTGGAGGATGTAGCGCCACATGGTCTCGTCGTTCCCTTTCCAGGCTCAGCGCACAGCGCCGTCCTTGATCCACCAGGTGCCCACCGCCCAGGGCGGCTGCTCGGAGGACGGCGCCTCGATGCTGAAGTACTTCGGCTTGACCGCCGGCATGCCGA
>CBJNAE010000164.1:0-8695 GCA_966433995.1 uncultured Ideonella sp. | reverse complement strand
CGCCGACGCGCCGCCTACACTGCCCTCTTCGCAAGTCGACCGAAAGCCTGCTTTGCATCCCTTCCGCATCCTCTACGTCGAAGACAACCCCCTGCTGCGCGAATCCATCGGCGAGCTGATGGCGCAGGACGGCCGCGATATCGTCCTGTGCGCCAACGGCGAAGAAGCCTTGGCGGCCTGCCAGGCGGGGCATTTCGACTTGGTCGTCACTGATGTGAGCCTGCCCGGCATCTCGGGCACCGAGCTGGCTCGGCAGCTGCTGGCCCAGAACCCGTCGCGCTGGATCGCGGTCTGTTCGGGTTATGCCTTCGGCGAAAGCCTGGGTGTGCTGGGCGCCAACGTTCGGACCTTGGAAAAGCCCTTCGAGATCGAAGACCTGGAGGCGCTCATCGAGGAAGTCAGGCGCGGCGGCGCGCCCGGCGCGACTTGAGGCCTTCGCCCGCCCCCCTTCCTATCTAAATATCTTTGTTCGAAATCCGTCGTTCCAGGCCGGCGGAAGGCTCCCTATCGTGCGCAGCTTCACGCCTTAGGAGGAGCACGACATGCCGAGCCGTTCAGATTTCATCCGCACCCTGTTGATCACCGCCGCCGGCCTCGCCTGCGGCCCGGTGGCCTTCGCGCAAGACAACAACCCGCCGGTGCGCATCGCCTACCAGACGGTGGTCGAGCCTGCCAAGGTCGCGCAGGCGGACGGCCTGTACGAGAAAGCCACCGGCAGGCTGCTCGACTGGCGCAAGTTCGAGAGCGGCGCCGATGTGATCACCGCGGTGGCTTCGGGCGACATCCAGATCGGCTATGTCGGCTCCAGCCCGCTGGCGGCGGCCGCCAGCCGCGAGCTGCCGGTCGAGACCTTCTTCATCGCCGCCGAGATCGGCAGCGCCGAGGCCCTGGTGGTGCGCAACGGCGCCAACGTGTCCAAGGCCTCCGACCTGGTCGGCAAGAAGGTCGCCGTGCCCTTCGTCTCGACCACGCACTACAGCCTGCTGGCCGCTCTGAAGCACTGGGGCGTCGACGCGAAGAAGGTACAGATCGTCAACCTTCGCCCGACCGAGATCGCCGCCGCCTGGCAGCGCGGCGACATCGAGGCCGCCTACGTGTGGGACCCGGTCCTCGGCCAAGTGAAGGCCAATGGCAAGGTGCTGACCGATTCGTCCCAAGTCGCCCAGTGGGGCGCTCCCACCTTCGACGCCTGGATCGTGCGCAAGGATTTCGCGCAGAAGCACCCTGACGTCGTCGCCGCCTTCGCCCGCGTGACGGGCGAGGCCTACGCCGCCTACCGCAGGGACCCGGCGGGCTTCTCGCGCAATGAAGCCCACGTCGACAAGATCGCCCGGCTGACCGGCGCGAAGAAGCAGGAGATCGCCGAACTGCTGGCCGGCTCGAAATTCCCGACGCTGGACGAGCAGGCCGCTCTGCTGTCGGGCGGCACCGTCAAGGCGGTCACGCAGACTTCGCAATTCCTGAAGGAGCAAGGCAAGGTCGACAAGGTGCTGGCCGACTACAAGCCGTATGTGACGCCGCGCTTCGTGCAGGCAGCGGCCAAGGGCGCGGGCCAGCAAGTCGCCGCCGCCGCCAAGTGAACCGGGCCGCAAAACCTCTGACCGACGGAACCGGGATCACGCCATGGCATGGGTCGAACTTGACCGTGTGACGGTCGCCTATGGCCGGCCGGGCGCCGGCGCCAACGTGCTGGAGAACCTGTCGCTGTCGGTGCCGGAAGGAGGCCTGTGCGTGCTGCTCGGCCCTTCGGGCTGCGGCAAGTCCAGCCTGTTGAACGTGATCGCCGGCTTCGTGCCGACCGACGGCGGCCGGGCTTCGGTGGCGGGCCGCCGCATCAGCGGGCCCGGCGCCGACCGCGGCGTCGTCTTCCAGGATGACGCCCTGCTGCCCTGGCTCGACGTGCTGGGCAACGTCGCGCTGCCCCTGCACCTGAAAGGCCGGCCCAAGGCCGAGCGCGAGGAGCAGGCCCGGCATTTCCTGTCGCTGGTCGGCCTGGCCGGGCAGGAAGGCAAGGCCATCTGGGAACTCTCCGGCGGCATGCGCCAGCGTGTCGGCATCGCCCGCGCGCTGGCGGCCGACCCGCAGGTGCTGCTGATGGACGAACCCTTCGGCGCGCTGGACGCCCTCACCCGCGAGCGCATGCAGGAGCTGCTGCTGAAGGTGTGGCGCGCCACCGGCAAGACCATCGTGCTGGTGACCCATGGCGTGGAAGAAGCCGTCTTCCTCGCGACCGACCTGGTGGTGCTGTCGCGACGCCCGGCGCGCATCGCGCTGCAGCTGCCGCTGGACTTCGGGCGCCGCCACGCCGGCGGCGAGCCGGCGCGCGCGATCAAATCTATGCCCGAATTCGTGGCCGTGCGCGAGCGTGTGCTGGCCGAGGTGTTCGCGCTGGACGGCGAGGGCACGCAAGACGCGGTGATCCATCCATGAGCGACACGACGACCACCCTGATTCATACCGCGGTCGGCAGTGCGCCCGCTTTGCCTTCCGCGACGCCGAAGCCTGCACCGCTGGAAAGCCGGCGGTCCCGCCGCGTGCCCAACTGGTTCCTCAGCCTGGCCAGCGTGGCGGCGCTGCTGCTGGCCTGGCAACTCGTCACCGCGCTGCGGTGGATCGAGCCGCTGTTCCTGCCGCCGCCCGGCGCGGTGTGGGCCAAGGCGGTGTCCCTGGCCGGCGGCGAAGGCTTCATGGACGCCAACCTCTGGCAGCACGCCGCCGCCAGCCTCGGCCGGGTGGCCCTGGCTTTGGCCTTGGCGCTGGCCACCGCCATTCCCCTGGGGGTCTGGATGGGCCTGTCGCCTGCGGCCCGCAGCGTGTTGGACCCGCTCATCGAGTTCTACCGCCCGGTGCCGCCGCTGGCCTACCTGCCGCTGATCGTGATCTGGTGCGGCATCGGCGAGCTGTCCAAGGTGCTGCTGATCGTGCTGGCGGTGTTCGCCCCGGTGGTGATCGCCACCACCACCGGCGTGCGCGACACCGACGAGACGCGGCTGCGCGCGGCGCGCTCGTTCGGCGCCACGCGCTGGCAACTGGTGCGGCATGTGGTGCTGCCCAGCGCCCTGCCCGACATCCTCACCGGCGTGCGCGTCGGCCTGGGCGTGGGCTGGTCGACCCTGGTGGCGGCCGAGCTCGTGGCCGCCACGCGGGGCCTGGGCTTCATGGTGCAGGCGGCGGCGCAGTTCCTCAACACCGACATCGTCGTCCTGGGCATCTTCGCCATCGCCGCGATCGCCTTCGGCCTCGAACTCGTCCTGCGGGCGGCCCAACGCCGCCTCGTCCCCTGGCAAGGCAAAGCATGAGCGAATCCATTTCCCCGCGGCGGGAAGATTTCCAGGTCCAGCCCCTGGGCCCGGCCATCGGCGCCACCGTGCGCGGCGTGGACCTCACACGGCCGATCAACGACCGCGAGCGCGACCTGCTGGAGGACGCCCTGCTGCGCCACCATGTGCTGTTCTTCGAGGGCCAGCCGGTCACCGCGCGCCAGCAGCGCGACCTGGCCGCCCGCTTCGGCGGACTGCACATCCACCCGGTCTACCCGAACCACCCCGAGGCGCCGGAGATCATCGTGCTCGACACCTCGAACGACAACCCGCCCGACAACGACAACTGGCACACCGACGTCACCTTCATCGAGACGCCGCCGATGGGCGCCATCCTGTCGGCCCAGTTGCTGCCGCCTTCCGGCGGCGACACGCTGTGGGCGAGCGGCATCGCGGCCTACGAGGCGCTGTCCGAGCCGTTCCGGCGCTTCCTCGACCCGCTGCGCGCCGAGCACGACTTCCTGCAGTCTTTCCCCGCCTGGCGCTTCGCCCGCACGCCCGAGGAGCGCCGGCGCTGGGAAGCCGCGCGCGACAAGCATCCGCCGGTGGTACATCCGGTGGTCCGCACGCACCCGGTCAGCGGCCGGCGGGGCCTGTTCGTCAACGAAGGCTTCACCAGCCGCATCGTCGAACTCGACCCCAAGGAAAGCGCCGCGGTGCTGGCCCACCTCAAGACCCACGCGGCCCGGCCGGAGTTCAGCGTGCGCTGGCGCTGGAAGACAGGCGACGTCGCGTTCTGGGACAACCGCCTGACCCAGCACTACGCCACCGCCGACTACCTGCCCAACCGGCGGGTGATGCACCGGGCGACGATCCTGGGGGACAGGCCGTATTGAGGTGTGTCCAGCGTGGGAGGTTCGCCAAGAGGGCTTCGGCAGGCTCAGTCATAAAGGATGGCTTTCCGCCATGACCCCCTCCCTTGCAGGGCGCACTCCGGCTTGCAAGCCGGAGTTGCTTCGTGGGCTCGCGGCATGCCGCTCGAAAGCCCCACTACGCCCCCAACCCTCTCCCCCGTACCGGGGGCGAGGGAGTTTTTTCTTGCTCCCTCTCCCGCTTGCGGGAGAGGGTTGGGGTGAGGGTTTGCGCAAACCTCCGGGCTTGACGCAACCATGGACCCCTGAAAGTTCCGCGCCAGCACCAAGGGCCCTAAACTGCCCCGCGGCGAATCCGCCGGGCCGGGAGAACGCATCGTCATGCAGTCCGCATCCAGCATCCATCGCACCGCCCTTGTCGCGGCCTTGTGCATCGCGTGGGCCTGCCAAAGCCATGCGGCCGACGCGCAGCGCAACAGCCTCGGCATGGAATTCGTGCCCATCCCGGCCGGCGAATTCCTGATGGGCAGCCAGGAGTCGGCCGAAGAGTTGGCGCGGGCCTACCCCGACATGCCGCGCGAGCGCTTCGGCAAGCTGCAGGACGAGGCGCCGGTGCACCGGGTGCGCATCACCCGGCCGTTCTGGATGGCCAGGCATGAGATGACGGTGGGCCAGTTCCGGCGTTTCATCGAGGCTTCGGGCCATGTGCCGCAGTCCGAGGCGGACGGCACTGGCGCCTACGGTTACCGCGCCGACTACGACCCGGCCACCAGCCACCGGGGCGACGCCTTCGAAGGCCGGGACCGCCGCTATTCCTGGCGCAACCCGGGTTTCGCCCAGGGCGACGACCATCCCGTCGTCAACGTCACGTGGAACGACGCGCAGGCCGTGGCCGCCTGGCTCAGCCGCACCGAAGGCCGGCGCTACCGCCTGCCGACCGAGGCCGAATGGGAATACGCCTGCCGCGCCGGCACGCGCACGCGCTACCACTCGGGCGACGAGCCGTCGTCGCTCAAAGGCGCGGCCAATGTTTTCGACTTGGAAACCGCCAAGCTCTGGCCGCGTTGGCAATCCACGGCGCTGAAGGGCAGCGATGGTTTCGCCTTCACCGCGCCCGTCGGCAGCTTCGCGCCCAACGCCTGGGGCCTGCACGATATGCACGGCAACGTGTGGGAATGGGTGTCCGACTGGCATGGCGACGACTATTACGCCCAGTCCCCCGTCGACGACCCCCAGGGCCCGGCGACCGGCGAGGTCCGCGTGCGCCGCGGCGGCTCCTGGCACACCTGGCCGTTCTACGCGCGCGCGGCCTACCGCAACTGGAACGACCCCGACACCCGCTATGTGCTGGTGGGCATCCGGCTGGTGCGGGAGGAAGGCGAAGGCGCCACGGGCCCTAACCCGGCACGCCGCCTGCCCGTTGAGGAAAAAGGATTGTCTTCATCGCGTCCGCCGGCCCCATAAAGGTAGGTCGCCCGCGGCGCGGATCACGGGTGCCAGGTCGCCTGCAGCGCGATGGTCGGCACGGCGCCGAGCGCTTGCCCGAGTTGTTGCGCCGCGAGGACCGTGGCGGGTGCGTGGCGCGCCAGCGCCGACGTCGTCAGTCGTTCCACCGGCCCGGCGGTGCTGACGGACCCCAGCACGGCGCCGTGGCGCCCGCGCACGGCGGCGGAAACGCTCGCCATCCCGGCGTTCCGCTCGCCGCGCGTGGTGTGGAAGCCGCGCCTGCGGATACGTTCGTTGAGATCGCCCGGTTCGCCCAGGGCGGCAAGGATCACACGGCCAGCGGACCCGCGGTCCAGGGGGAAGACTTCGCCGCAGCGGATCCGGCTGTGCAAGCCCGCCGTTGCTTCGCAACGCATCAGGCAGCTGCGCAAGTTGCCTTCGAAGACGAAGAACGACGCGCTTTCCCCCGTAGCCGCGCTGAGCCGGCGCAGGATGGGTTCGATGGCGGAGTCCAGGTCGAATTGCGCCTGGTAGCGGGAGCCCATCCAGCCGACGGCGGGGCCGAGCCGCCAGGCTCCATCGGCCCGCCTGACGAGGAAGCGGGCCGCGGCCAGGGTGCGCGCCAGCCTCAGCACCGTTGGCTTGTGCAGGCCGGTGCGGCGGGCCAGTTCGGCCAGGGGCAGGTGCGGCTCGCCGCCATCGAAGGCGGTGAGGATGGCCAAGGCGCGCTCCACGGCCGCGACGTTCTCGTCCGCCGCGCGCGCCGGCTCCCCCCGCGGCTCATCCGCGAGCAGTCGCTTGGGCGTGGCTGGCGGCGGCGCGGTCCTGGAGGGGGGCGGCATGGGGCGGGATCGTATTCCAACCGTTCGCCGAGCCCGCGCACCGTTACGTCAGGCGTAACGCGTTGCCGGCCGAGGGGCTTTGTCTCGATCATGCGGGCCTCGCTGGAGGAGACACGTCCCATGACACACAGGCACAACACCCGCCGCGCCTTCCTTGCTTCGGCGGCGGCATTCGCCTCGCTGGCCGCCAAGGCGCAAACCGGCTCTGCGGCCCCGACCCGCATCGTGATTCCATTCGCCGCCGGGGGCGCGACCGACGTCCTCGGCCGCGACCTGGCCAAAGCCATGGGCGCGATCCTGGGTCAGACCTTCATCATCGACAACACCGGCGGCGGCGCCGGGGTGCCGGCGATGAGGAAGGTGACCAGCGCCAAGGCCGATGGCAGCACGCTGCTGTTCGCCGCCTCCGGCAACATCACCGCGCAGCCCCTGCTGCAGAAGCCCAGGGTGGACATCCTCACCCAGGTCGCGCCGGTCGGCATGATCGCCACGGCGCCGCACGTGCTGGTGGTCACGGCGAAGATGCCGTTCAGGACCGTCGCGGAACTGGTCGCTTACGCCAGGGCCCATCCGGGCGAGCTGAACTTCGGGTCCGCGGGCGTCGGGGGCCTGGGGCACCTGGGCACGGAGCTTTTCGCGCACGCTTCGCGGATCGATGTCAGGCACGTGCCGTACCGCGGCGCCTCGCAAGCGACCACCGAACTGGCCGCGGGCCAGATCCACGCCATGTTCGGCACCATGCCATCGTTCACCAGCATGGCCCAGACCGGCGCCATCCGCGTCATCGGCCTGACGGCCCCCAGCGCCGCGGCCCCGCTGAAGGCGTTCCCCCTGATCTCGAACACCGTGCAGGGCTTCGGCTACCAGAGCTGGAATGCCCTGTTCGCCCCGGCCGGCACGCCCGAGCCTGTCATCGCGCGGCTCTACGAGGCGATGAAGCAGGCGTCCACGGACCCGGGGCTGGCCAAGCGCTTCGAGGAGCAAGGCGTCGACGTCGACCTGGCGGATGCCGCTGGTCTCGCCGACATGATCCGCAAGGAGACCGCGGTGTGGGACAAGGTCATCCGCGAAGCGAACATCCAGGTCAACTGAACGCCGCATGCTGCAGCACCCCTCCCCGCGGCGGCCCCGATGGTGAAAAGCCCTGGCCTGCGGGAATTCCTGTCGCTGCGGGATTTCGAGGCGAGCGCCCGCCGACGCCTGCCGCGGCCGCTCTTCGCCTACATTTCCGGCGGCGCGGAAGACTCGGCCTCGCTGCACGACAACCGCGCCGCGTTCGACGAACTCGGCTTCGTCACGCGGGTGCTGCGCGACGTGTCCCGCCGCGGCCAGGCGGCCGGGCTCCTCGGCCGGCGCTACGCGTCGCCCTTCGGCATCGCGCCCATGGGCATCAGCGCCCTGAGCGCCTACCGCGGCGACCTCGCGCAAGCCCGCGCGGCGGCGGCCGAAGGCGTCCCGATGATCATGAGCGGCTCCTCGCTCATCCCGCTGGAAGAAGTGGTCGCCGCGGCGCCGCAGACCTGGTTCCAGGCCTACCTGCCCGGCGAAGCCGACAAGATCGAGGCCCTGGTCGACCGTGTCGACCGCGCGGGCGTCGAGACGCTCGTGCTGACGGTCGACACCGCGGTGCTCGCCAACCGCGAGAACAACATCCGCGCGGGTTTTTCCACGCCCCTGAGGCCGAGCCTGCGCCTGGCTTGGGAGGGCCTCACCCACCCGCGCTGGACGATCGGCACTTTCCTGCGGACGATCGTCGCCCACGGCATGCCGCACTTCGAGAACTCGCACGCGACCCGGGGCGCCCCCATCCTCTCGTCGCGGGCGGCGCGCGACTTCGGCGCCAAGGACCACCTGGACTGGGACCACCTGGCCCTCATCCGCCGCCGCTGGAGGCGCAACCTCGTGGTGAAGGGCATCATGAGCCACGAGGATGCGCGACGGGCGCGGGACATGGGCGCCGACGGCCTGATCGTGTCCAACCACGGCGGCCGCCAGCTCGACGGTGCGGTTTCGCCGCTGCGCGTGTTGCCCGAGGTGGTGCGGGCGGTCGGCGCCGACTTCCCGGTGATGATGGACAGCGGCGTGCGGCGCGGGACGGACGTCCTGAAGGCCCTCGCGCTCGGCGCCAAATTCGTGTTCGTGGGCCGCCCCTTCAACTATGCGGCGGCCGTGGCCGGCGAAGCCGGCGTGCGCCACGCGATCCGCATCCTCGCCGACGAAATCCAGCGCGACATGGGCCTGCTCGGGCTCACATCCATTTCGGAGGTGGCGGCCA
>CBJNAE010000163.1:0-8779 GCA_966433995.1 uncultured Ideonella sp. | reverse complement strand
GCTCGGCGCCGGACAGCACGAAGTCGCGCAGCGCGTTGGACAGCGCCTTCTTGCGCGCAGGCTTCAGCGAGGCGGCCGCCGGGCTGGCCATCACCGCCTTGTACTTGGCGTAAAGGCGCTCGTCGGCGCCGAGCCGGGTGTAGAACTCGGTGACGCGACCCAGGTTGTCGTTGTAGGCGGCGCGCAGCGCGGGCGTGTCGGCCACGGCCTTGAGGTGCACCACCATGCCCCAGGCGCGGCCCAGCCGCTCGGTGGCGACGTCGAGCACCGAGGACAGCGCGTCGTAATCGGCCGCGAAGCCTTCCTGGGTGACCGTCTCGAGCGCCGTGCCGGCCTCGGACAGCAGCACGTCCAGCGCTGGCGCGACATGCTCGGGGCGGACATCGGCGAACGAGGGCAGCGGGGAAGGATCCAACAGGGGATTGGTCATGGCGCGTCGAGTGGTTGCTGGAACGGGACGATGGTGCCGCATTTGCGCGGCGGCGGGGGCGCAGGGGGATTTAAATGATGACTGACCCCTTGGGCGCGGTCCGGATTGCAACCGCGTCGAAACTCATGTGAGGCCGCGTTCCGCGGCTTCAATGGTGTTGACGAGCAGCATCGTGATCGTCATCGGGCCGACGCCGCCGGGCACCGGGGTGATGGCGGAAGCCACCTGGCAGACGCCGTCGAAGTCGACGTCACCGCACAGCTTGCCGTCGGCCTTGCGGTTGATGCCCACGTCGATGACCACGGCGCCGGGCTTGACCATGCCGGCCGTCAGCGTGCCGGGGCGGCCCACCGCTGCGACGACGACGTCGGCCTGGCGGGTGTGGTGGCCGATGTCGGCGGTGGCGCTGTGGCAGATGGTCACGGTGGCGTTGGCCTGCAGCAGCAGCAGGCCCATCGGCTTGCCGACGGTGTTGCTGCGGCCGATCACCACCGCGTGCTTGCCGCGCAGGTCGATGCCGGTGCTCTCGATCAGCTTCATGCAGCCGTAGGGCGTGCAGGGTCGGAAGCCGGACAGGCCGGTCATCAGCTCGCCGGCGCTCAGGGTGGAATAACCGTCCACGTCCTTGGTCGTGGCGATGGTCTCGATCACTTTGTGCGGGTTGATGTGTTTGGGCAGCGGCATCTGCACCAGGATGCCGTGGATGGCCGGGTCGGCGTTCAGCGCCTGGATGCGCTGCAGCAATTCGCCTTCGGACAGGCCGGCGTCATATTTCTCGAAGACCGAATGAAGGCCGTTGTCCTCGCAGGCCTTGACCTTGTTGCGCACATACACCTGGCTGGCCGGGTCGTCGCCGACGAGGATCACCGCCAGCCCCGGCTTGCGGCCGAGCCGGGCGAGCTTGGCGGCGCGGGCGGCCACGTCGGCGCGGAGGTGGCGGGAAAGGGCGTTGCCGTCGATGATTTTTGCGGTCATGGCAGTAGTGGTGTTGCGGTGGTTTCAGGGGATCGATGCGCGCCGGCCGGAAAAAAAAGCAAAGGCCGCACGACGGCGGCCTGGGTCGGAAAGGGGGCCGGAGCGCGGCTCAAGCCTTGGCTTGCGCGCCGAGGGCGATCTTCAGCAGGTCGGCCACGGTGTTGGCGTTGAGCTTTTCCATGATGTTGGCGCGGTGGGCCTCGACGGTCTTGATGCTGATGCCCAGGTCGTCGGCGATCTGCTTGTTCAGCCGGCCGGCGACGATGCGCTCCAGCACCTGCGCCTCGCGGGTGGTCAAGCGCGACAGCAGCGCGTCGCGGCTGGCGGCTTCCTGGTGGTGCGAGAAGGCCGAGCGCGCCTGGTCGAGCATGCGTTCGACCAGGCCGAGCAGCTCGTCTTCCTTGAAGGGCTTCTCGATGAAGTCCATCGCACCCTTCTTCATCGTGGTGACGGCCATCGGCACGTCGCCGTGGCCGGTGATGAAGACCACCGGCAGCGGCGAGTGGCGCTCCAGCAGCTTGTCCTGCAGCTCCAGGCCGCTCATGCCGTCCATGCGGATGTCGACGATGAGGCAGGCCACCTCGCGCGGGTCGAAGCGCGACAGGAAGGACTCAGCCGAGTCGAAGCACTTCACCCGGTAGTCCTTGCCTTCGAGCAGCCATTGCAACGAATCGCGCACGGCTTCGTCGTCGTCCACGACGTAGACGGTGCCTTTCTTGGGAATCAGGCTCATGGGGTCTCTGCGGGGTTGGTGGCGGGGAGGGGAGGTGCGGCGGGGGCTGCGGCCTGCGCGGTTTCCACGGGCAGCGTGAAACTGAAACAGCAACCCACCACGGAAGAGCCATTGTAGAGGTTTTGCCCTCTGATACGGCCCCGGTGCGACTCGATGATGGTGCGGCACAGGCTCAGGCCGATGCCCAGGCCCTCGGCCTTGGTCGAGAAGAAGGCTTCGTAGAGCCGGTTGATCACTTCTTCCTTGATGCCGGGGCCCATGTCGGTGACGCTGAACTCGATCATGCCGCCCTCGTCGGGCATGTGCTTGGGCACGACCCGCAGCTCGATGTTGCGCCGCGCCCGCGGCAGCTTGGCCATGTCGATCGCCTCGGCGGCGTTCTTCATGAGGTTCAGGAGCACCTGCTCGATCAGGATGGGGTCGACCTCCACCCGCGGCAGCCGCTGCGCCACATAGGTGTGGATGTCGACGTGGCGGCGGCGCAGCTCGATGCCGGCCAGCTCCACCGCGTTGTCCACCATGGTGCGCACCTCGGTGGGCTGGCGCTGCGGCTCGCTGCGCTTCACGAAGGCGCGGATGCGGTGGATGATCTGCCCGGCGCGCTGGGCCTGCTTGGAGGTTTTCTCGAGCGCGGCGATCAGGTCCTCGGTCTCGATCGCGCCGGCGCGCACCCGCGACACCATGCCGTTGCAGTAGTTGGAGATGGCGGTCAGCGGCTGGTTCAGCTCGTGGGCCACCGACGAGGCCATCTCGCCCATCGTCACCAGCCGGCTGGTGACCTGGGCCTTGTCCGCCTGCGCGGCGGCCAGCGCCTCGGCGGTGTGCCGGGCGGTGATGTCGGTGGCGATCAACATCTGCACCAGCCGGCCATCGGTCCACTGCAGGTAGCGCGCGCGCACGTCGAACCATTTGTTCAGGTGCGGGACGAAGACCTCGCGGGTGTCCGTCCCCGCTTCCATGAGTTCCTGGGTGGGAAGGCCGCCGAGCGTGTCGACGGCGTCGTCGTTCTCCGCCAGCATCGCGGCGACCTGCGGGTCGTCCCCGGCCAGCAGCACATGCCCCTGCGCGTCGGCGCCGAACCAGAGGCGGTAGGAGCGGTTGGCGAACAGCAACTCGCCCTGCTGCACCGCCTGCACCGACACCGCGGCGTCCAGGCCCTCCAGCACGGTGGTGAAACGCTCGTGCGAGGCGGTGAGCTGGTCGCGCACGCGCTTGGCCTCGGTGATGTTGGTCATCGAGGTCATCCAGCCGGTCTGCACGCCCTTGGGGTCGATCAGCGGCGAGACGTACATGCGGGCGTCGAAGACGCCGCCGTCCTTGCGCATGATCTTCACCTCGATGCCGCCCGGCGGGCTGCGGCCCTGCAGTTCCTGCTGCAGCAGCCGGGTGTTTTCCTCGTGGCGGTCGGGCGGCCAGTGGGGGTAGGGCGGCCGCTGGCCGACGAGGTCGCCCTCGGAGAAACCCGTCATCGCGCAGAAGGCGGGGTTGACGTAGGTGATCCGCCCGTCCATGGCCATCGCCCGCATGCCGGTGAGCATGGAGTTCTCCATGGCGCGGCGGAAGTTGGCCTCGGTCACCAGCGCGTTCTGCATCTGCAGCCGGCGCCGCATGTGGCGCCAGGTGCCGAGCAACATCCACACCGTCAGCGCCGACAGCGCCGCCACCATCCAGAACAGGGTGTTGCTGATCAGGCCGATCGAGGTGCGGTAGCCCTGGCCGCGCAGGATCAGGCCGTTGCCCACCGGGCTCATCGGCACCTCGTGCACCAGCTGCGCCGCCTTCGCCGCCTGGCCGGGCATGGCCGTCACGGTGCTGGCCAGCACGGTGCCGCTGTCGTCGGTCAGGCTGATCGCGTGGCGCTTGCTGACGTCGGGCGGTATGAAGAACCGGAGCAGGCTCTCCACCGAATACTGCGCCACCACCGTGCCGACGAACACGCCGCGCTCCACCAGCGGCACGTGCAGCTGGATGATGGTGTTGCCGCTCGGGTCCTGGAAGGGCTTGGAATAGGCCGGCTGGCGCATGCGCGCCGCGGCCAGGAAAGCGGCTTCGGAAGGCGAGCCGCTGTTCAGCACGGGCAGCGACAGGTTCAGCTCGGCGCTGCTGACGTTGGCGTCCAGCCAGTGGCTGCTGGCGGAATAGGCCGCGCGTTTGACGCGGTGCTGGTTCAGCCAGACGATGGCGTCGATCTCGGGGCGCTCGCGGCTGAGGTTTTCCGCCTGGCCGGCGAAGTCGGCGCCGGTGATCGACCGGGTGACCACCTCGCGCGCCATGCGCACGAGCTGCTCCTGGTTCTCGATCAGGCGAAGCCGCACCTGTTGTTGCGAGATCTCGGTGTCGCGCTTGACCGACTCGTGCTCGCGCTCGAACTCCTCGTTCCGCAGGTACCAGAAGGCCGAAATGATGGCCGCCAGGAACAGCAGCACCGAGATCAGCGGCCCCAGCGTCGCGAAGCGGTCCTGCTGGGCGGGGCTTTGCTTGCGCCACCAGCGCCAGAACATGCGGCGCGGGGCATGGGTGGAAGGCAGCGGCAGCGCCGCGCTGGCAAGGTGTTTTCCGAAAGGCATCCGGGAATTATCGGGTTGCAGTGTCCGCGGGCCTTTGCGAGCGGCGAGGCGGATCGTTATTGCGCTGCACCATGACTTTTCACAATATAAAAATGATTGGCACTATTTGAAAAATCAGAGCTTTGTGCGACACTCCCGCGCTACCAAATCCATCACTAGACAGGAGACAACATGTCCGCCATGCCTGAGTCTTTTCCGGGTGCCGCCGCGAACGACACCGATTCCCAAGAAACACGTGAATGGCTGGACGCGTTGTCGGCCGTCATCGGCTCGGAAGGCGGGGAACGCGCCCACTTCCTGATGGAACAACTGATCGACCACGCCCGCCAGGCCGGTATCGACATTCCCTTCTCCGCCAAAACGGCCTACGTCAACACCATCCCCGCCGACCAGGAAGAGCGCTGCCCCGGCAACCTGGAGATCGAAGAACGCCTGCGCGCCTACATGCGCTGGAACGCGATGGCCATGGTCGTCAAGGCCAACCGCCTGCAC
This sequence comes from uncultured Ideonella sp., assembly GCA_966433995.1. GTDB lineage: Bacteria > Pseudomonadota > Gammaproteobacteria > Burkholderiales > Burkholderiaceae_C > JANPCX01. The sequence goes on along the minus strand of CBJNAE010000163.1, from coordinate 3,582 downwards.
CCCGCCGACGGCGGCGACCTGGGCGGCCACATCTCCTCTTTCGCCTCGCTGGCCACGATGTTCGGCGCCGGCTTCAACCACTTCTGGCACGCCGACGACACCGCCAACGGCGGCACCCACGGCGGCGACCTGCTCTACATCCAGGGCCACTCATCCCCGGGCATCTACGCCCGCGCCTTCATGGAAGGCCGGCTGACCGAAGAGCAACTGCTCAACTTCCGCCAGGAGGTCGACGGCAAGGGCATCTCCAGCTACCCCCACCCCAAGCTGATGCCCGAGTTCTGGCAATTCCCCACGGTGTCGATGGGCCTGGGCCCGCTGATGGCGATCTACCAGGCGCGCTTCCTGAAATACCTGCACGCCCGCGGCATCGCCGACACTTCCAAGCGCAAGGTCTGGGTGTTCTGCGGCGACGGCGAGATGGACGAGCCCGAGTCCCTGGGCGCCATCGGCCTGGCCGCGCGCGAGAAGCTCGACAACCTGATCTTCGTCATCAACTGCAACCTGCAGCGCCTGGACGGCCCGGTGCGCGGCAACGGCAAGATCATCCAGGAGCTCGAAGGCGAGTTCCGCGGCTCGGGCTGGAACGTCATCAAGCTGCTCTGGGGCGGCTACTGGGATCCGCTGCTGGCGCGCGACAAGGACGAGATCCTGCGCAAGGTGATGATGGACACCGTCGACGGCGACTACCAGGCGATGAAGGCCAACGACGGCGCCTTCGTGCGCAAACACTTCTTCGGCCAGCATCCCAAGCTGCTGGAGATGGTGTCCAAGATGAGCGATGACGACATCTGGCGCCTGAACCGCGGCGGCCACGACCCGCAGAAGGTCTACGCCGCCTACCACCGCGCGGTCAACCACAAGGGCCAGCCCACCGTGCTGCTGATCAAGACCGTCAAGGGCTTCGGCATGGGCAAGAGCGGCGAGGGCAAGAACACCGCCCACCAGACCAAGAAACTCACCAACGACGACATCAAGAGCTTCCGCGACCGCTTCAACATCCCGGTGAGCGACGCCCAGATCGACGGCGACCTGCCGTTCTACCGCCCGGCCGACGACACGCCGGAGATGAAGTACCTGCACGAGCGCCGCAAGGCCCTGGGCGGCTACCTGCCGCACCGCCGCACCAAGGCCGACGAGAAGCTCACCGTGCCGCCGCTGGACACCTTCAAGGCCGTGCTGGAGCCCACCGCCGAAGGCCGCGAGATCAGCACCACCCAGGCCTACGTGCGTTTCCTGACCCAACTGCTGCGCGACAAGGACATCGGCCCGCGCTCGGTGCCCATCCTCGTCGACGAGGCCCGCACCTTCGGCATGGAGGGCCTGTTCCGCCAGATCGGCATCTACAACCCCGAAGGGCAGAAGTACACGCCGGTCGACAAGGACCAGGTGATGTACTACCGCGAGAGCACCGACGGCCAGATCCTGCAGGAAGGCATCAACGAGGCCGGCGGCATGGGCAGCTGGATCGCCGCGGCCACGTCGTACTCCACCAACAACCGCATCATGGTGCCGTTCTACGTGTACTACTCGATGTTCGGCTTCCAGCGCATCGGCGACATGGCCTGGGCGGCGGGCGACATGCAGGCGCGCGGCTTCCTGCTCGGCGGCACCTCGGGCCGCACCACGCTCAACGGCGAAGGCCTGCAGCACGAAGACGGCCACAGCCACATCCTGGCCGGCACCATCCCCAACTGCATCAGCTACGACCCCACCTTCGCGCACGAAGTGGGCGTCATCCTGCACCACGGCTTGAAGCGCATGGTCGAGAAGCAGGACAACGTCTTCTACTACCTCACGCTGCTGAACGAGAACTACCCGATGCCGGGCCTGAAGGCCGGCACCGAAGAGCAGATCATCAAAGGCATGTACCTGCTGCAGGAAGCGACCGGCGCGAAGAAACTGCCGCGTGTCAACCTGCTGGGCAGCGGCACCATCCTGCGCGAATCGATGGCCGCCAAGGAGCTTCTGGAGAAGGACTGGGGCGTGGCCGCCAACGTCTGGAGTTGCCCGAGCTTCAACGAGCTGGCCCGCGACGGCCAGGACGCCGACCGCTGGAACCTGCTGCACCCGACGGAAACCCCGCGCGTGCCTTTCGTGACCCAGCAGCTCGACCCCCACGCCGGCCCGGTGATCGCCTCGACCGACTACATGAAGAACTACGCCGAGCAGATCCGGGCCTTTATTCCCAAGGGCCGCGCCTACCGCGTGCTCGGTACCGACGGCTTCGGCCGCAGCGACTTCCGCAGCAAGCTGCGCGAGCACTTCGAGATCAACCGCCACTACATCGTCGTGGCCACGCTGAAGGCCCTGGCCGACGAGGGCACGTTGCCGGCGGCCAAGGTGCTTGAGGCCATCAAGAAGTACGGCATCAATGCCGACAAGATCAACCCGCTCTACGCCTGATCCACCGCGGCACGAGACTTCAACGGAGACGAACAACATGGCATTGGTAGAAGTCAAGGTCCCGGACATCGGCGACTTCAAGGATGTGGAGATCATCGAGCTGCTGGTCAAGCCCGGCGACACGGTGAAGGTGGACCAGTCGCTGCTGACGGTCGAGTCCGACAAGGCGTCGATGGAGATCCCGTCGACCCACGCGGGCGTGGTCAAGGAGATGAAGGTCAAGCTCGGCGACAAGGTCAGCGAAGGTTCGCTGGTCCTGCTGGTCGAAGCCGAAGGCGCCGGCGCGCCGGCCGCCGCGACATCCGCGCCGGCCGCGGCCCAGGCACCGGCTGCTCCCGCCGCCGCGCAGCCCGCACCGGCCCCCGCGCCTGCGGCTGAGCCCGCAGCCTCCGGCGGCACGGTCACCGTCACCGTCCCCGACATCGGCGACTTCGACGAAGTCGCCGTCATCGAGGTCTTCGTCAAGCCCGGCGACACCGTCAAGGTGGAGCAGAGCCTGATCACCGTCGAGTCCGACAAGGCGTCGATGGAGATCCCGTCGTCGCACGCCGGCGTGGTGAAGGAACTGTTGGTCAAAGTGGGCGACAAGGTGTCCAAGGGCAAGCCGCTGGCCGTGGTCGAGGCTTCCTCTTCCTCCGTTCGGGCTGAGCCTGTCGAAGCCCCCACGAGTGCCGCTACATGCTCTTCGACAACGCGTAGCGTTGCGTTCACTCCTGAGCTTGTCGAAGGGTCAGGGAGAACGGAAGAGAAGAGCGAAACGGGCTCGCAAAAACAAGTGCCCACCGCCGCGCTACCGCCCCATGAACCCACCGCGCCCAAGGGCAGGCTGCCCCACGCCTCGCCCTCCGTGCGCAAGCTCGCCCGCGAGCTGGGCGTGCCGCTGGGGGAGGTCAAGGGCAGTGGCCCGAAAGGGCGCATCACCCAGGGCGACGTGCAAGGTTTCGTCAAGGGCGTGATGGCCGGCAGCGTGCAGACGCAGGCACAGACCGCCAACAAACCCGGCGGCGGCGCGGCCGCGGGCGGCGCCTTCCCCGGCCTGCTGCCCTGGCCGCAGGTCGACTTCGCCAAGTTCGGCCCGATCGAGCGCCAGCCGCTGTCGCGCATCAAGAAGCTCTCCGGCCCGAACCTGGCGCGCAACTGGGTGATGATCCCGGCCGTCACGTATCACGAGGACGC
>CBJNAE010000162.1:0-8786 GCA_966433995.1 uncultured Ideonella sp. | reverse complement strand
GAGCAGATGAAGATGTTCCTCACCCGCATCGGCTTCGGCAGCAAGTGCGTGGTGACCGGCGACGTCAGCCAGATCGACCTGCCGCGCGGCGCCGAGAGCGGCCTCATCGATGCCGAGCGGGTGCTGCGCCGCGTCAGCGGCATCGCCACGACGCGTTTCGGCGCGGCCGACGTGGTGCGCCACCCGCTGGTGGCGCGCATCGTCGAAGCCTACGACGACGCCACGGGGGCGCGCCGGTGAAGGCGGCTGCGAAGGCGGCCGGCAACAAGGCCCGGAAAGCACCGGCGCCGCCGGAATTGGCTTTGTCCCTGCAATTTGCCCGCGACCCACTGCTGGCGCCGCACCGCCAAGCGCTGCCCCGGGCGAAGGCGGCCCGCTGGATCCGGGCCGCCCTGCGCCACCCGGCCGAGATCACGGTCCGCGTCGTCGGCCAGGAAGAGGGCCAGGCGCTGAACCGCGACTACCGGCAGAAGGACTACCCCACCAACGTGCTCACCTTCGACTACGCCCGCCCGCCGGAAAGCCCGGTGGTGATGGCCGACCTGGTGCTGTGCGCGCCGGTGGTCGAGCGCGAGGCCGGGGAGCTGGGCATTTCCCTGCAGGCCCATTACGCCCACCTGCTGGTGCACGGCGCGCTGCATGCCCAGGGCTACGACCACGTCGACGAGGCGATGGCCGAGGAGATGGAGTCGTTGGAGACGGCCATCCTGGCGGCATTGGGCTTCGACGACCCCTACGGCGGCCGCCGCCAGCCCTGAGAGGCTGAGAGTTTTCCGCGCATGCCCGCTCATCGGGCCAAAAAGCACCTACTCATCGTTGCACATGCTCGCCATGTGCCTGAGCTATGGCCGTGTTTTGCGCCCAGCACCGGTGCGGGCGGGCGGGGCGTTCAGCGGGAGCGGCCGAGGTAGCGCTTGCGCCAGAAGAACAAGCTCAAGCCGATGCCCAGCGCCAGCATCAGGCCGAGGGTGGCCCAGAAGCCGGTGGCGCTGTGGATCAGCGGCAGGCCTTCGAAATTCATGCCGAAAAAGCCGGTCACCAGGTTCAACGGCAGGAAGATCGCCGTCAGCACGGTGAGCGTGCGCATGATGGTGTTGGTGCGGTGGCTTTGCGCCGCGAAGTGCATCTGCACCGCGGTCTCGGCCGACGATTCGAGCCGGCGCACGTGGCCCAGCACCCGCTCGATGTGTTCCAGCACGTCGCGCGAACGCACGCGCAGCAGCTCCCGCTCGCGCCGCGCCGCCGGGTCGGCCTCGTCGGGCCACTCGTCCAGGGCGTCGATCCATTCGGTGATGGCGCTGCGCTGGTCCTCGCAGGTGTTCTCCAGCATGTGCAGGGTGTCGCGCGACTCCAGCAGCATCTGCCAGTTGTCGAAGGTGCTGGCCGGGTTGAAAAGCTCCTGCTGCACATAGCCCAGCTGGCGCGTCAGCAGCCGGCGCAGTTCCAGGTAGCCGTCGACCATGTGGTTGACCATGCGCAGCATCAAGTCGGCCGCGCTCAGGGGCAGCCGGGCGGCGCCGCGGATTTCGCCGCCGCCCGCCGCGTGCTGTTGCGCCACCTGCTGCTGGAAGCGCTTGGCGAAGAAGTCGCGCACCTGGCAGTCGGTAGGGTGCACCGTGAGCAGCACCCGGTCGAACAGCGCGAAGCCCACCGGGCTGGTGTCGACCGCCTTCAGCGCGGCGCGCGCCGAACTGGCGGTGCCCTGCTGCTCGTCCATGAACATCGCCGCGCTGCCGCTGCCCGCGGCGAGGCGGCGGAACACCAGCATGTCGTACCAGGAGGTGTATTCGTAGTGGGAGGGCAGTTGGTTGTTCAGCAGGTCGGCCACGTGCAGGTCGACCATCTGGCCGCCGGTCCAACGCTGCAGGGCCGCTTGCAGCCGGGCCGTGTTCACCTCGAATTCGCGGCGCGCGCTGCCGACCCAGAGGTAACCGCTGTCGGGCATGTGGTCGGGCAGGTCGGAAAGCTCGGTGAACTGGTCGCCGTGGAAATGGAAGATGCGCATGGGCTCGGGCCGGCTCGCTGGTGTCAGGCCGCGCGGCCGAGCAGCCGCGCGGCGTCGCGCGCGAAGTAGGTGAGCACGCCGTCGGCGCCGGCGCGCTTGAAGGCCAGCAAGCTTTCCATCATGGCCGCGTCGTGGTCGAGCCAGCCGTTGGCCGCCGCGGCCTTGAGCATGGCGTACTCGCCGCTGACCTGGTAGGCGAAGGTGGGCACGCGGAACTCGTCCTTCACCCGGCGCACGATGTCCAGGTAGGGCATGCCGGGCTTGACCATCACCATGTCGGCCCCCTCCTGCAGGTCCAGCGCCACTTCGCGCAGCGCCTCGTCGCCGTTGGCCGGGTCCATCTGGTAGGTCTTCTTGTCGCTCTTGCCGAGGTTCCTGGCCGAGCCCACCGCGTCGCGAAAGGGGCCGTAGAAGCTGCTCGCGTACTTGGCGCTGTAGGCCATGATGCGGGTGTGGATCAGCCCTTGCTGTTCCAGCGCGGCCCGGATCGCGCCGACGCGGCCATCCATCATGTCGCTCGGCGCCACGATATCGACCCCGGCCTGTGCCTGGACCACCGCCTGGCGGGTCAGCACGGCCAGCGTCTCGTCATTCAGCACGTAGCCCTCGGCGTCGATCAAGCCGTCCTGCCCATGGCTGGTGTAGGGGTCCAGCGCCACGTCGGTCATCAGGCCCAGCCCGGGGAAGCGCTGCTTGAGTTCGCGCACGACCGTGGGGACCAGCCCTTCCGGGTTGAGGGCCTCGCGGCCGTCCTCGGTCTTGAGCCCAGGGTCGAGCACCGGGAACAGGGCCATCACCGGGATGCCCAGCGCGACGCATTCTTCCGCCACCGGCAACAGGCGGTCCAGGCTCAGCCGCTGAACGCCGGGCATGGAAGCCACGTCCTCGCAGCGCTGGCTGCCTTCCAGGACGAACACCGGCAGGATCAAGTCGCTCGCATGCAAGCGGTTCTCGCGCACCAGGGCGCGGGTGAACGCGTCCCGCCGCAAGCGGCGGGGGCGGTTGGCGGGGAAGTCGGCGCATGGGCTGTGTGTGCGGGCGGTCATGTCGGGGGTCCTTTGGCGATCGCTGCGATTTTCCGCTGCAAATGTGAACCCGGCCCTCGCGCTGTCCGGCGCCCCGAGTAAGCCTCCTGTCAGCAAACCAATCGCTACATCTGCTAACATTTGCGTTGAGCGCCGGCTGTATGGTCGCGTTCCCTGCTTTTCCTCCCTGAGCAGGTGCCTTGCCGTGATGACAGCGATAAGGCATTTAGGCCCTGGCTTCACCGCCAGGGCTTTTCTTTTTCCGGCTTCGCCGGCTTGCGACCCCGCACGGGAGCGTTGCCATAATGCCCCGATGCTCTGGATCAAAGCCCTGCACATCATCTTCGTGGCCAGTTGGTTCGCCGGCCTGTTCTACCTGCCCCGCATCTTCGTCAACCTGGCCATGGTGCCGTCGGAAAGCCACGCGGAGCGGGAGCGCCTGCTGGTCATGGCGCGCAAGCTCTACCGGTTCAGCAGCCTCCTGATGGTGCCGGCGCTGCTGCTGGGCGTCTGGCTGTGGTGGGGCTACTGGGGGAGCGGGCACCACGCCTGGCTGTACGCCAAGCTCTTCCTGGTGGCCCTGGCCGTGGGCTACCACCACGCTTGCCGTTCCTTGCTCAGGAAGTTCGAGCAATTCGCCAACCGCCGCAGCCACCGCTGGTTCCGCGTCTTCAACGAGGCGGCGGTGCTGGTCTTCGCCGCCATCGTGGTCCTGGCGGTGGTCAAGCCCTTCTCCGGTTGAGCTTGCGGCTTGGCTGCATTCGTGCCGCGCCACCGAACGTCGGCCGTGCCGCTGGGCCTGCTGTGCGCCGCGGTGATCGTCTACGCTAGCCTTTATCCGTTCGAGGGTTGGCGCCTGCCGCGCGGCAGCGTCTGGCTTTTCCTCGAGTCGCCCTGGCCGAAGTACTGGACAGGCTTCGACCTGGTCGCCAACTTGCTGGGCTACCTGCCGCTGGGCGCGTTGGCCTGCGTGGCCGTGGTGCGCGGCGGCGGGCGGCTGGCCTGGGGCGGGGCGGCCGGCGCGGCGGCGGGCCTGACGCTTTCCTTCTGCTGCGAGCTGCTGCAGAACTTCCTGCCGAACCGCGTGCCTTCCAACCTCGACCTGGCGCTGAACACGCTCGGCGCGGCGCTCGGCGCCGGCGCGGCGATGGGCATCCTGGCACTGGGCGGCGCCGCGCGTTGGCAGAGCTGGCGGGACCGCTGGTTCGTGCCCCGCAGCGCCGGCGGGCTCACCCTGCTGCTGCTTTGGCCGCTGGGCTTGTTGTTCCCGCTGCCGGTGCCGCTGGGCGTCGGCCAGGTGCTGGGCAGGCTGCAGGATTGGGTCGGCGAGTTGCTGGCCGACACACCGGCGACGCTGTGGTGGGCCGAATCCTTCATGCCGCTGCAAGAGCGCCCGCCGCTGCTGCCGGTGACGGAGTTCCTCGCCATCCTGCTGGGTCAACTGCTGCCTTGTCTGGTGATGTACGCCGTGTCGCCGCCGGGCTGGCGCCGCTGCGTGATGGCGGTCGGCGCGACGGCACTGGGGCTGGCCGCCACCACTTTGTCGACCGCGTTGAACTTCGGCCCCGACCATGCGCTGGCCTGGGTGACGCCGCTGGGCCTGTCGGCCTGCGGCTCGGGCCTGGCGGTGGCGCTGATGCTGTCGCGGCTGTCCCCCCGCGCATCGGCTGCCCTCGGTCTGATGGCCGCCACCGCCCTGGTCGCCTGCGTCAACCAGGCGCCGCCGGACGCGTATTTCGCCGCCAGCCTGCAGGCCTGGGAGCAGGGCCGGTTCATCCACTTCCACGGCGCCGCGCAGTGGGTGGGCTGGCTTTGGCCCTACGCGGCGATGATGAACCTGTGGGCGATTGCGGTGACGCGCGCCGGGCGCTGATTGCCCCTGCGCGCCCCTGGGCCGCTCCCCTTGCCTCGTGGCCCCGCCCGGGGGCATTCCCTAAAATGCCGCCATGAGCTACTACCAGCGCCACATCTTTTTCTGCCTGAACCAGCGCGAGAACGGCGAAGACTGCTGCGCGGACCACGGCGCTAAGGCCGGGTTCGACCATTGCAAATCGCGAATCAAGAAAGAGGACCTGGCAGGCCCCGGCGGTGTGCGCGTGAACAAGGCCGGCTGCCTGGACCGCTGCGCGGGCGGGCCCGTGGCCGTGGTCTATCCGGAAGGCGTCTGGTATACCTTCGTGGACGAGTCCGACATCGACGAGATCGTCGACGTGCACCTCAAGGGCGGCCAGGTGGTGGAGCGCCTGGTGCTGCCGCCGAACGTGGGGCGCTGACCCGAGCGATGACCGAGCGATCCAGTGGCCGACCGATGAATCCCCGTACCCAAAAAACACTCATCGCCGGTCCGGCCGGCAACCTGGAATGCGCGGTCGACCTGCCCGGCGACGGCGCCGACGACGCCGCTTCCGCTGCGAAGGGCTGGGCGCTGATCTGCCACCCGCACCCGCAGCATGGCGGCACCATGGACAACAAGGTGGTGCAGACCCTGGCCCGCGCCTTCTTGCAACTCGGCTACCGGACGGTGCGGTTCAATTACCGCGGCGTCGGCCAATCCCAGGGGCAGTGGGACGAAGGGCGGGGCGAGCTGGAGGACGTGCTGGCGGTGTTGGCCGCCATGCGGCCGCCCGGCGGGGCGCCGTTCGCGCTGGCGGGTTTCTCTTTCGGCGCCTACATGGCCTCCGAGGCGATCGCCCGCCTGCCCGAAGGTGACAGGCCCGGCCATGTCGTGCTGGTCGGGCCCTCCACCGCGCGCCAGGCCATGCCGGCGGTGCCGGCCCACTCGATCGTGGTCCACGGCGAGGCCGACGATGTCGTGCCCTTGTCATCCACCCTCGATTGGGCGCGGCCGCAGGTGCTGCCTGTCATCGTCTTCCCCGGCGTCGGGCATTTCTTCCACGGCCAACTCGCCTTGCTCAGGAGCACGGTGGTGCAGCAACTGCAGGCCCGCGGCGCCTGAAGGCCGCGGCGGTCCGCCAGGAACGCCGCCGGCCTCGCTTCAGCGGTCGCGCGCTCCCCGTTTGTTTTCTCTTTTTGAAACTTCCATTTCCCGATGAAACGACTAATTGCCGGATTGCTTTGCCTGACCTTCACGGCCCTGTCTTGGGCGCAGGCGCCCCAACCCCCCGAAGTGGCGGCCAAGAGCTACCTCCTGCTCGACATGACGACGCAGCAGGTGCTGGCCGAACGCAACGCCGACACCCCGTCCGACCCGGCCTCGTTGACCAAGCTGATGACGGCCTATGTCGTCTTCGGCGCGATCCGCGACAAGAAGCTGGCGCTCGAACAGACGTTGCCGGTCTCCAAGCGCGCCTGGGAAGAGCGCAAGGGCGGTGGCTCGCTGATGTTCATCGACACAACGATGTCGCCCCGGGTCGATGAGTTGCTGCGCGGCATGATCGTGCAGTCGGGCAACGACGCCTCGGTCGCCCTGGCCGAAGCGGTGGGCGGCACGCTCGACCAGTTCGTGGTGATGATGAACCGCCAGGCCCAGGCCTTCGGCTTGAAGAACACCACCTTCAAGAACGTGACCGGCCTGACCGAGCCCGGCCACCAGAGCACGGCGCGCGACATGTCCGTCATCGCCTCGCGCATCATCCGCGACTTCCCCGACTTCTATTCGTACTACTCCATCCGCGAGTACAAGTACAACAACATCAACCAGCCCAACCGCAACCTGCTGCTGCGCCGCGACCCCACCGTGGACGGCATGAAGACCGGCTACACCGAGGCGGCCGGCTACTGCCTGGTCGCCAGCAGCGCCCGCGAATTCCCCAACCTCGGCGCCACTGGCGCGGACGCGGGCAAACGCCGCCTGCTGAGCGTGGTCCTCAACACCACTTCGATGGAGGCCCGCGCGGGCGAGAGCCAGAAGCTGCTCAACTGGGGCTTCCAGGCCTTCGACGTCGTCCGCCTGTTCGAGGACGGCCAGCCGGCCACGACGGTGGAAGTCTGGAAGGGCCAAGACAAGCAGGTCAAGCTCGGCGCCGCCGGCCCGGTCTTCCTGAACCTGCCCAAGGGCGAGGGCGGCAAGCTGCAGACCCAGGTCGAGCGCACCGACCCGCTGGTGGCCCCTTTGGCGAAAGGCCAGCGCGTCGGCACCTTGAAGGTCAAGACCGCCGGCGGCACGCCCGTCGCCGAGCTGCCCCTGGTCGTGCTGGAGCCGGTCGCCAAGGCGGGGTTCTTCGGCAGCGCCTGGGATGCATTGCGGCTTTGGATCAAGTAAGCTCGTCAACCCCCCCCCCGGGCAAGAGCGAGCGCACGCCATGCCCACCATCCCAGCCAGCCTGTGCTACCTGAACGGCGAATACCTGCCCTTGAACCAGGCCAAGGTGTCGGTGCTCGACCGCGGCTTCATCTTCGGCGACGGCGTCTACGAGGTGGTGCCCGTCTACGCGCGCAAGCTGTTCTGTTTCGACGCCCACATGGCGCGCCTGGGCCGCAGCCTGTCCAAGCTGCGGCTCGAAAACCCGCACACCGGGGCCGAGTGGCTTGAACGCTGCCGCCGCCTGGTGGCCGGCCTCGAAGAACCCGACCAGTTGCTCTACATCCAGGTCACCCGCGGCGTGGCCTTGCGCGACCACGCGATGCCCGCCGGCGCCGAGCCCACGGTATTCATGATGTCCAGCCCGATGAAGGGCCTGAGCCCCGTGCTGCGCCACCGCGGCGTGGCCTGCGTGACGGCGCGCGATTTCCGCTGGGAGCGCGGCGACATCAAGAGCACCTCGCTGCTGGGCAACGTGCTGGCGCGGCAGATCTCGGCCGACCACGGCGCCGTCGAGACGGTCATGTTCCGCGACGGCTTCCTCACCGAGGCCTCGTCGAGCAACGTGTGGGTGGTGCATGAGGGCGCCTTGCTCGGGCCGCCCAAGAGCGAACACGTGCTGGAAGGCATCCGTTACGACCTGCTGCGCGGCCTGTGCGAGGAGGTGGGGGTGGCCTACAACCTGCGGCCGATCTCCGAAGCCGAAGTCATGGCTGCCGACGAACTGCTGCTGAGCTCGGCCACCAAGGAGATCCTGGCCGTCACCACGCTCGATGGCCAGCCGGTCGGCCACGGCGCCCTGCACGGCAAGCCCGGGCCGGTCTACGCCAAGCTGTTCGAGGCCTACCAGCGGGCCAAGGCCGACTTGTCCATCTGAGCGCTGGTTCCCTGCCTCTTCCCGCTGTCCCATCTCCCATGCAAGAAATCCCGCCCGAACAATCGCTGATCGAATACCCCTCGGCCTTCCCGATCAAGGTGATGGGCTTGAACGTGGACGGCTTCGCCGACGCGGTCATCCAGATCGCGCTGCGCCTGGACCCGGCCTTCCGACCGGAAACCATCGAAACCCGGCCCAGCAGCGGCAACAAATACCTGGGCATCACCATCACCGTCACGGCCACCAGCCGCGAGCAGCTGGACGAGATCTACCGCACGCTGACCACCCACCCGCTGGTGAAAATGGTGCTGTGAGCGCCGCGGAGAATGAGCACGACCACCCTACCGGCTGCGGCGCAGCCCACGCTACGCTGGCTCGGCCGGGTGGAGTTGGCGCCTACTGCCGCCGCGATGCGCGAATTCACGGAGTCGCGCACACCGGACACGCCCGACGAGATCTGGCTCTGCGAGCACCCGCCCGTGTTCTCGCAGGGCCTGGCAGGCAAGCCCCACCACTTGCTGTCCACCGGCGACATCCCGGTGGTGCAGACCAACCGCGGCGGACAGGTCACCTACCACGGCCCCGGCCAGGTGGTCGCCTACCCGCTGATCGACATGC
>CBJNAE010000161.1:0-8786 GCA_966433995.1 uncultured Ideonella sp. | reverse complement strand
CGGCGCCTTGGTTTCCCGCTCCCCCTCCGCAGCCCGACAACGCGGCGGCTGCGGCTATGGCGCCCAGCCATGCCCTTTGCTTCATTTCTTCCTCCTTGCAACGGTGACTTTTGAAACTGAAATTTTTTTCATGAAAATCGGGTGCCTCTGTTGGACACTCTTTCCCTGCGCAGAGCCGTTTCCCCAAAAGCATCAAGCCGCTTTTCCAGGTCGATGGACGGGGATCCGGGCATTCCTGCAGCCTCCTTGCCGAAGCCGCGATGACATGGCCGGCACTATCCCTGTCCGCGCAGACGTTGTCGTTAACCCGGGTTAACGGCAACCACGCAATTTGTGAGAAACCGATACAGCAACTCAGGATGAAGCAACCCACCGCCTTCGTCAGCACCCTCGACACCTTCCGCCACCTTGCCCAGTCGGAACTTCCCGATTGGCACCTCATCGCCCCGGCGACCCAGACCATCCAGCTAAGCAAGGGTGAGCCGCTGTTCGTCATTGGCCAGAAGAAGCCGTTCGCCTTTGTGCTCACCCAAGGGATATTGAAGCTGGTGTATGAAACCCCGAGGGGCGACTACTGGGTCAACGCTTTCCTCTTGCCCGGCACCTGCTTCGCGAGCCTGGCCGCGCTGAAGCCGGGCGGTGTCACCAGCTTCTCGGCCTATGCGGTCCAGGATGCGCAGGTCGACCAAGTGGACTTCGACATGCTCGAAAAGATGGCAGACCGGCACATCGAATGGCAGCGTGGCATGGGAACGGTGATGCGTTACTACGCCCGCGCCAAGGAGTTGCGCGAGATGGAGTTGCTGACCTTGTCGCCGGAAGACCGCTACCTGAGTTTCATCAGGCTCTACGGCCCGTTGATGCGGCATTTGACGCAGAAGGACATCGCCAGCTATGTGCGAGTCACGCCGGTGGCGTTGAGTCGCATCAAGAAGCGGTTGCTCGCGGAGCAAAAGATGCCTTCGTCCGCGCCGCCGGGTACACCCCTTCCCATCGAGCACCACTGGCCCAATTGAGTCGTGGCCGCGGAAGGCGGCAGGAGCGCTGTCCCACCGCGATGGCTCAAGGCGCGGACTGCCCCGCCGCGCCGGCGTCAGGCCATCCGCTTGCCCTGCCTCGCCTCCTCGACGATGGCCTCGAACACCTTGCGAAGCGCGCGCGTCATGGGTTTGTCGCCGCGCATGGCGATGGCCTGGGTGCCAAAGAGGCGCGGCGAAAGCTGCCGGACTTCCAGGTCGGGGTGGTGGCCCCGCCCGGTGACCGCCATCCGCGGCAGGATGGCGTAGCCCAGCCCGGCCGCCACGACTTCCTTGATGGCCTCGGCGCTGTCGAGCTGCATGGCCGGCTCGCGCGCGCGGCCCGCCTGCCGCAGCCAGGCGTCGACGATGCCTTGCGTGCTCGTCCCCGCGCTGAACTTCACCTGGGGCAGCGGGTGCAGCACGCGGGGCGTCAGCCGCGCCGGCCAGTCCGCGGCCGAGCCGCATCGGCGTATCGCCACGAACTCGCCCTTGAACAATGGAGTGACCGACACCGACCTCGACGGCGCCGGCAGGGTCACGACGGCCAGGTCGACCTGGTTGTCCTCGACCTTGGCCATGACTTCGTCGACGTTGCCCGCGCTGACGACGATCGCCAGCGACGGGAACTCCTCGCGCAAGCGGCGCAACACGGGTGGCAGGAAGTAGAGGCAATTGGTGACGCTGGTGGCCAGGTGGACGCGGCCCGACACGCCTTCGGAATGCGACCGGACGGCATCGACCGCGGCTTCCACCGCGCCGGCGATGCGCGGCGCGTGGGCCAGCAGCTCCATGCCCGCGGCGGTGGGCTTCACCCTGCGGCCGACGCGCTCCAGCAGCCGCACTCCCAGGCGCCGCTCGAGCTGCCGCACCTGCAGGCTGACGGCGGGCTGGGTCAAGTCCAGGGAAGCGGCCGCGGCGGTGAAGCTCCCGGCCCGGGCGACCAGGGCGAAGGTGCGCAGTTGATCGAGGTTGATCGTTGAATCCAAAGAAAAACTCATGGCTTGCATAAGAACACAAATCTTCCTTGATGGATGGTACCGGCGGAACATCGACAGCACCGCCATTGCACCCCGCACGGGCCGCCACCCGACTTGCCAGGACCACCGATGCCCGCCACCCCCGCGCCGCCCCGCCTTCCCCATGCCGCCGGCCTGTGGCTCGCCCTGGTCGCGGTGGCGTCGCTCAGCCAGTTCCACCGCAACAGCCTGGGCGTGATCGCGCCCGAGCTACGCGCCGACCTGGGACTCGGCCCCGCGGCGCTCGGGGCGGCCGGCAGCGTCTTCTTCATCGCGACCGCGCTGGCCCAAATCCCGCTCGGCGCGCTCTTCGACCGCTTCGGCCCGCGCGCCGCCATCATCGGCTTCGGCACGGTAGCGGTGGCCGGCACGCTGGCGCAGGCCGCGGCGCGCGACGAAGGGCAGCTCCTGCTGGCCCGCTTCCTGCTCGGCTGGGGCTGCGCCGCCAACCTGATGGGCGCGGTGGCGCTGTGCGCCCACTGGTACCCGCGGCACCAGTTCAGCATGCGTTTGAGCTGGCTCTATGCGCTGTCGCAAGCCGGCCTGTTCTGCGCGACCGCGCCGCTCGCCCTGGCGAGCCGTTCGCTCGGCTGGCGCGGCGCCACGCTGTGCGCGGCCGCGCTGACCGCCCTGGCCATCGCGGCCGTCTGGCGCTGCGTGCCGCCCCGCGGCCCGGACGCCGCGGCCGCCCCGCACCGGCGCGGCGCCCCCCGGGGGCTGAAAGCGGTCCTGGGCACGCCCGGCCTGTGGCCGGTGCTGGCGATCCATGCCGTGGCGCCGGGCTGCCTGCCCACGGTGCTCGGCCTGTGGGCGGGTTCCTACCTGTCGGATGTGCACGGCTTGGGCGACGCCGCACGCGCCGGCGCGCTCTCGGCCATGGCGGCCGCGCAGTTGATCGGCACCCTGGCCTACGGCCCCCTTGACCGCATGTTCGGCACGCGCAAAAGTGTCGTGGCCGCGGGTGCCGGGCTGACCTTGGCCCTGCTGTGCACCCTGGCCGCCACGCCTTCGCTACCGGCCTGGCTGGCCATCGGACTGCTGGTGCTGTTCAGCGCCGCCTCGGCCTTCGGGGCCGTGGTCGTCGCCCATGGCCACGGCCTCTTCCCGGAACACCTCGCGGGCCGCGGGCTG
The DNA here is from genome assembly GCA_966433995.1 of uncultured Ideonella sp. Lineage (GTDB taxonomy): Bacteria > Pseudomonadota > Gammaproteobacteria > Burkholderiales > Burkholderiaceae_C > JANPCX01. Next base: position 5,620 of record CBJNAE010000161.1, on the reverse strand, counting down.
GCGCTCATGAACATCGCGCCCGTCGTCAGCCTCGGTGGGTTGCCCTGGCTGACCGGCGCGGTCATGCAAAGCTTCGCGGCCCAACCGCCGGGCCAGCAGGCGACCGCCTACCGGTGCTGCTTCGCCGCCATCGCCGCCGCGCTGGGGCTCGGGCTTGCGTGCTACCTGCGTTCCCGGGACCCGGGTCGGGCATGACCTGCATCGGGACGACACCTTCCTCGCGCGGCGACCTGCGCCGGCAGCCGGACCTCTTTTCGACGAACTGCCAACTCGCCGCGCCAGCGCACAGGCAATGCCCACAGCGTCACGGCTTCCCTCCGCCGCGCGCAGCGGCGAGGATGCGGAGCACCTGCGGGTGATGCAGGCCGCGGCGTGACCGGATGGCATGGATCTCTTCATGCAGGTCCTCGCTTTTCCCCAGCAACCGGAGGCCTCGCATCGCGGCGAGGTCGGCGGCGCCGAGGGCCGTGACTGGGAAGACGCCCAGGCCTTGCGCGGCGAACAAACTCAGCAAAGCGCTATCCTCGAACTCGCCGACGATGCGCGGTGCGATGCGGTTCGCCTCGAACCACCGGTCTATGCGCCCGCGCAGCGCCGCGTGCGAGGTCGGCAACAGTAGGGGCAATTGCCCGAGACTTTCCGGGAAGCCGTCGATCTGCGACTTGTGCACCATGGCCGTCGGCCCGTACCAGTCCACGCGAGACACCATCAGGCGCTCGCTGCTTAAACGCAACAAAGAATTCTGTGCCGGCGCCCGGCACGCCAGCACCAGGTCGAGGCGGTGCAGGGCGAGTTCGGCAAGGAGTTCGTCAACCTCCCCTTCGTGGCAGACCAGCCTGAGGGACGGGGTGCCGAGGACCGGCTGGAGCAGGACATGCGCGGCCAGCTTGGAAAGCCCGTCGGACATGCCGACGGCCAGGCGCGCCGCCTGGCCCGAAGCCGCGGCGGCGGCCTCCTCCGGGATCAGCTCCCCGAGCTGGAAAATTTCCTCCGCGCGTGCGAACACCGCTTGTCCCGCGTCCGTGACGGCCACGCCGCGGCCGGAGGGCTTGAGCAGTTGGTGTCCCAGGTCCTGCTCCAGGGCCCTGACCTGCGCGCTGATGGTTTGAATAGCCATGCCCAGCCGTCCCGCCGCCCGGGCGAAGCCACCCTCTTTGGCGACCACCCAGAAATAGAAAAGGTGCCTGTAATTCAGCATGGCCTGGTTGGCAATGGGACGAGTCAACTTCGAAATTTCCGAAGCTGAATTCACTTTAACACTGCTTTTTCCGATAGGCCCGCGTGTTGAGAATCCGCCGTCGGAACGAAGACCGACGACGGACACGGTGATCGCACGCCACTTGCCGGCGTCGGCTGCACGGATGCTCGATACCGGATCGCGCTCGTTCGCCGCACCGCGACGCCCACCATACAAAGGAAAGCACCACCATGGAACTACTCAACACCCTCTGGCTGGGAATGCCTGTCTGGATCTGGCTGGCGTTCCTCGGCACGGTCCTGGCCATCCTGGCGTTCGACCTGGGGGTCATGCACCGCGACGCCCATGAGATAGGCGTTGCCGAAAGCCTGAAGATGTCGGCGCTCTACATCGGCCTCGGCCTGGCTTGGGCCGGCGTCGTCTACTGGATATATGCGCGCTACGGCGACGCCGGCGCGCTGGACCCGCAGATCGCAGCGACCGGCACGCCGGACGAGCGTGCCTGGACGGCCGTTAAGCTCTATATGACCGGCTACCTCGTCGAGAAGACGCTCGCGATGGACAACGTCTTCATCATCTCGATGATCTTCACCTATTTCGCGGTTCCGAGGGAATACCAGCACCGTGTTTTGTTCTGGGGAATCCTCGGGGTGATCGCGCTGCGCGCCCTCATGATCGGCCTCGGCGCCGCACTGGTGGCCGAGTTCAGCTGGGTGATGTACCTGTTCGGCCTCATCCTGCTGGCCACCGGCATCAAGATGCTGGTGATGGTCGACCATCAGCCCGACATCGCGAACAACCCGGTTCTGCGCTTCCTGAAGAAACACATGCGCGTGACCGACACCCTGCATGGCCAGGCTTTCACGGTGCGACAAGCGGATCCGAAAAGCGGCAGGCTCGTTCGCTACGCCACGCCGCTGCTGCTGTGCCTGATCCTGGTCGAGGTGGCCGACCTGGTCTTCGCGATCGACTCCGTGCCGGCCATCTTCGCCATCACACCCGACCCATTCCTCGTCTACACCAGCAACATCTTCGCCATCCTGGGCCTGCGAGCGCTCTACTTCGCGCTCGCGGCCGTGGTGCACCGGTTCCACTACCTGAAATACGCCCTCGCCTTCGTGCTCATGTTCATTGGGGTCAAGATATTCCTGGGCGACTGGCTATTCGATGGCAAGGTTCCAGCTTCCATCAGCCTGGGCGTGACCGGTGGCTTGCTCGCAGGCGGCGTTGTCTTCTCCCTCTGGAAAACCCGCCGCGCGGCCGACAGCCATGGTGACCGGCTGGGTCTGCCGAGGTGAAGGTAGGGAACGAACAAAAATTGAAAAAGCCCCGCAGTGCGGGGCTTTTGGCGGGTTGTTCGGGTCTAACTGGAACAACCTGATATTGATCACTGGCGGAGAGGGAGGGATTCGAACCCTCGGTACGGGGATACCGTACGCCTGATTTCGAGTCAGGTACATTCGACCACTCTGCCACCTCTCCAGGCTGTGCGTTCGGCGGGTCGGCCGCCGTGAAGATGAGATTCTACTTCATCGGCGGCGCCCATGGCCGCGATTCGGGGATGGAAGCCGCCCGCCCCCTCAAGCCGCCGGCTTCAGGGTTTCGAGCCCGCCCATGTAGGGGCGCAGCACCGAAGGCACGGTGACGGAGCCGTCGGCGTTCTGATAGTTCTCCAGCACCGCCACAAGCGCGCGGCCGACGGCCAGGCCGGAGCCGTTCAAGGTGTGCACGAACTCGTTGCGGCCCTGGGCGTTCTTGAAGCGGGCCTGCATGCGCCGGGCCTGGAAGGCCTCGCAATTCGAGCAGCTGCTGATCTCGCGGTAGGTGCCTTGGGCCGGCAGCCAGACTTCCAGGTCGAAGGTCTTGGCGGCGCTGAAGCCCATGTCGCCGGTGCACAGCGCGAGCACCCGGTAGGGCAGGCCGAGCTGCTGCAGCACGGCTTCGGCGTGGCCCACCATCTCGTCGAGCGCGGCGTAGGAGTGCTCGGGGTGCACGACCTGCACCATCTCCACCTTGTCGAACTGGTGCTGGCGGATCATGCCGCGGGTGTCGCGGCCGGCGCTGCCCGCTTCGGAGCGGAAGCAGGGGCTGTGCGCGGTGTACTTGATGGGCAGCTGCTCGGCGGCGAGCACCTGCTCGCGCACGCTGTTGGTCAGCGAGATCTCGGAGGTGGAGATCAGGTACTGCTCGGCCTGCGACTCGTCTCCGCCGCGGCTGACCCAGAACATGTCTTCCTTGAACTTGGGCAGCTGACCGGTCCCTTCCAGGACTTCGCGGTTGACGATGTAGGGCGTGTAGCACTCGGTGTAACCGTGCTGGCCGGTCTGCACGTCGAGCATGAACTGCGCCAGCGCGCGGTGCAGGCGGGCCACCGGGCCGCGCAGGAAGGAGAAGCGCGAGCCGGAGAGCCTGGCGCCGGTGTCGAAGTCCAGGCCGAGCGGGGCGCCGAGGTCGACGTGGTCCTTCACCGCGAAGTCGAAAGCCTTGGGCGTGCCCCAGCGCCGGACTTCGACGTTGCCGGTCTCGTCGCCGCCGGCCGGCACGCTGTCGTGCGGCAGGTTGGGCAGGGCCATCAGCATCTCCGACATCTGGGCCTGGATGACGTCCAGTCGCTGCGCCGAACTGGTGAGCGCCTCGCCCAGGCCGGACACCTCGGCCATCACCGCGGCGGTGTCTTCGCCCTTGGCCTTGAGCTGGCCGATCTGCTTGGACAGGCTGTTGCGCTTGGCCTGCAGTTCCTCGGTGCGGGTCTGGATGGCCTTGCGCTCGGCCTCCAGCGACTGGAAACGCTCCACGTCCAGGAAGGGCTGGGGGGACTTGCGCCGTTCCAGGCGGGCCAGCACGTCGGGGAGGTCTTTTCGCAGTTGGTTGATGTCGAGCATGGGGCGTGGCCGCGGTCGCGGCGTTGGTGTGCGTGAAAAGAGCGGGATTGTAGGTAGCGGCCCGGCGTCAACGCGCCGGGCCGGCGCCGGAAGGCAACCCTGCCATGGACTTGTCGCCCAGGCCCATCGGCAGCGGGAAGGCGATGGTCTCCCGAACGCCCGGCATGTGGCGCACCGACACCGCGCCGAGTGTCTTGAGCCGGGCGATCACCTGCTGCACCAGGATGTCGGGCGCCGAGGCGCCGGCGGTCAGGCCGATGCGGCGCTTGCCCTGCAGCCACTCGGCCTGCAGGTCTTCGGCGGCGTCCACCATGTAGGCCGGCGTGCCCAGCCGCTCGGCCAGCTCGCGCAGCCGGTTGCTGTTGGAGCTGGTGGGGCTGCCGACGACGATGACGACGTCGACCGCCGGCGCCAGCACCTTCACCGCGTCCTGGCGGTTCTGGGTGGCGTAGCAGATGTCCTGCTGCTTGGGTTCGCGTACCTGGGGAAAACGGCGCTTGACGGCCGCGAGGATCTCGGCGGCATCGTCAACCGACAGCGTGGTCTGCGTCACCACGGCGAGCTTCTCTTCCTGGGCCACCTGCAGCTTCTCGACGTCGGCGACGTCTTCGACGAGGTAGATGCCGGTGCTGAGCTGGCCCATGGTGCCCTCGACCTCGGGGTGGCCCTTGTGGCCGATCATGATGAAGTCGAAGCCGAGCTTGTGCATCTTGGCCACTTCGACGTGCACCTTGGTCACCAGCGGGCAGGTGGCGTCGAACACGCTGAAGCCGCGCTCGTCGGCCTCGCGGCGCACCGCCTGGGAAACGCCGTGGGCGCTGAACACCAGCGTGGCGCCGGGCGGCACGTCGGCCAGGTCTTCGATGAAGACCGCGCCCTTGGCCCTCAGGTCGTTGACCACGTAGGTGTTGTGGACGATCTCGTGGCGCACGTAGACGGGGGCGCCGAACTTGCGCAGCGCGCGCTCGACGATCTCGATCGCGCGGTCGACACCGGCGCAGAAGCCGCGCGGCTCGGCGAGCATGACGTCCATGACGTCGCCAGCGGGGGGGGCGTAAGCGGTGGTCTCGTCCATCACAGCACACCGATCACGTGGACTTCGAAGGTGACCGGCTGGCCGGCCAGCGGGTGGTTGAAATCGAAAAGCAGCCAGTCCGGGCCCACCTCGCGCACCAGGCCGGCGTAGTCGCCCTGGCCGTCGGGCGTGGGGAACTGCACCACGTCGCCGGCCGAATACTGCTCGTCGGGGTCGCCCAGCTCGTCGAGCAGGGAGCGCTTCACGCGCTGCAGCATCTCGGGGTTGTGCGGCCCGAAGGCTTCGCCCGCCGGCAACTCGAACGAGGCGCGCGCGCCCTCGCCCAGGCCGAGCAGGCGCTGCTCCATCGCGGGGGCAAGCTGGCCCGTGCCGAGCGACAGGGTAGCCGGCTGGCCGGCGAAGGTGTTGACGATGTCGGTGCCGTCGGGGCCGGCGAGTCGGTAGTGCAGGGTCAGGAAAGACCCGGCTTGGATGGTGTTCAAGGGAAATCCTGGTTTTCAACGG
>CBJNAE010000160.1:0-8937 GCA_966433995.1 uncultured Ideonella sp. | reverse complement strand
CTGGGGCGCGACGCTGCTCTCGTTCGACAGCGTGGCCAGCGCCGCGTCGTGGGCGGAGGCCAGCCCCGAGACGCAGCAGCCACCTGACCTGCTGATCGTCGACTATCGCCTGGAGAACGGCCAGACCGGTGTGCAGGCCATCCAGGCGCTGCGCGGCCGGTTCGGGCATGGCGTCCCAGCCATCGTCGTCACCGGCAGCACGATGACCGGGCACGACGACGAGGCACTGGAGCACCGCTTCCACCTGCTGATCAAGCCGGTGGTGCCCAACAAGCTCAGGGCGATGATCGCGTTCAAGCTCGGGGTCAAGGCGGGTTGACGGCCATGCCCGCCGGCACGGAGGAAAGGCTGCGATTGCAGCCTTTCCTTTCTCAGAACTCCAGGTTGTCGATCAACCGCGTCCCGCCCAACCGCGCCGCGCCCAGGGCCACCCAGGCGTCCTGCGGGGCGGACAGGCGCTCCTGCGGCGTCGGCGCCAGCAGGTCGCCACGCCGGCGCACCGTCAGGTAGTCGGGCTGCCAGCCCAACTCCGCCAACGCGGCCATCGCTTCGGCCTCCAACGTGGCCAGGTCGGCGCCCGGCTGTTCCTGGGCCTGCCGGGCCAGGCCGCGCAGCGCCCGAGACAGCGCCAAGGCCTGTTCGCGCTGCGCATCGCTCAGGTAGCCGTTGCGCGAAGACAGCGCCAGGCCCGCGTCGGACCGCGAGGTTTCCACCCCCTGCACGTCGATCGGCAGCGCGAACTGCTCCACCATGCGGCGGATCACCAGGAGCTGCTGGTAGTCCTTCTTGCCGAACACCGCCACCGCGGGCTGCACGCAGGCGAAGAGCTTCATCACCACGGTGCACACGCCGGTGAAGAAGCCCGGCCGGAAATGGCCTTCCAGGATGTCGGCGAGCAGCGGGTCGGGCTGCACCTTGTAGGCCTGGGGCCGGGGGTAGAGCTCGCGCTCATCGGGCGCGAAGACGAGGTTGCAGCCGGCGCCCTTGAGCAGCTCGCAGTCCCGCTCCAGCGTGCGCGGGTAGCGGTCGAAATCCTCGTGGGGCGCGAACTGCAGGCGGTTCACGAAGATGCTGGCCACCACCGGCAGGCCGGAACCCTTGGCGTGGCGCACCAGGGCCAGGTGGCCGTCGTGCAGGTTGCCCATGGTGGGCACGAAGGCACAGCGGCCGGGGCTGTTCTCCAGGGCGGCGCGCAATTGCGGGATGGTGTGGACGACGTGCATGCGGCGACCCTGTTCAATAGCCGTGCAGGGCGTCGTCGGGATAGCTGCGCCCCTTGACCGCCGCCACGTAAGCGGCCGCGGCGGCCTGCACCGACGGCGCGCCGTCCATGAAGTTGCGCACGAAGCGGGGCAGCCTGCCGGCGGTGACGCCCAGCATGTCGTGCAGCACCAGTACCTGGCCGCTACAACCCGAGCCGGCGCCGATGCCGATGACAGGGATGGGCAGCGCCTGCGTGATCTCCCGGGCCAGGCTGGAGGCCATCAACTCGAACACGATCATCGACGCACCGGCGTCGGCCAGCGCGCGGGCATCCGAGCGCAGCACCGCGGCGGCGGCCTCTTCCCGGCCCTGGATCCTGTAGCCGCCCAGGGCATGCACCGACTGCGGCGTCAAGCCGAGGTGGCCGCACACGGGCACGCCGCGCTCGACGAGGAAGCTCACCGTCTCAGGCGTCCAGCCCCCGCCTTCGAGCTTGACCATCTGGGCGCCCGCCTGCATCAGCGCGGCGGCGCTGCGCATGGCCTGCTCTTTGGATTCCTGGTAGGAGCCGAACGGCAGGTCACCGATCAGCCAGGCGGTCTTGTTGCCCCGCGCCACGCTTTTGACGTGGTAGGCCGCCTCTTCCAGCGTCACCGGCAGCGTGCTGGCGCGGCCCTGCAGCACCATGCCGAGCGAGTCGCCGACCAGCAGGCAGTCGACGCCGGCGCGGTCGAGCAGGCCGGCGAAGCTGGCGTCGTAGCAGGTGAGCATGGCGATGGGTTCGCCGGCGGAGTGCATTTCGCGTAAGCGGTGCAAGGTGACGGGCTTGCGCGGCGGTTGCTCGGTGTTCGTCGTCGTCATGGTGGAGCCCTCGTGAGGCGGGTTCAGGGGATGGGGATCGGCGGTAGTCTAGGCGCGGCCGGCATTCGCTGCAGGCGACGGATGGAATGGGTTGAGGCGGCCGGGGCCGGCCGAGCTATACGCCGTCAGGCCGGCTGGTAGGCCAGCCGCACGTAGATCGGCGCGAAGGCTTCGGCCTGGGTGATTTCCAGCAGGTGCTCGCGCGCCAGTTCGAGCATCGCGATGAAGGTGACCACCATCACCGGCGTGCCGCGCGTGAGGTCGAACAGGTCTTCGAACTCGACGAAGCGGCGGCCCTGCAGGCGGCGCAGCACGATGCTCATGTGCTCGCGCACGCTGAGCTGCTCGCGGCTGATCATGTGGTGCTGGTTGAGCTTGGCGCGCTTGAGCAGGTCCATCCAGGCGGCGCGCAGTTCGTCGACCTCGACGTCGGGGAAGCGCGGCTGCAGCGACTGCTCGATCACCACCTGCGCCCGCAGGAAGTCGCGGCCCAGGACAGGCAGCATGTCCAGCCGCGCGGCGGCGAGCTTGATCTGCTCGTATTCGATCAGGCGGCGCACCAGCTCGGCGCGCGGGTCCTCGGGCTCCTGGCCCTCGGCCGTCTTCTTCGGCGGCAGCAGCATGCGCGACTTGATCTCGATCAGCATCGCCGCCATGAGCAGGTATTCGCTGGCCAGTTCGAGGTTGGTGCGGCGGATCTGGTCGACGTAGGCCAGGTACTGGCGCGTCACGTCGGCCAGCGGTATGTCGAGGATGTTGAAGTTCTGCTTGCGGATCAGGTAGAGCAGCAGGTCCAGCGGGCCTTCGAAGGCTTCGAGGAAGACCTCCAGCGCGTCGGGCGGGATGTAGAGGTCCTGCGGGAGGGCGAACAGCGGTTCGCCGTAAAGCCGCGCCACGGCCACATGGTCGACCACCTGGGGGCCGGCCTGCGCCGCGGAGGGTGTGTCGGGCAGCCCCACCGGGGCGGCCACCACGTCGTCGCTCACGGGCGCCGCCTTCAGCCGTGGCGAGAGCCGTAGACGTAGGGCTGCTGGGGCACCTTGGCATCGAGGAACTCGCTCTGGGCCTGCCGGTCGACCTGCTTGTCCCAGAGCAGGGCGCGCCCCTGGCGCTGCTCGGCTTCCAAGGACGGCTTCTTGGCCTTGAGCTCTTCGATGAATGAAGTGACGTCGGACTTATAGGGTTTCCAGAACAGCGGCATGGTGTTTTGCTCGCCCTTCGCGCGGCGGGGAAGCGGCGGGTGGGCATTGAAGTTGGCCCGCCATTTTACGGGGGAGCCGTGCACGCGGCGGCCTCACCCTTGCGGCGGCGGCAGTCGCGGCAGCGCCGGGCCCGGGGCGGCCGGTGCCTTGCCGCTGGGAGCTTGGCCGAGCATCGACTCGATCATCCTGAGCAATTGCCAGCCCGATTTTTCGATGTAGCCGGCATAGAGGCGCTGAATATCCTCTTCCACCGGGCCGTCGCTGGATGCAAGCAACTGCGAGAACCCCAGCATCGCATTCAGCGGCGTGCGCAGCTCATGGCTCATGCGTGAGAGGAATTCGGCCTTGGCGCGCGCGGCGGCCTCGGCGCGGTCGCGTTCCAGGCGCAGCACCTCCGCTTCGCGGCGGTGGGTCACGTCGGTCATGGTGCCGACCATCCTCAGGGCGGCCCCCGCACCGTCGCGCTCGGCCACACGGCCTCGGGACAATACCCACCGGTAGTTCCCGTCGGCGCAACGCAGCCGGAATTCCATTTCGTACAGGGCCGCGCGCCCCTCCAGGTGGACGCGCTGGGCTTCAAGCATCGGCGCCAGGTCGTCGGGGTAAACGCGCCCGCGCCAGGTCGCCGTGCTGTCCGGCCCGGCATCCGGGTCGTAGCCCAGGCGGCGCTTCCAATAGGGGGAGAAATGCACCTGCTCTTTGGCCGGGTCCAGGTCCCACACGCCGAAGTCCGCCCCTTGCAACGCCAGCCCCCATCGGTCCCCCAACTGCATCCAATCGCCGTCCATCATGAAATCCACCTTCCTCCAGAGGACCACTAACCCACGTTATCGGCAAGGTTGACCTCCCGCTCAACGGAAAAACATGAAATACCCGCCCGGCGTGCCTGCAATCCCCGGTCAGCGCGTGGATGGCGCGAAGTCCATGACTGAGACTCCTCTCTCAAGGAAACGGAAACGCCGGGCCGCCCCAAGTTCCTTGACCCCCGCGGCGGGCGGGCTGGGCGGAGCCCGGCCCTGGGGGCGCTCAGAACGGGGAGACGGCCCGCAGCGCGGCGTCCAGGCGGTCGAGCGCAGCGGGCACCTGGGCGAAGGTCGCCGCGGCGCCGTCGAAATCCGCCGTCTTGCCGCATTGCTCCAGCCGCTGCGCCAAACGGTAGAGGTGCAGGGCCGACAGGTTGCCCGCCGAGCCCATCAGGCTGTGCCCGGCGTGGACCAGCCGGGACGCGTCGCGGCCGGCGATCGCGGATTGGAGCTCGGCCACGCGCAGCGGCAGGTCGGCGCGGAAGGCCTCGGCGATCTCGTGCAACAGTGCAGCATCGCCGCCGAAGCGTTCCATCGCGTCGCCGGCGTCCAGGTCGGGCAAGGCTTCCTCGGCAGGCTCTGCGGTCGTGGAAGCCGCCGCGACGGCCGGCGCCGCGGCGGCGAGCACCCGCTCCATCTCGGCCGCCAGGTGGGCGGTGTTGATGGGTTTGCTCACATAGCCGTCCATGCCCGCGTGCAGGCACATCTCGCGGTCGCCCTGCATGGCATTGGCCGTCATCGCGATGACGGGCAGCCGCCAGCCGCCGATGCTTCCCGCTTCGCGGCGGCGCAGCGCCTGGGTCGCCTCGATGCCGCCCATCACCGGCATTTGCATGTCCATCAGCACCAGGTCGAAATGCCTGGCGCCGCTCAGGTCCAGCGCCTCCTGGCCGTTCTGTGCCAGCGTGACGGTGTGGCCCATCTTCTCGACCAGCCGTATGGCGAGTTTCTGGTTGACCGGGTTGTCCTCGGCCAGCAGCACCTGGTAGCGCCGGCGGCTTTCGTTCACGGTGTGGCGCGTGACGAGCCGGGCTTCCAGCGGCGGCGCGCCGGGGTCGTCCAGCGGCGCCGGACGGGTGATGCGCTCGTGCTCGGCCAGCGTCAGCACGATGGCGTCGAACAGCTCCGACTGCGACACCGGCTTGACCAGGTAGCCACCCACGCCCAGGGCCTGGCAGCGCGCCGCATCGCCGCGCTGGCCGCCGGAGGTCAGCATCATCACCGTGCTGCCGATCAAGTGCGGTCGTCCGGACACGGCTTCGGCCACATCGAAACCCGACAACCCCGGCATCTGGCCGTCGAGCAGCACGAGGTCGAAGGACTGCGCCGGGTCGTTGAGCAGGCGCAGCGCCTCGCCGCCGTCGGCCGCGACGGTGGGCCGCATGCCCCAGCGCCTGAGGTTGTCTTCGAGCCAGCGGCGGTTGGTGGGGTTGTCGTCCACCATCAGCGCCGACAGGCCTTGCAAGCGGTGGTCCCGTTGCGGGCGCTCCGGCGGCGCACCGGGCGGCAGGCCCACCTGCATCGTGAACTGGAAGGTGCTGCCCTGGCCGGGCACGCTGTCCACCCAGATGCGCCCGCCCATCAGCTCGCAAAGCCGGGCGCAGATGGCCAGGCCCAGGCCGGTGCCGCCGTAGCGGCGGGTGGTGGAGGTGTCGGCCTGGGAGAAGGAGTCGAAGATCAGCTGCTGCTTGTCCAGCGGGATGCCGATCCCGGTGTCGCGCACCGACACCTGCAGCACCGCGCGGTCCGCGCCCAGCGCCTGCGCCCCCACTCGCACCGCCACCTCGCCCTCGGCGGTGAACTTGATGGCGTTGCCCACCAGGTTGATGATCAGCTGCCGCAGGCGGCCCGGGTCGCCCACGAGCTGGTCCGGCGCCTCGGGCGCGACATCCAGCAGCAGCTCCAGCTGGCGGTCGTGGGCTTTCATGGCCAGGGGCTTGAGGCAGTCGTGCAGCGTGGTGCGCAGCGAGAAGGGGATGGCCTCGATCGTCATCTTCCCCGCCTCCATCTTGGAGAAGTCGAGGATGTCGTTGACGATGACCAGCAACGCGTCGGCCGACGACTTGACCAGCTGCAGGTACTCCCGCTGCTCGGGGTTCAAGGGCGTGTCCAGCGCCAGCTCGGTCATGCCGATGACGCCGTTCATCGGCGTGCGGATCTCATGGCTCATGTTGGCCAGGAAGTCGCTCTTGGCGCGGCTGGCGGCCTCGGCGACGTCCTTGGCCTTCATGAACTCCAGCGTCATGTTCTTCAGCTCGGTGATGTCGGTGCGCAGGCTGACGGTGGTGCCGTGGGGCGTGCGGGTGTCGTCCACCGCGATCCAGCGGCCGCCGATCTCGGCCTCGTAGGTGTTGTGAGATCCTTCCTTCAATCCCCGGCGCCACGCCTGGCGCGCCACGAGCCACGCTTGCTCCGGCTGGTCGCGGTCGATGCCGCCCATGCCGCTGCGGTAGTAGGCCCGCATCACGTCCATGTAGGGCGTGCCCGGCGAGAAGACGGCCGGGTCGATGGCATGGTAGATCTGGTGGAACTTGCTGTTGCTGACGACGACGCGGTCCTCCTCGTCGTACATGATGAAACCGACGTCCAGGGCCTCGATGGCGTTGTAGAGCAGCGCGCGGGTCTTGGCGATCTCCTGCTGCGCCATCTTGGTGGCGGTGTTGTCAAGGATGAGGCCGTCGTAGTACTGCAGCCGGCCGTCGGCGTCGAACACACCCTGGCCCTTGCCGTAGGCCCAGCGGATGCTGCCGTCGGCGTGCAGGATGCGGTACTCGTGCTCGTAGCTCGTGCGCGCCCGGTTGGCCGCGCGCATGCGGCGCTTGACTTCGGGCAGGTCCTCCGGCATCACGATGTCGGCCAGGATGCGCCTGCCGCTGATGAAGTCGTCGCAGGGGTAGCCGCACAGCGCCTCGATGCCGCCCGACAGGAAGAGCATCGTCGTCTCGTCGTTGGGCAGGCAGCGGTAGACGCAGCCAGGCAGGTTCTTGATCATCGAACGCAGCTTCATCTCGCTCTGCACCATCTCTTCGACTGCGCCGTCACGCTGGTCGAAGAGGTCGCGCACCAGGTTGGCCATGCCGACCAGGTCGTCCTCATGGCCGCCGCCCTCCCCGATCGGCGGCATGCCGGAGCGGGCGAGCAGTTCGTTGGTGGTGGTGCGCAGCGCCTGGATCGCCTGCTTCTGGCCGGCGGACTCCTGCCGCAGCCGCTCGTTCACCTGCGACAACTCGGCCGACGACACTTCCAGGCTGCGGCTGCGCAGCGTCAGGTCGCGGTCGAACTGGGCATAGCTTTCGCCCACCATGCCCAGGAACTGGGGCAGCCGCGAAGCCAGCTCGGCCAGGCGCGGGTCGGCCTGCCCCGCGCGGCGCAGCGATTCGGCCAGCGCCTGGACGTCGCCCTCGCCCTGCAGCGCCAGGCAGCGCTTGAGCTGGCGGGCCAGCATCTTGTTGTCGAACAGGTCGGCGGCCATCGGCGTCGGCATCCCGGTGAATCGGCCCCGCCAGACCCCGTCAGGCGGACTCGCTGAGGTGGGTGATCGTCATCGTCTGGTTGTGCAGCCTGCAGTCCAGGCCCTCGACCATCGGGCTGATCTCGCCGTTGGAGTAGAAACCCGCCACATGGGCGTGGGCGCCGAAGACATCGGCCACTGCTTCGACTTCTTCGTCCACCCGGGCGCCCATCACCAGCTTGCGGCCGACGCAGCTGACCAGCAGCGCCAGGCTCTCGCCCCGCGCGGCGGACGCGTCGAAGGTGCGCTCGGCCGCGGCCTGGGCGCCGTCGACCAGCGAGTCGGTGGAGGCGTGCATCAGCTTCAGGTAGCCGTCGCCGACGATGTCGCCGGCCAGCACCAGGCTGCCCGCCGCTTCGTCGACCGCCAGGATCGTCCGGATCAGGCCGACGGCGCTCTGGTCCCGGCCCAGCATCTCGAAGGGGAACAGCAGCCCGGAGCCCGGGAGGTCCTTCGCGTATTCGCCGAGGTAGCGCTTGTAGACCGCCAGCGCCGGCTCGCCGTCGAGTTCGAACAGCACATTGCCGGCCGACCGCGTGACCTTGCGCGCCGGCCCGAAAGGCTGCCAGCCGTGGAAGGAGCCGTGGCGCACCCGCGTGCGCGGCGCATGGAAGCCCAGCGCCACGAGCTGACGGTTGCCGACGCCCGCGCCGGAGAGCGTGAAGGTTTCTTTGAAAGCCGCGCCGTCGCCGGCCAGGCCGCCCGACAGCGCCACGCCCCGCGGCAGCACGCTCTCGAAGCCCTCGATCAAGGCGCTGCCGTTGATGTCCACGCCCTGGCCGAACACCAGCACGTTGTGCAGGCCCGGGCCGGACCGGGCGACCAGTTCGGCCGCCAACCGCGCGCCGGCGGCGCGCGAGTCGTCCATGCCGAGCAGCTCGGTGGTGGCCGACTCGAAGCCAGGCGCGTCGAAAGCGATGGCGGTGAGCACCACCTCGCCGTCGCTGACACCAGCGTCGGAAATCTCACCCGCGGTGGTGCAGCCTGCCAGTGCGGCGCGCGGGAAGGCGTCCGCCAGCGCGCCATGCAGGCCCTGCGCGGTGAACGGCACGACCGAGCCGAAGGCCAGCACGAGCTGCGGCGAGATGCCGGCCAGCGCGTCCAGCTCGCCCAGCCGCGGCACGGCCTTGATTCGGGTCTGAAGGATCTTCATGTGGCATCCTGGTCGAAGGCGGCGGTTCCGGAAGACCCCCCCGGGGTTTATCGGCCCACTGGCCCGCTTCTTGAGCCGCGGAAAGACGCGGGAGGCCGGTGACCGCTCAGGGTTCGACCCGGCGCAGGTGCAAGGCGCCTTCGAGGAAGCGGTGGGGTTCGCCGACGATCCAGCGCGCCAGTTCGTCCAGCCGTCCGGCGTGCA
>CBJNAE010000159.1:0-8963 GCA_966433995.1 uncultured Ideonella sp. | reverse complement strand
GACAGGCGCACGATCACCGGCTTGGGCCAGAAGGCCGCGGCGATGGTGGCCACGCCTTCGGCCAGCTTGTCGACGTAGAAGGCGCGCGGCGAGGCGTGGCCGCGTGCGACCGACTCGACCGCCTTCTTCAGGTCGAGGTCGATGTTCGGGTAGTCGAGGATGGCTTTCGGGTGGATGCCGATGTTGTTGTTGATGATGAATTCCAGCCGCGCCAGGCCGACACCCGAATTGGGCATCTGGCTGAAGTCGAAGGCAAGCTGCGGGTTGCCCACGTTCATCATGATCTTGATGGGGCAGTAAGGCAGCTCGACGCGCTGCACGTCGGTCACTTCGGTCTCGAGCAGGCCATCGTAGATGTAGCCGGTGTCGCCTTCGGAGCAGACCACGGTCACCAGGGCGCCGTCGGTCAGCGTCTCGGTGGCGTTGCCGCAGCCGACCACCGCCGGGATGCCCAGTTCGCGCGCGATGATGGCCGCATGGCAGGTGCGGCCGCCGCGGTTGGTGACGATGGCGCTGGCGCGCTTCATCACCGGCTCCCAGTTGGGGTCGGTCATGTCTGTGACGAGCACGTCGCCGGGCTGCACCTCGTCCATCTGGCTGATGCTGTGCACCAGGCGAACCGGGCCGGTGCCGATCTTCTGGCCGATGGCGCGGCCCTCGGCCAGCACCTGGCTCGTGCCCTTGAGCTTGTAGCGCTGCTCGACCTTGCCGGCCTGCTGGCTCTTCACGGTCTCGGGGCGGGCCTGCAGAATGTAGAGCTTGCCGTCGCCGCCGTCCTTGCCCCACTCGATGTCCATCGGGCGGCCGTAGTGGGCCTCGATGATCAGCGCGTAGCGGGCCAGTTCGGTGACGTCGGCGTCGGTCAGCGAATAGCGGTTGCGCTGCTCGGTGGCGGTGTCGACGGTGCGCACCAGCTTGCCGCTGGCGGCCTTCTCCTCGGCCGAAGCGAACTCCATCTTGATCAGCTTGGAGCCCAGGTTGCGGCGGATGATCGCCAGCTTTTCAGCCTTCAGGCTGGGCTTGTGGACGTAGAACTCGTCGGGGTTGACCGCGCCCTGCACCACGGTCTCGCCCAGGCCATAGCTGGAGGTGATGAAAACCACGTCGTTGAAGCCGGACTCGGTGTCCATCGTGAACATCACGCCCGCCGAGCCCAGATCGGAACGCACCATGCGCTGCACGCCGGCCGACAGCGCCACGTCGGCGTGGGCGAAGCCCTTGTGCACGCGGTAGCTGATGGCGCGGTCGTTGTAGAGGCTGGCGAACACTTCCTTCATCTTGGCCAGCACGTCCTCGATACCGACGACGTTCAAGAAGGTTTCCTGCTGGCCGGCGAAGCTGGCGTCGGGCAGGTCTTCCGCGGTGGCGGACGAGCGCACGGCGAACGATGCGCCGGCATTGCCTTCGGTGAGCTTGGCGAACTCGGCGCGGATCGCGGCTTCGAGGTCCGCCGGGAAAGGCGTGGCCTCGATCCAGTGGCGGATCTCGGCGCCGGCTTCGGCCAGCGCCTTGACGTCGTCGGTGTTCAGCTTGGCCAGCCGCTGGGCGATCTTGTCCGCCAGGCCCTGGTGGGCCAGGAACTGCCGGAAGGCATGGGCGGTGGTCGCAAACCCGCCGGGCACGCGCACGCCGGAGGCGGCCAGCTGGCTGATCATTTCGCCGAGGGAGGCGTTTTTACCGCCCACCGCCTCGACGTCGGTCATTCTCAGTGCTTCAAACGGCGCGACCAGGGCGGTCGCCAGGTTGAGGGATGACATGGAAAAGCTCCGTGATGTTGAAAAACCGGTGCTTCCAGACCCGTCGAGTGCCTTGGCGGGCGCGCGCGGCGCAGCTCCTGCAGGGCCCAGGCTGGGCGCAAGGCGCCATGGAGCGACCCGCGCACGGCCGCGTCGCTCGGAAGAGCGCCAGGCGGCAGGTGGGGGTGGCGTTGCATGGCAAGGGCGGAATGAATTGCTGCGAATTCTAGCGAAGGCTCGCGTTTTGAGGGGGACGGCGGCGTTTGCCGAGCCGCGGGTCGTGGCAAGGGGCACAAAGCGTGCCTGCCATCGACGCCGGGCACCGGCCCGGGGATGGGATCCGGCAGAATCCTTGGCACTTCCCGCTGGCCGAATCCCATCATGATCAGCTTCCGCTCACTTCCGCTGCTACCCCTTGCGGCGCTTCTTTCCGCCTTCCCGGCCGCTCGCGGCGGGGTGCCCGAGGGGCTCGATGCCTACAACCGCTGGCAATACGCCGACGCCCGAAAGGAACTGGCCGACCCGGCCGCCCAAGGCAACCCCGAGGCGATGGCCCTGATGGGCGACATGCTGATGCGCGGCCTGGGCGGCTCCCGGGACGAACTCACCGCCCGCCAGTACATCCTGCAGGCGCACCAGAACGGGTCGGTGCGCGCGACCTTCCTGCTCGGCCGCATGTACCAGCAGGGCGCGCTGGTGGAAAAGGACGAGGCCAAAGGCATCGAGCTGATCAAGGAGGCGGCCAACAAGCTGTACCCCCCGGCGCAGACCATCGTCGGCGCCTGGATCAACGGCGGCCTCATGGGCTACGAGAAGGACGAGTCGGTTGCCTTGACCTGGTTCAAGTCCGCCGCGGACATGAAGGATCCGGCCGCCATGACCTGGCTGGGCTCGTACTACGAGAACGGCCGGGGCGGCCTCGACAAGGACAACCTGGTCGCCCTGGACTGGTACAAGAAGGCGGGCCTGCTGCGGGACGCCGCCGGCATGGTCGCCGCCGGCCGCATGTATGCCACCGGCAAAGGCGTCTCCGCCGACGGCAACGAAGCGCTGAGGTGGATGCGCATGGCGGTCGGGCAGAACTACGCCAGCCACGTCTGGATCGGCAGCATCTACGAATTCGGCCGCGGCGGCGTGGCCAGGAGCCCGTCGTCGGCCTATGCCTGGTACCACTCGGTGCCGGGCAACGCGCGCCCCTCCGAAGTGAAGGAGGCCGCGGAAGGCAAGGAGCGGCTGGCCAAGTCGATGTCCGCCGCGGAGGTGGACGAAGCCGTCAAGCAGTCCCGCAGCCTGGTGGCCGGCACGGTCCTCGGCAACCTCACCAGCGCCATGGCGCTGCAGGGGCGCAAGGGCGCCTACGGCAGCGGCGTGGTGGTCAGCCGGGCCGGCGACATCGTCACCAACGAGCATGTGGTCCAGGACTGCAGGAACATCCGCATCCAGCCGTCCGGCAGCGACGTGAAGCTGGTCGCCAAGGACGCCAAGAACGACCTGGCCCTGCTGCGCCTGGAGAACGGGCAGTTGCCCGCCCTCAAGACCCGCGCCGGCCGTGGCATCCGGCTGGGCGACGACCTGGCGGCCGTGGGCTATCCGCTGCGCGGCATGCTGTCCTCGGGCCCGATCGTCACCACCGGCATCGTCAACGCGCTGAGCGGTTCCAACAACGACACCTCGGCCTTCCAGATGTCGGCGACCGTCCAGCCCGGCTCCAGCGGCGGGCCGATCGTCGACAGCCACGGCCTGCTGGTGGGCATCGTGCGCGCCCGGCTGCTGCCCACCGGCCCCGCCAGCCCGCAGAACGTGAATTTCGGCATCAACCTGGCGACGGTGCAGTCCTTCCTGGACGCCCACAATGTGGGCTACGACACGGCGGCCACGCCGGGTTCGGCCAAGCCGCTGCCGGTGGGCGACGTGACCGCCCTGGTCCAGAAGTCCACCGTCCAGGTCGAGTGCTATTGATCGACGAAAGACGGGAAAACGCCGCCAAACCGCCCTCCCCCACACCCAACGACAGCCCCGCCATGACCAACCGCACCGTGTACTTCATCTCCGACGGCACCGGCATCACCGCCGAGACCTTCGGCAACTCGATCATGGCGCAGTTCGCCATCAAGCCACGGCATGTGCGCCGACCCTTCGTCGACAGCGTCGACAAGGCGCACCAGGTGATCGCCGAGATCAACCACTCCGCCGAGGTCGAGGGCAAGAAGCCCATCGTCTTCGCGACGCTGGTGGACCCGCAGGTGCTGCAGATGCTGAAGACGCAATCCAAGGCCCTGGTGCTGGACATGTTCCACACCTTCATCGAGCCACTGGAGGCCGAGCTGGCGATGACGTCCAACCACCGGGTGGGCCGCTTCTCCGACATCTCCAAGAGCCAGGAGTACACCGACCGCATCGAAGCGATCAACTTCTCGCTGGCGCACGACGACGGGCAATCGGCGAAGAACCTGGCGGTGGCCGACGTCATCCTCGTGGGCGTGAGCCGCAGCGGCAAGACGCCCACTTCGCTCTACCTGGCGATGCAGCACGGCATCAAGGCGGCCAACTACCCGCTCATCCCGGAAGACTTCGAGCGCAACGCCATCCCTTCGTCGCTGGCGCCGTTCAAGAGCAAGTGCTTCGGCCTGACGATCGACCCCGAGCGGCTGAGCCAGATCCGCAACGAGCGCCGCCCCGGAAGTCGCTACGCCGCGCTGGAGAATTGCGAGGCCGAGGTGAAGAGCGCCGAGGCCATGATGCGCCGCGAAGGCATCGCCTGGCTGTCGTCCACGCACAAGTCGATCGAAGAGATCGCCACCACCATCCTGCGCGACTTGCGGCCGGACCGGTTGATGTATTGACCGGGGCCTGTCAGGCGGCCAACCGCTGCCGCGCCGATTCGTACAGACAGATCGCCGCGGCCGCACCCACGTTGAGCGACTCCTCGCCGCCAGGCTGGGGGATGGTCACGGTGCGGCTGCACGCGGCGAGCAGGCCGGCGGAGATGCCCTGCCCTTCATGGCCGAACACCCAGCCGCACGGCCAGGGCAGTCGGGTGGCGTGCAGCAGCGCCGAATCGCCGTGCGAACTGGTGCCCAGCAGCGGCAGGGCCAGGGCGGGCAGGTCCGCCGGGTCGGCCGATTCGACGAGGTGCAGGCCGAAATGCGCCCCCATGCCGGCCCGCAGCACCTTGGGCGACCAGAGCGCCGCCGAGCCCTTGAGCGCGACGACCTGGCCGAAGCCGAACGCGGCCGCGCTGCGCAGCACGGTGCCAACGTTGCCGGCGTCCTGCAGGCGGTCGAGCACGACCGTGGCGAGGCCCGCCTGGATGGCGCCGCCGCCTTGCCAGGGCAGGATGAAGAGCAGCGGCGGCGGCGTCTCCAGCGCACTCAGGCCTTTCATCAACTCCGCGGGAATGACGGCGACCGCGTCGGCCCGCGAAGCCAAGGCGTGGAAGTCCGGCTGCGCCCAGGCTTCCTGCGTGACCACCGCCTGCGCCGCCCTGCCGCCGCGCTGCAACAGCGCCCGGCAGAGGTGGTCGCCTTCCAGCACCACTTCGCCGGTTTTCCGGTAGGCGGCCGGATCGCCCAGGCGCTTGCGCAGGCGCGCGAGCAACGGGTTGTCGCGGGACTGGATGGACTTGGCCGCGGGTGGGTTCATCGCGCGTTGCGTTGCGGATTCAATCAGCATGCCGCTCGTCGTGCCTGCCCAGATCGGCATGGGGCAGCATTCCGGCAGAGGCGGTGTCCCACTGCGCGCGGACAGGCCCGAAGAAGCGGCGGTGCGCGACGCAGGCGCCGTGCACCTTCAGCGCCTCCAGGTGGGTCGGCGTGGGATAGCCCTTGTGGACATCGAAGCCGTAGTGGGGATGGGACTCGTGCAACTGCAGGCACAGGCGGTCGCGGTGCACCTTGGCCAGGATGGAGGCCGCGGAGATGGCCTTGATCCGGGCGTCGCCCTTGACGATCGCCTCGGCGGCCACCTTCAGCACCGGCAGGCGGTTGCCGTCGACCAGCACCTTGGCGGGTTTCAACCGCAGGCCCTCGACCGCGCGCCGCATCGCCAGCATCGTGGCCTGCAGGATGTTCAGGTTGTCGATCTCCTCCACGCTGGCCTCGGCGATGCAGCAGCAAAGCGCTTTGGCGCGGATCTCGTCGAACAGCTTCTCGCGGCGCGCCGCGGTGAGCTTCTTCGAGTCGTCCAGGCCCTTGATCGTCTTCATGTCGTCGAGGATGACCGCCGCGGCCACCACCGGGCCGGCAAGCGGCCCCCGGCCGGCCTCGTCCACCCCGGCGACCAGGCCGGGGGTGTCGAAACTGAAGGCCAGTTGGTCAGCGAGCCAGGATTTTCTGGAGGGCATCGGTCGCAGCCCGCGCCGTGTCGCGGCGCAGGTCGTGGTGCAGTTGCGAGAAACGGTCTTGCAGCGCCCGGCACCGGGCGGCGTCGCCCAGCCAGGCCAATGTGGCGTCGGCCAGATTTTCGGGCGAAGCGTCGTCCTGCAGCAACTCGGGCACCGCCATGTCGCGCAGCAGGATGTTGGGCAGGCCGACCCAGGGTTGCAGCCGCTTGCGGCGCATCAGGCGGTATGACAGCGGATGCATGTTGTAGGCGATCACCATCGGCCGCTTGAAGAGCGCCGCCTCCAGCGTGGCGGTGCCGCTGGCGATGAGCGTGACGTCGCAGGCGGCCAGCGCGGCGTGCGATTGGCCGTCGAGCAGTTGCACCGGCACGAAAGGCGCGTGTTCGGTCAACGCGGCCTCGATGGCCGGCCGTTTTCCCGGTGCCGCCGGCAGGACGAACTTCAGCCCCGGCCGCCGGCGGTGCATCAGCGCCATCGCGGCGGCGAAGCGGGGCGCGATGTAGCGGATCTCCGCGCCGCGGCTGCCCGGCAGCACGGCCACCACCGCGTCGTCGTCCTTCAGGCCCAGGAGGGCCCGGCTCGCCGCCCGGGGCGGCTCCAGCGGGATCGCATCCGCCAGCGGATGACCGACATAGGCCGCCTGGATGCCGTTCCTGGCGTAGATCTCGGGCTCGAAGGGAAAGACGCAGAGCATCAAGTCGACCGCACGGCCGATGGAATGGATGCGTTCGGGCCGCCAAGCCCAGATCGACGGGCTGACGAAGTGGGCCGTCTTGACGCCCGAGGCCTTGAGCCGGGCTTCCAGGCCGAGGTTGAAATCGGGCGCGTCCACGCCGATGAACAGGTCGGGCTTCCGGTCGAGCAACCGTGCACCCAGCGCCCGGCGGATCCGCCAGATCTCATAGACCCGGCTGAACACCTCCAGGCTGTAGCCGTGCACCGAGAGCTTCTCGTGCGGCCACCAGGCTTCGAAGCCCTGGCCCGCCATGCGCGGACCGCCGATGCCGCAGGCTTGCAGCCCGGGCCAGCGCGCCTTCAAGCCGCCCAGCAGCAGCCCTGCCAGCAGGTCGCCGGAGGCCTCGCCCGCCACCACCGCCAACCGCAGCGGTTCTTGCGTCACGGCAACACCCCCCTGCTCAGCGCGCGATGCCGCGCGTGGCATTGGCCAGGAAGCGGCCCATCAATTCGACGTCCGCGCGCGATTCGGGCGAGGAGCCGGCCAGCGCGGCGATCTCCTCGGTCGCCTGGGCCAGCGTCTTGCCCTGGCGGTACAGCAGCTTGTGCATCTGCTTGATCACGGCGATGCGCTCCGCCGTGAAGCCGCGGCGCCGCAGGCCGACCAGGTTCAGGCCGTGCACAGCCAGCGGGTTGCCATCCACCGTCATGAAGGGGGGGACGTCCTGGGTGACGGCGCTGGCGAAACCGGCCATGGCGTGCTCGCCGATCTTCACGAACTGGTGGATGCCGGTCAGGCCGCCGATGAAGACCCAGTCGGCCAGGTGCACGTGGCCGGCCAGCGTGGCGTTGTTGGCCAGGATGATGTGGTCACCGAGCTGGCAGTCGTGCGCGATGTGCACGTAGGCCATGATCCAGTTGTCGCTGCCGATGCGGGTGGCCCCACCGTCCTGCACGGTGCCGGTGTTGAAGGTGCAAAACTCGCGGATGGTGTTGCGGTCGCCGATGACGAGCTCGGTCGGCTCGCCCGCGTATTTCATGTCCTGCGGCGCCGCGCCGATGGACGAGAACTGGAAGATCTTGTTGTCGCGCCCGATGCGGGTGCGCCCTTCAATGACGCAATGCGGACCGATGCTGCTACCCTCGCCCACCACCACGTCGGGGCCGACCAGGGTATAGGCACCCACGCTGACCGAATCGGCCAGTTGCGCGGACGGGGAAACAATGGCGGTGGGATGGATCTGTGCCATGTTCGGCGGGCGCCTGGTCAATCGACCTTGCGCATGGTGCACATCAGCTCGGCTTCCACGGCGAGTTCGCCATTGACCGAGGCCTGGCCCTTGAACTTCCAGATGCTGGCCTTCATGCGCTCGAGCGTGACGTCCAGGATGAGCTGGTCGCCGGGCTCGACCACCCGCTTGAAGCGCACGCCGTCGGCGCCCGCGAAGTAGTAGACCGTCTTGCCGTCCGGCTCGACATCCAGCGTCTCGCTGGTGAGCAGCGCGGCGCACTGCGCCAGCGCTTCCAGCATCAGCACCCCGGGCATGACGGGGCGGACCGGGAAATGGCCGACGAAGAAGTGCTCGTTGATGCTGACGTTCTTCAGCGCGCGGATCGACTTGCCTTTTTCAAGCTCCAGCACCCGGTCGACCAGGAGGAAAGGGTAGCGGTGGGGCAACTTGGAGAGGATTGCGTGGATGTCCATCATGGGTTCTTCTTGTCTTGCGCGGCCTGCGGCGCGTTGTCGGGCCTGTCGTTGTTGTTGTCGAGCTGCTTTTCCAGGGCGATCAGGCGCCCGCGGATGCGGTGCAGCTGCCGGAGGGTGGCCGCGTTCTTCTCCCAGGACGCATTGTCGTCGAAGGGAAAGCTGCCGCTGTACACCCCGGGCTCGGTGATTGAACGCGTGACCACGGTGTTCACCGACACGTGGACGTGGTCGGCGATGGTGATGTGGCCGATGATGTTCGCGGCGCCGGCGATGGTGCAGTACTTGCCGATGACGGTGCTGCCCGCGATGCCGGTGCAGCCCGCGATCGCGGTGTGGGCACCGATGCGCACGTTGTGGGCGACCTGGATCAGGTTGTCGAGCTTGACGCCGTCCTCGATCACGGTGTCCTGCAGGGCACCGCGGTCGATGCAGGTGTTGGCCCCGATCTCGACGTCGTCGCCGATGCGCACCGCGCCGAGTTGCTCGATCTTCTCCCAGCCCT
>CBJNAE010000158.1:0-9074 GCA_966433995.1 uncultured Ideonella sp. | reverse complement strand
AGTGGCAGAGCACCGTCTTGATAAGGCGGGGGTCGGTGGATCGTTCCCACCCGCGGGTACCAACCCTTCATTCCTTCCATCCAACCTCGGTGTGGCGCAGCTGGTAGCGCACTTGCTTTGGGAGCAAGGGGTCGTCCGTTCAAACCGGACCGCCGAGACCAATTCGTGGACAGGCGCCAACGTGCGTTCAGGTGTGGCCGTAGCTCAACGGCAGAGCTGCGGGTTGTGGTCCCGCCGGTGTCGGTTCGATTCCGGCCGGTCACCCCTGAGCGCATCGATGGATGCCCGTCCGTCTTCATTCAACCCAACAACCCCTCGTGGCGGAAATGGCAGACGCAACGGTCTCTCAAGGAAACGCCGGGCCGCCCCAAGTTTCCTTGACCCCCGCGGGGGGGCGGGTTGGGCGCAGCCCGGCCCTGGGGGCGCTCAGAAGCCGTGGCCGCAAGGCATGCCCGTTCAACCCGGGCCGAGGGGACCATTTCAATCCATCTTCATCGGAGTTCGCCATGAAAAAGCGCCGACAAGATCAATTCCGGTTTCGAGATCACGAGCAAGCGACGCAAGGGCTTCCCATCTGAGTCTCAGGTCAAGCGAGGCCTGCGTGTCGTCCACGGCGACAAGCGCCTGCAAGAGAAACTCGGCCGCAACGACCCCTGCCCTTGCGGGTCCGGCCGCTGCTTTCAAGCGCTGCTGCCTGCGCAGCGGCTGTTTTCGACGGCGCGCTGCGCGGTGACTACCACCGCGATTGACGGCCGGTTCCCCACGCATTCTTCGGAGAGCTGCCCGAGCGGTAAGGGGTCGGCTTGCTACGCCGTGGCCGGTGCGAAAGCGCCGCACAGGTTCGATCCCTGTGCTCTCCGCCAATTCATCCATCCATCCATTTGTCTCGTTCGTCTAGTGGTTCAGGACACGACGCTTTCTACGTTGAAACACGGGTTCGACTCCCGTACGGGACTCCAGACAAAAACAGACGGGGTGTAGTCGAGTGGTTTCAGACAGCCGCCTTTGAAGCGGTGCACGCGGGTTCGGTCAACGCAGTGCGTTGGACGCGGCGTAGCCGCGGGCCGAAGGCCGAGCGAAGCGAGCACTCCCGCCGCCCCTACCAACCCGGCAGCGCTGTAGTGGGCCGGCCGCCTGTTACTCCCACAAGAAAGCTGACGGCAAAGAAAGGAGGAACCCCCGATGCACCACCACGTCCTTCAACTGGACATCCAGGGCACGCCCCAGCGTTGGATCACGCTGGAACAGGCGGCGTCCCACTACGCCACCGGCACGGTGGCGTGGGTGGACGGCGCGGAGCCCCTGCGCACCTTGCGTGGCGGCGTCAACGCGGCCACCGGCCGCCAGTCGCTGATCGACGTGCATCCCATCGTCGCGCTGCGGGGCGCGTCGCGCATCAACCTGTTCGACGTGACACCGTCGTTCGCCAAGCACAAGCTGTTCCGCCGCGACCGCTTCACTTGCGCGTACTGCGGGCTGTGTTTCCAGGAGAAGGAGCTGCAATGCGAGCACATCGTGCCGGAATCGCGCGGCGGCCGCTGGGCGTGGATGAACCTCGTCACCGCCTGCGCCCTGTGCAACGGCCGCAAGGCCGACCGCACGCCGGACGAGGCGGGCATGCCGTTGCTCTACCTGCCCTACGTGCCCGGCCGCTTCGAGGATTTTTTGCTAGAAGGCCGTGCCATCCGTGCCGACGTGCATGAGTGGCTGGCGGCGCGGCTGCCTAGGGGCTCGCGGCTGAGCTGATCGAAGCGTTTCATTCGGAGGGAAAGCAGCAGCCCTGGGAAGCAAGGCGACGCAGATCGCCGGCTGCATGCGTCCGTCGCACCGTTCCAAGACGACCCATTCAAAGGGGGCGCCATTCGGCGCCCTTTTTTATTTCAGAAAAGATTCTCTTCCAGCGAAACCGCGTGGGTGAAATCGCGGTCCAGGAACACCCGTTCATGCAGCCTCGGGGCATAGGCCACATTGAAGGTGTGTTGCGTGTACCAATGGCCCTCGCCGCTGTGCCTGCCGTTGACACGCAGTTGGACGCTTTCGCCCGGCTTCAATTCGACCAGCCGGCGGCTGCAGTTGCGGTAGGGCATGCCGTGCACGCCGAGATCCCACCAGAAGCCGATTGAAAGACCCTCGCCGGCATGGTCCAGCATCAAGCCGTCAATGCCCTTGAGCGGGTTGGGCGCCCGCCCGCAGCTTGGCGGATGGCTGCTGAAATCGCCCGAAGCCGTCTCATGGAAG
Source organism: uncultured Ideonella sp. (assembly GCA_966433995.1). Classification (GTDB taxonomy): domain Bacteria; phylum Pseudomonadota; class Gammaproteobacteria; order Burkholderiales; family Burkholderiaceae_C; genus JANPCX01. Next base: position 6,836 of record CBJNAE010000158.1, on the reverse strand, counting down.
GCATGGCGCTGGATGACGTTCAACGACCCGCCATGTCGCCGCAGCTCGAAAGCCCGCGGGATCTGGTTGCGTCTTGCGGCCACCGGCGACGCCCGGCCGCTTTTGGTCCAAAAGACCGTGATGACTTGAATGGCCAACACCATGGGTGCCGAGGCTGTCGAAGAAGGCGTGTGAGCGCGCATGCCGTTGCCGCCTGTCTTCAACCCAGTGGGGCATCGGGCACCAAGGCCTTTGAAGCCCGGTCGTGCAGGTCGATCACGCCCTTGAGCGATGCGTGGACCACGCCCGATCCGAGCGACTCGACATACTGGCAGGCGGCGAAGCCGGCGGCGCGCGCTTCATACACCGCGACCCAGGCTTCGCGTTTGGCCAGGAGCGAGGGTTGAACCGGCCAGACGCCCGGGCGTGGCCGCATGTGCCCCGCGATGCCGATGCGCCACGGCTTGGCGGTGAGTCGGGCGCGGAAGCAGTTCTGGTTGACGCACATGCGCACGTAGGTGGCGTCGGCGTGCACCGCGGCAAAGAAGGCGCGGGTTTCCTCGGCGCGGGGATCGAAGGGCTGGTGCGTCGCCAGCAGCCGCAAGCCCGCCGGGGTTCGGTACAGGCGCACGGCCCAGGCGGGACGGGTGGCGAGGAAGCGCTCGACGCGCTGGCGTGCGACGCGTTCCGCGCCGCCGCGGGCCGCCAGGCGCAGCCGCCCGAGCGAGGCCGCCAAGGGCCACGTGACGGCCAGGGCGACGAAAACCAGGGCGATGGACAGGCGGGCGCTTTGCAACCACACACCCGCCGCGATCGAGGCCGCCACCAGGGCGGCGAGGATCCACAGCGTTGCCTTGAATGAGCGCTCGGGCGCGAAGTCGATGTCCGCGAACAAAGCGCGCGGCGAATTGAGGCAATGAGCCCCATAGGCGTTGCGGGTAATGACCTCGTCGCCATGGCGGGCCAGCACCTGCTCGCGGATCGGCAGGCCCGACGCGCCGTTGTAAGGAACCTTGCGCTCGCGCCGCTCGACCGGATCGCCCGAGAGGATGCGCCGCAAGGCCTCTTCGGCGCGCGCGTCGGCCATGGCCTGCGCCTCGGCGGGGCCGGCGTCCGACCAGCCGAACCGTCGCACGGTGACTTGTTTCCTTTTGAATGCCTTGTGCTGCCTCAGGGCCTCGGCCCAGTACTCGGGGACGATCATCTCGGTGGTGGTGGTTGTCGCGCAGCGGCGGGAGCCCGACTATCGCCCGGCGCTCGCCGCCGGCGCAAATCTTTTGCCGGCTTGGCGGTGCCCACCCCCGCGATCCGGTGTGCCGGCTTGACAAGCCCGCGGCGCATCGCGAACAATCGCGGCCCTTCGGTCCCACCCCTCCGCCTGGAGCGCAACGTGCCTCGTTCCGTCACTTCCATCCTTTGACGCCGACGCCTGCTTGAAAAAAGCAGCTTCGTGTCGGCGCGGTCTGCGCCCATGAAGGTTGCAACCTTCGTCGAAACTCCCGGCTTGCCATGAAGCCCGCGCGAGTCTCCGGCGAACTGCCCCCCTCTCCCGCGACTCATCCCTTCCGGCCCCGCCCGGAGGATGCGACCTGCCGCGCCCACACCTTCGTCGGTTCCCCACCTTCATGGATCCCGCGCCGCCCACAACGGCCGGGCGACGAACATGCAACCTCACCTCCATTCCCTTCCCCTGCTGAAGTACCCGCGCACGCCGCACCTCGAAGGCTCGCGCCTGCAACCCGGCGACTCCAACGCCGACCAGGTGCCCCTGCGCAGCCTGGCCGGCCGCCACGCCGTGCTCGAAGAAAAGATCGACGGCGCCAACGCCGCCGTCTCGTTCAGCGAAGCCGGCGAGCTGCTGCTGCAGTCCCGCGGCCACTACCTGGCCGGCGGCGCCGGCGAGCGCCAGTTCAACCTGCTCAAGCTCTGGGCGCGCGCGCATGAAGAACGCCTGCTGCGCGTGCTCGAAGACCGCTATGTGATGTACGGCGAATGGGCCTATGCCAAGCACAGCGTCTGGTACGACCGGCTGCCGCACTACTTCAACGAGTTCGATGTCTTGGACCGCTCGACGGGCCGATTCCTGTCCACGCGCCGCCGGCACGCGTTGCTGCGCGATGAGCCGGTCCTGCCGGTCCCCGTGCTGTACGAAGGCCCGATGCCGACGAACCCGAAGCTGCTGTGGAAGCTGGTCTACCGCTCGCTGGCCAAGACCCGCGCCTGGAAGCCGAACTTCGACGCCGCGGCGCGGGCCGAAGGCCTGCCGCCGGACCTGTGCTGGCGGCAGACCGACAAGTCGGACCGGTCCGAAGGCCTCTACCTGAAGATCGAAGACGACGACCAGGTGCTGGCCCGCTACAAGCTCGTGCGCCACGACTTCATCCAGGCCATCCTCGACTCCGGCTCGCACCACAGCCAGCGGCCCATCCTGCCCAACCGGCTGGACCCGGCCGTGGACCTCTACAGCCCCGCCTTGGCCGTCACTTGGCAAGACCTGGGCCTGAAGACGGTGCGTAGCCTGGAAGAGCTGGCCGAGATTCCCCACCATTCATTCGAGGAGGGCCGCCCATGAACGCCGCCGACACCTTGTGGAAACACATCGAAGCGCTGGCGCCCGAAGCCGGCGCGCCGCCCGACTTCCAGGCCTGCCTGGAAGCCTTCCCCGTGCTGGAGCACGCCAAGACCACGCCGCAAGAGCCGAAGTACCACGGCGAAGGCGACGTCTGGACGCACACCCGCATGGTCGTCGAAGAACTGCTGCGGCTGCGCGAATACACCGCCGGCACGCGCGAGGAGCGGGTGACGCTCTTCCTCGCCGCGCTGCTGCACGACGTGTCCAAGCACAGCACCACCGTCGTCGACCCCGACACCGGCGCGATCGGCCAGCCCGGACATTCCGCCCGCGGCGCGGTGGACGCGCGCATCCTGCTGTGGGACGCCGGCGCGCCCTTCGCGCTGAGGGAGGCCGTCTGCCGCATGATCGCCGTGCACCAGCTGCCCTTCTACGTGATGGGCCAGCGGCGCGGCCGGGAAGCGCCGGAGTTCACGGTGCGCAAGCTGTCCTGCCAGCTCGACATCCGCCTGCTCGCCGCCTTGGCCGAGGCCGACATGCGCGGCCGCGTCTGCGCCGACATGGCCGGCGTGCTCGACAACATCGAGCTTTTCCGCGAGCTGGCGCGGCAGGAAGGCTGCTACGGCCGCCCGCGAGCCTTCGCCGACGCCCACACCCGCGTCAGCTACTTCCGCGGGGCCGACGTGCACCCGGATTACCCGCTGTTCCAGGAGGCGGGCTCGAAGGTCACCGTGATGTGCGGCCTGCCCGCCTCGGGCAAGGACACCTGGGTCGGGCTCAACCGCCCCGGCCTGCCGGTCGTCTCCTTCGACGACGCCCGCGCCGAACTCGGCCTGCGCCACGGCAAGAACGAAGGCCAGGTCGCGCACCGCGCGGTCGACAAGGCGAAAGAGCTGCTGCGGAGCAAGGCGCCCTTCGTCTGGAACGCCACGCACCTGTCCCAGCAGATGCGCGACAAGACGCTGGATCTGCTCTACGCCTACGGCGCCGAGGTCGACATCGCCTACCTCGAACGCCCGCGCGCGGAGTTGCTGCGCAGGAACGGGCGGCGCGACACCTCGCTCAGCAACAAGGCGCTGGAGGGCATGGCGCTGAAGTGGGAGGTGCCGGTGCCGACGGAGGCGCATCGGGTCGCCTACCTGGTCGATTGATCGCGTGCCGAGCGCGTTTTTGAAAGAGGAAGAGCCCGGCATGCCGCCCCCGGACCCCGACGTCCTGTCGCGCTGGCTGTCGTCGCTGGCCGACGACAGCCTCGGCATCGACGCGGAGGACATCAATGCGCAAGCCGTCGCCAACCTGTGCTGCTTCAGCCCGACCGACGCTGAGACGCCGCAGCTGGATGTCGCTGGAGTCCAGCGTTTCGTCGAAAAGGTCCTCGCCCGGCGGCGGCGGTGGCTCGCCGCCCGGCAGGCCCCGCCGATGCGCTTCTACGCCTGGCACGACGCCCAGGCCAGGCAGCTGCGCATGTCGGCCGTCTCGTCCTCGCACGGTCAACTGCCGTTCCGCTGCGCGGTGGTGGAAACTCCGGACCTGGAGGCGGTGGTCCGGGAAATCGTGGAGGGAGATTGGCAAAAACCCGGCTACGGGACCGATCCCCTGGGCTGCCTGCCCGACGCCGACCCAGCGCCCTTCGCACTGCGAGTGTTCGTCGCGGAAATGGGGACTCCTGGACTTGCCTGAGAACGACAAGCCGGGTAGTCACTGACCAGGATTCCATGGCGCGGACAGGCTGCCGCTCCATGGGATGAACAAATAGCCATTCGACGCTTCCTGCAAGCCGCCCTGGACTTCCATGAGGGTGTTGATCTCGTCAAGCGCTTCGTCCAGATCGTCGATCTCGATTTCAAAACGCGCGGCGCACGCCCTCATGGCCGACTCGTGCGGGGTTCCCGCCGCGATCTCGGCCGCTTCGACCTGCACGTGAGGTTCCGTGGACAGGCGGACCCGGTAAGTCGGCGCACCGGGCCGCCCGACCCTCAAGAAGCCGTCACCCTTCGACACTGCAAGGCCTGTCTTGGCCAACGCTTGCCCCGCGCATTCGAGGTCGCAAGCCCCGGCTTGGAAGAACACTGCGCATGTATCGGTCATTCATTCCTCCCAAAGTCGGTTCGTCGCTGAAGAATCATGATTCAACGCAGCGACGTTGAATAGGGCCGCCCTGCCTGCCGGCGCCGCCAGGAAGGCACAGGCCAGCGAGGCGATCGCGGCGGCCTGGCGGATGTTCATACCCGTTCCCCTTTTTCGAGTCGGTCGATGGCGTCGGCGCTGCCGCGGTCGCCGGCCCGCAAGCCCCGCTCCATGGCGCCGGCCAGGCTCATTTCGATCCACAGGCCCTGCACGAAGCGGCGGTCCAGCAGCAGCCACAGCACCACGGGCGCCAGCGGGGTGAGCAGCAGGAAGCCGAATTGGTAGGCGTAGGCGATCAGCTCCAGCGACCATCCCGGCAAGCCGGTCTGCGCCAGCACGTCCGGCCCGCTGCTGATGGCCACGTCGCGCAACCATTGGAAGCACAGGCTCAAGGACTGCAGCGGCCACAGCGCCAGGCTGCCCCCCAGCAGCTTCAGCGGCAGCCGCGGCGGCCTCGATGCCAGCAACAGGGCCCACAGCAGCACGGCGCCGTAGCCGAATGTCCTGTAGTTCACTTCCGGGGTGAGCTGGGCGGCCATCATCCGCCCCCCCTGGGGCACGAGCACGTCCAGCAGCGTCAGCAGGACGCCGAAGACGCCGTGCGCCTCCGCGCGCAGCGCCCAAGGGAAGAGCAGCCCCATGGCCTCGCCGGCCAGCGCCACCACCGGCGCGGCCAGCCAGGGGGACAGCTGGTGCCACGGCAGCATCAGCGCGACCAGCCAGGCCACGCTCGACGCCAGGAAGCGCCCGATGCGTGTCCGGTTGGCAGTGGCCCGCACCTCAACCCCCCTGGCGCGTGCGGCCCGCGCCGGCACGCCGGGCGACGGCGGACACCCACAGCAGCCAGACCACCAGCACGTCCAGCATGATCAGCGCCTGCCACACATAGAGGTGGGCGAACTCGAACACCGCCTTGTTCCATTGGGCCAGGTAGTACAGGGTGATGATGCGCAGCAGGTTGGCGGCCTGGATGGCGACGAAGCCCAGCGCGATGCCGGCGAACCGGAGCCGCCACGCGGCGGGGAAGGCGCACACCGCGGCGATGAGGATCAGCGTCGCCTCCACCCCGTTGCAGCCCGCCTCGATGGACACCCCGAACCCCGTGGACCGGCTGCTCAGGACGCGTCCCTGCGAGAACACGTCGGCATCGAACGCCGACATCAACACCGCGCAGGCGCGCGCGACCAGGCCGGTCCAGGGCTGCACCACGGCCTGCTGGACCGGGCCCAGCATCTCAACCCCGAAGAAAACGGCCAGCAGGGCCAGGAAGGCGAGCGCGAAGCGGGTCATGGCGTCAAACGCGGCGCCGCCACCGCGGTCAACGCGGTTGGCGGCGCGCCACCGCGGGCGCGGCCAGTGCCAGCACCATCAGGCTCATCGCGAGCATCGACCATGTCGACAACGTCGGAATGGGCTCCGTCGTGGCGGGCACGCCGGGGCCGCCCGGGTCGGCGATGGCGCCATTGGCCGTGCCGTCGTCGTCGCCCAGCGCGCCGTCGGTCAAGGGCAGCGTGATGGACAGGCGGTCCGAACTGATGACCGCGCCCGGGAATTGGTGCCAGTGCGGCGTGTCGGCGGGCGATGTCTTGCCGTATTTCCAATACACCGTGCCCGCGGGAAGCGGGGTGGGGTAGGTGATGACCACGCTGGCGGGGCCCGCGCCGCCGGTGAGCGTGAAGTCGTACAAGCCGTGCGGGAAGGCGTAGCCCGCCGGCGCCGGGTCGGCGGGGGATTTCGGGTGGCCGGTCAGGCCGATGGCACCCGCGGTGTTGGGCTTGCCGTTGGTGGTGCCGACCAGGTCGACGCTCCAGCCGCCGCCGGAGACGGCGACGCTGGTGGACCCGCTGCCCGACCCCGTCTGCGCCATCGGGGCCGTGCAACTGGCCGTCGTGCCGCCGTTGACGCCGTTGCAGCTCCAGGCCCAGGTCGACGACGCGGCGCTCACGGCGCCGGCGTTGCCTGCGGTGCACAGGTTCGCCGCGGGCTTGAACAGCGCGGTGACGTTCGCCGCCGGGCCGCAGGTTCCATTGGCGAAGGCCGGCGTCACGCTGTTGGACGACGCGGAGGCCGGCCCCGGGCCGGCGATGTTGGTGGCGGTCACCTGGAAGGTGTAGGCCACGCCATTGGTCAGGCCGGTGACCAGGTGGCTCAGGCCCGT
>CBJNAE010000157.1:0-9079 GCA_966433995.1 uncultured Ideonella sp. | reverse complement strand
GCCCACAACAAATTCCGGCTGGCACCGGATAACCGGGATTATGGTTCCGACCGGCTTTATCGCGCCATTGTCGAATTGGCGAAAGAATAGTCCGGCTTCTCATCATTTCAAGTCATGGGATGGAAACGAGATTCCACCCACCGGTAACTGGCCCACGAAATCAACATGATGGCGGCCATGCAGGCTGATATATAGAGCCACTTGCTGTAGTAAGCAATATGGGTATACCGATAGAACAAAATCAGGATCGGAATATGGTAGAGGTAGATACTGAAGCTGATCTTTCCAAAATAAGACAAACCCGTAGCGTCGAGTAGCCTGAGGAAGGGATTACCCTCCCGCAGATAGGCCATGGCCAATAAGCAGGCCGCGAACCCGAAGCAAAGCACAGTACGCGATCCCAGCACGTACCAGGCTTGCGACCAGTATTCGATCTTCAGGTTGACGTAACTGAAAAACGCGAACCCCGTGACGGCCAAGCCAACCGCGAAAAGAGCGCCGCTGCGCAACCAGGGGCGGTGGTCCCAGGCCGAAAGCCAGCCATTCCGGTAAGCATAGGCCGCCAGCATGCCCATGGCGAACTCATCCAGCGCGCCGGGTATCTGCACGGCCCAGAAGAAGCGGTCCTGGACCGGAAATCCGGCAAACACACTGGCCCGCCAGATGAGGCTGACCGCCAGGAAGCACAGGATCAGGAGCCAACCCCTGCGGGCCCGCCACCAGGGGGCCAGGGCCAGCATCGTGAAATAGAACGCGAATTCGATGCCAAGCGTCCAGTAGGGCCCGTCGATGGTCGTCATCGTCCACTGCTGCCATTGATGGAGCATGACGACGTGCAGGGCGATGTTGACCCAGCCCGTCAGATCCCGGAGCAAATAGGATTCGACGAACAGCAGCGCCAACACCATCGAAACGTAGTAGGCCGGGAGGATGCGCGTCAACCGCCGCTTGGCGAAATCCATCGGATCCCAGACCGGGTATTTCAGCACCGCCAGCGAGACAAAGAACCCGCTGAGCACATAGAACAGGTCGACGCCCACCCAGAAATAACTGAAGATCAAACCAAGATAGCCGTGGCTGATACCTCCTGTTTCGGGATACCAGTTCTTCATGTACTGCTGGAAGTGGTACATCAGTACCAGGATGATCGCCACGCCGCGCAAGGCATCCAGGCCATTGTTCCGATTCTTTCTTTCGGGCCCGCCCCCGCCCGGATGCGGATCTGAAATGACGCGGGCGTGTTTTTCTGGGACCATTTTGTCGGTGCGAAGAATCAAACTCGGGGAAAGACAACGGCGCGGCAAGGCGTGAAAATTCCTCAGGTCGCCGGAGTCCCTGCCGATATGGCATCCATGCCGGATCGATTGTCGTCCGGCTGCCACGCCGGTCCGAAACCCACAGGTTAACGACAAAGCAACAGACCAGGAGCCCGCATGACCCCTCAGGACCGACGTCAATTCTCCCGTGTCGTTTTCGACGCCCCCGCGGACTTGTCAGCCGCGGGTGCCGTGCACCCGGTGAAGCTGCTCGATTTGTCGCTCAAAGGCGCCCTGGTCAGCTTGAACCGCCTGCCGCCGGAATGGATGTTGGGGACGCAATGCACCTTGACGGTGCGGCTGGCCCAAGTGGATGCCCGCATCACCATGGCCGCCGAGATCGCCCACGTGGAAGGTTCCCAGCTCGGCCTGTTGTGCCGAAGCATCGATCTGGACAGCATCACCCACCTGCGCAAGCTGATCGAACTCAATCTGGGCGATCCTGCGCTCCTTGAGCGAGAGCTCAAGGCCCTGATGGCCAGCCATTGATCGCGACGCGCGTGTGCGCGACCATCGCCCCTTGACCGCCAACCCACCGAGCGAATCCATCATGTCCACTTCCGCCAACGCCGCAGCCCCATCCCATCCCGACAATGAAACAGGCCGCCTGACCGCCGTGCGGACGCTCGAAATCCTCGACTCCGCGCCCGAGCCCGAATTCGAAGCCATCACCCGGATCGCGGCGCGGCTGTTCGGCACGCCGATGGCCGTGGTGTCGGTGATGGACGCCGACCGCCAATGGTTCAAGTCCCGCCTCGGGCTGGACATCCCCGAGATCCCGCGCAAGGACGCGCTGTGTTCGCTGGCACTGGCGCAGCCGGTGACGCACCACCAGCCGGTGGTCATTCCCGACCTGTGGCAGGACACCCGCACCATGAGCAACCCGCTGGTCACCGGCGGCCCGCAGTGGCGCTTCTACGCCGGCGCGCCGATGTTCAACGCCTTCGGCCACGGCGTGGGCACGGTGGCGGTGATGGACACCGTGCCGCGCGCGTTCAACATGGCGCAGCGCCACGCCTTGAGCGACCTGGCGCAGATGGCGCTGAAGGCGATGGAGGGCCGCCTGAGCAGCCTGACCCTCGCCCGCAGCGGCCACGTCGACCCGCTCACCGGTCTGTCCGGCCGCAGCCAGTTCGACCTGGCGTTGACCGTCGAGCTGCGGCACGCGATGCGCACCGGCGAGCCCTTCACCCTGCTGAGCATGGCGCTGGACGGCCTGCAGACCGTGGCCGACGGCTTCGGCACCGAAGCGGCCGAGGAAGTGCTGCGCCAGGTGTCGCAGCGGCTGGTGCCGCAGATCCGGCTCGGCGATGTGCTGGCCCGGTTGGACCACGAAGAGTTCGCGGTGGTGATGCGCCACGGCGACCAGGCCTCGGCCGAGATGCTGGTGTCCCGCATGGTCAACGCCGTCAAGGAGCCCATCACCCTGGCCAGCGGCGACACCGTGGGCGTCGGCATCTCGGTGGGCATCGCCGCCTACGACGACAGCGTGGCCTCCAGCGCGATGCTGCTGTCGCAGGCGCATGAGGCGCTGCGGCACGCCAAGCAGCAGAACGAACGCCGCTGGAGCTTCTTCCGCAGGCTCAAGGAAGCCCCCGACTTGCGCCTGGTGGAGAGCAAGTCCGTCTGACCGGGGCAGGCCGCCGCGACGCCCCCCCTGGGTATGCTTGCGGCCATGGATCCCCGACAAACCCTGCTGCCGCTGGAACCGCCGGCAGCCCACGCCGAGCGCGCGCCCCAGCCGCCCGGCCCTCCGGCCGGCCCCGTGCCCGTCCCGGCCCAGCGAGAAGCCTTCCTGCGCGAGCGGCTGCTCGCCAAGGCGCGGGCGGGCCAGGCGCAATCGCTCGGCCACCGAACCACGCCGCGCGCCCAAGGCCCCTGGAGGGCCGTCTCGCCCGGCGTGCGGTGGAAACTCCTGAACGAATCGGTGCACTGCCGCTCCCTGCTGCTGGAGATGGCGGCCGGCGCGCGCTTCACCAACCCCTTGCCCGCCGCCGAACTGGAATGCCTGCTGTTGCTAGGCGACTTGCAGATGGGCCCCAGCCGGCTGGCCGGTGCCGGCGACCACCTGCACGCGCCCGCGTCGCCAGGCGGCGACGAATGGGCCAGCCGCGGCGGCGCCCTGTTCCTCCTGACCTGCCACCCGCCGCGGCGCATTTGAACGCCCGGCCGGCCCCAGGCAAGCGCTTCCCGGAAACTTCTCCCCGCTCTCACCACCCATTCACGCGGGGCCGCCACACTGCCCGGGCCGATAGACTCTCGGCCACCCCTTTTTCCGGACCACCCCGACAGGCCCTGCCATGACCGCACGCAGCAAGTCCCTTTCCCTCGCCCTCGCCGCCACGGTGCTCGCCGCCGCCGGCCTGGGATTCTGGCAGTGGCACAAGCACCGGGGCGACACCGGCGCCCTGCCCAACCAGGCCGAAGTCGGTAGCGCCCAGGCCTTCGCGCTGGCGGACTGCAAGGCCCGCTTGCTCGACGGCTCGCCGGCGGTGGCGCTGATGTTCACCCAGCCGCTGGCCCGGTCGCAAGACTTCGGCAAGCTCATCAAGGCCAAGGAGGGTGACAAGCCGGTGGACAACCGCTGGGTGCTCGGCGACAACCCGCGATCGCTGTTCCTCGGCAACGCGAAGCCGGACGCGGAATACAGCGTCGAACTGGCCGCCGACCTGCAGGCCGCCGGTGGCGGCAAGCTGGCCACGGTTCAGCGGTGCTCGGTCAAGGCCGAGGCCATGCCCGAGGCTTTCTACTTCGCCAGCAAAGGCGTGGTGCTGCCCGCCGGGCAGAACGGTGGGCTGCCCGTCGTCACCGTGAACACGGCCGAAGTCGACGTGCAGTTCCTGCGCGTCAACGACGATGCCTTGCCGCGCTTCCTGGAACAAGTGGGCGGCCGACCCGCGCCCTCGCCTCAGAACGAAGGCGGCGAAGATGAAGGCGGCGAAAGTTACGGCTACTACGACAGCCAGCGCAAGCTCAAGGGCACCGTGCCCGGCTACCTGCTGGACGAACTGCGCGACAGCAGCACCAGCGTCTACGCCGGCCGTTTCGCCACCGACCCACGCAAGAACCGCCGCAACGTGAGCTTCCTGCCGGTCGAGAAGATCAAGGAGCTGCAAGAACCCGGCGTCTATGTCGCGGTGATGAACCCGCCCGGCCGCTTCGGCTGGGATTTCCAGGTCACTTATTTCTATGTCACCGACATCGGCCTGCACGTGCACCGCCATGCGGCGCAGACCGACGTGTTCGCCACCTCGCTCAAGAAGGGCGAGGCGCTGCGCAACATCGAAGTCAGCCTGATCGACGACAGCGGCAAGGCCATCGCCCAGGCCAAGACCGACCAGGACGGCCACGCCGTCTTCACCGGCAGCACCGACAAGGCGCGCGCCCTGCTGGCGCGGCGCGGCAAGGAGATGTCGGTGATCGCGATGCGCGACCCGGCGCTGGACCTGTCGGAATTCGACGTCGGCGGCCACCCCTCGCGCAACCGCAAGCTCTTCGTCTACGCCGGCCGCGACCTTTACCGCCCCGGCGAGACCTTCAACGTGTCGGTGCTGGCGCGCGACGCCGACGGCAAGCCGCTGCCGGTGGCCGCCGGCGCCGTCCCCGCGCCGTTGACCCTCACGCTCAAGAAGCCCGACGGCTCGCAGGCATCGACCCAGCTGGTGCGCCCACACGCCGCCGGCAACGCCTACTACCAGCAGGCCCTGGCGCTGCCCGCCAACGCACCCACCGGCCGCTGGCTGCTGGAAGCGCGCACCGACCCCGGCGCCAAGCGCGCCGACGCGCAGTGGGCCTTCTCCGTCGAAGAGTTCCTGCCCGAGCGCATGAAGCTGCAGCTCAAGGCGCCGGAGGTGGCGCTGCAGGGCGAAGACGGATTGACGGTTTCCGTGCAGGGCGACTACCTCTACGGCGCGCCGGCCGCCGGCAACCGCCTGCTCGGCAGCCTGACCACCGAGCGCCAGCCCAACCCGGTCGCCAGGCAGTGGCCCGGTTTCATCTTCGGCGACGTCGCCGACGATTCCGAGCGCAAGCGCCAGGACCTCGGCGAGCAGGAACTCGACGACGAAGGCAAGGCCGAGGTCGACGTGCCGCTGGACCTGGCCGAGCGCAAATCGCCGATGACGGTGCGCGCCAGCTTCAGCCTGCTCGAATCCGGCGGCCGGCCGGTGGTGCGCTCGATCGAGCGCACCTGGTGGCCGGCGCCGGCGCTGGTCGGCCTGCGCCCGCTGTTCGACCGCGACGTGGCGCAGGAAGGCGGCCTGGCGGAATTCGAACTCACCCGCGTCAACGCCGCCGGCCAGTTCGTCGCCGGCAAGGACTTGCAAGTGCGCCTGGTGCGCGAAGACCGCCAGTGGTACTGGCGCTACGACGACAGCCGCGGCTGGCACAGCGGCTACAACGAGCAGGAAGAGCTGGTCGAAGCCCGCAGCCTGCCGCTGGCCAAGGCGCGCGGCAAGCTCGGCGTCGCGGTGAAATACGGCCGCTACCGCCTCGAAGTCACCGACACCGAGACCGGCCAGACCGCCCGCTACCGCTTCTACGCCGGCTGGGGCGCGCAGGATGCCGACGACGTCGGCAACCGACCCGACCGCGTGCAGCTCAAGCTCGAAGGCGCGCCCTTCAAGGCAGGCGGCAAGGCCCGGCTGACGATCACGCCGCCGCACGACGGCGAGGCGCTGCTCACCGTCGAAGGCGACCGCGTGCTCTACCAGAAGCGCCTCAACGTGCGCACCGGCGGCACGGTGGCCGAGATCCCGGTCGACCCGGCCTGGCAGCGGCACGACCTGTATATCGGCGTCGTAGCCTTCCGCCCCGGCAGCGCCGGCGACCGCGTGACGCCCGCCCGCGCCATCGGCCTGGTCCACCTGCCGCTGGCGCGCGAAGAGCGCAAGCTCAAGCTCGCGCTGACGGCGCCGGCCAAGGCCGTGCCCGAGCAGAGCGTGCCGGTCAAGGTGAAACTGCTCGACGCCGCGGGCAGGCCGCCGGCCGCCGGCGCCATCGTCACCGTGTCGGCCGTCGACGTCGGCATCCTCAACATCACCAACTACGCCACGCCCGACCCGGCCGACTTCTTCTTCGGCAAGCACCGTTACGGCGCCGACCTGCTCGACCACTACGGCAAGCTGATCGAGGCGATGGAAGGCAACACCGCCAAGCAACGCTTCGGCGGCGACGCCGGCATGCGCGACACCCAGAGCATGCCGCGCAAGGTGCGCCTGGTCGACCTGTTCAGCGGCCCGGTGAAGCTCGACGCCAACGGCGAGGCCACCATCCCGCTGACGCTGCCGGACTTCAACGGCACGCTGCGGCTGATGGCTGTGGCCAGCACCGCCGACAGCTACGCCAACGCCCAGGCCGAGATGCAGGTGGCCGCGCCGCTGGTGGCCGAGCTGTCGATGCCGCGCTTCATCTCGCCGGGCGACTCGGCGACGATCGCGCTGGACGTGACCAACCTGTCGGGCAGCGAACAGCAAGTCAGCGTCAAGGTCGACGCCGCTTCGCCGTTGAAGATCACCGGCGCCGCGGCGCCCGTCAAGCTCGCCGACAAGCAGCGCACCGTGCTGCGTTTCCAGGCCGAAGCGCTCGACGCGGAGGGCCTGGCGCGCATCCAGCTGACCGTCACCGCCGCCAAGCTGCGCGTGGTGCGCGAAGCCTTCCTGCAGGTGCAGCCGGCCACGGCGCGCGTGCGCGAGGTGCGGCGCGTCCGTCTGGAGCCCAACGGCAGCTTCAAGCTCGACGCCGCCCTGGCCGACGGCCTGTGGCCGGCCTCCGCCACGGTGGACGTGACCGTCTCCAACAAGCCGCCGATCGACGTGCGCAGCGTCGTGCAGGGCCTGCTGATGTACCCCTACGGCTGCCTGGAGCAGACCACCAGCAGCGCCTACCCGCTGGTCTTCATCGACGAGGCCGGCGCGCAGGCCTACAAGATGGCGCCGCTGTCGCGCGAGGAGCGCGCCAAGCGCCTGGACGGCGCCTTCGGCCGCCTGGCGGGCATGCAGCAGCAGCAAGGCGGCTTCGGCCTGTGGGCGGCCAACAGCACCTACGAGGCCTGGCTCAGCGCCTACGTCACCGGCTTCCTGCAGGATGCGAAGGAAGGCGGCTTCGCCGTGCCCGAGGCCATGCACCAGCGGGCCATGTCCTCCCTGCTGGAGCAGTTCCAGAAATCGCCGGGCTACCAGACCCAGCCGCCCAAGGAAATCCGCCGCGACGCCCAGGGCCGCGTCGAATACCGCGAGGCCGAGGCGCTGCGCATGGCCCACCAGCGCCTGGCCGAGGCGGCGCACGCCGGCTACATCCTGGCGCGCGAGCAGAAGGCGCCGCTGGCCACCCTGCGCACCCTGCACGACACCTACCGAGGCAACGCGCGCTCGCCCCTGGTGCTCGTGCACCTCGGCCTGGCGCTCAAACTGATGGGCGACGAGGCCCGCGCCAAGGTGGCGCTGGACGACGCGATGAAGCTGCCCTACGGCATCCAGCCCAACGCGCTGGACAACGGCTATTACTGGGGCGAATGGCTCGGCGACTACGGCTCGCGCGTGCGCGACCAGGCCCTGGCCTACGCGCTGCTGCACCGCCACCAGGTGGCGCACCCGCGGCGCGAGAACCTGCTGGTCGACTTGGCGGAGGACTTCAACAAGCGCCAGTACTTCTCCACGCAGGAGCGCCTCGCGCTGTTCCTCGCCGCCCGCGCGGCCGGCGGCGCGGCGCAGGGCGACAACGTCCAGCCCTGGCGCGCGACGCTGCAGCTGGCCGACGCCGCCGAGGCGCTGTCCAGCAAAGACAGCGAGCACCGCGCCCTGACGGCGGCGCAGCTCAAGCGCGGCGCCACCGTGGTGGGCCAGGGCGACACGCCGCTGTTCGTGGAGGTGGCGGTGGAGGGCTACCCGGTCAAGCCGCCGGCCCCGAAGGACGACCGCATCGCCATCGAGCGCACCTGGTGGACGGTCAAGGGCGAGGCGGTCCAGAGCCGGCAGTTCAAGACCGGCGAGATGCTGGTCGTGCGGCTGCGCGTCAACGCCAGGCAGCGCGTGAAGGACGGCCTCGTCGTCGACCGCATCCCGGCCGGCATGGAGATCGAGAACCTCAACCTCAGCCAGGGCGTGCAGGCCAGCGAGTTCACGGTGGAGGGCGTCAACATCGCGCAGGCGATGGAGGACCCGCGCATCAAGCACCGCGAATACCGCGACGACCGCTTCGTCGCCGCCGCCGACCTCGACGGGAACAAGCTCGACGTCTATTACCTGCTGCGCGTCGTCACCCCCGGCAGGTTCGTCGTGCCCGCGCCCTTCGCCGAGGACATGTACCGGCCGGAGGTGCGCGGCGTCGGCAAAGGCGAGGGTGACATCACGGTAGTGAACCCGAAATGACGCGCGCGCCGGGGATGGCCGGCTTGCTACCATCCCCGGCGCGGGACGCGGCGGCCATGCCGCCCCCGCACCGTCATCCAGTCAGACACAGGGAGATTCAAGAATGGTCAACTTCGTCGTGCCGGGCCCGGCGGGCGTGAGGGAACATGGCGACAACTTCTCGCCCCGCGGCGACGCCCCGCTGATGGCGCTGCACCAGGCGCCGCTCGGCGGCCAGGCCCAGTCGCCGCGGCCCGCGGGCTCGCGGGACCGCGACAACAAGGCGCTGCAGCGCCTGCGCAACCGCCCCGCCGCGGCGTCGCAATCGATGGACCGCGGCGACCTCGTCCGCCTGTCGCAGAGCGCGCAGCTCACCCATGTGGCCAACATCACCGCGAAGTACGTGGACGAGATGAA
>CBJNAE010000156.1:0-9086 GCA_966433995.1 uncultured Ideonella sp. | reverse complement strand
CCCAGGGCCTGGCCGTTGAGCGCGACGATCTGCGTGGCGCATTGGCGGCGCAGGCCTTCCATGCGCGAATGGGCGGTGGCCAGGCCGACGCCCGACAACAGCACCGCGAAGCGCGTCTGGTCGAGCCGGCAGGAGGCGTCCATCGCACGGGTGTTGCTGCGCAGCAGCCGGCCCAGCGCCTCGAACACCCGGCTTTGCGCGATGTCGCCCTGCACGCGGACGGCGTCGGTGAACGGGTCGACGAGGATGGCCACCAGCGCGAACTCGCGGTGCTCGCGCGAGGACAGGTCGATCTCGCGCCGCAGTTGCTCGTCGAACTGCGCGCGCTGGTAGAGGTCGCCCGAGGCCGGATCGCCGACGAGGGCGTCCTGGCTTTCGCGGCGCAGCGCCTCCACGGCCATTTGCTGCTGCTCGAGCTGCTTGAGGGCCTGCTCCAGCTCGTGGGCCAGGCGGCGGGGGCCGGTCAGTTCCTTCCAGACGCAGACCAGGCGCGTGGGCGCCGCGCCATCGGCGCCGCCCAATGGCGCGCGCAGCGTCAGGAAATCCCGGCGGGCACCGCCGGGGCCGGAAAGCTTCTGTTCGTTGCTGAAGATGCGCGAAGGCGGCTGCTGCCAGGCGGCCTGGTCGGCGGCGCGCAGCGCGGCGGCTTCGAGGCCTTCGAAAAGGTCGGCGTCGGTCTGGCCGAGCACGGCCTCGGGGGCGCGGCCCGCCACCGCGGCGAAGGCCGGGTTGGCGTGCAGGTAGCGGCCTTGCGCGTCCTTGACGGCCACGGCCAAGTCGCTGCGCGAAAGCAGTTCGAGAAAGATGGAGTTTTCGGGGCTCAAGGCAGGCGCCATGGCGTTGGGACCTTGCGATCGTTAGCTGCGACTGTGACGGCCAGCGCCGGGGCGCTCAAGGTCGAATGGGGACGGTGGACAGGCGGGGCCGAAGGACGGACGCGCCGGGAACCGACCGGGTCATGATAGCGGCGACGGTCCGCGGCGCCCGCCCCTCCGCCCACTCAATCATGGGGGGCGGCGAAAATGCCGCCTCCACAAATTGGCTCCCATGACAACAACCTCACGCTTTCCCCGGCGCGCCCGCCGGGCCGGCCGCCGCGCGGCGCCGCCGGCCAGGCAAGGAGCCGCCGCTTGACGCCATCCGCTTTCGACGCCGCTGTCATCGGCGCCGGCGCCGCCGGCCTGCACTGCGCCGCCATCGCCGGCCAGCTCGGCCTGCGGGTGCTGCTGCTGGACCACGCCGAGCGCCTCGCCGAGAAAATCCGCATCTCCGGCGGCGGGCGCTGCAACTTCACCAACCTCGGCGCCGGCCCGGCGAACTTCCTCTCGGACAACCCGCATTTCTGCCGCTCGGCGCTGGCGCGCTACAAGCCGCAGGACTTCATCGACCTGGTGCAGCGCCACGGCATCCCCTTCCACGAGAAGCACAAGGGCCAGCTGTTCTGCGACCGCTCGGCCGAGGACATCATCCAGATGCTGCTGCGCGAGTGCGAGGCCGGCGGTGTGCAGCGCTGGCAGCCTTGCGGCGTGCAGGCCGTCCGTGGCGCGGCCGAGGGCGGTTTCGAATTGCAGACCAGCCGAGGCCCCGTCGCCTGCCGGCGCCTGGTGGTGGCCTGCGGCGGGCTGTCGATCCCGAAGATCGGCGCGACCGATTTCGGGCACCGGCTGGCCCAACAATTCGGGCACAGCCTGGTGGAGCCCCGACCCGGCCTGGTGCCGCTGACCTTCGATGCCGCCGCCTGGTCGCCCTTCGTCGAACTCGCCGGGCTGTCGCTGCCGGCGCGGCTGGGCACCGGGCAGAAGAGGCAGCGCGCCGAATTCCTGGAAGACCTGCTCTTCACCCACCGGGGGTTGAGCGGGCCGGGCATCCTGCAGATCTCCAACTACTGGTTGCCGGGCACACCGATTCAACTGGACCTGCTGCCCGACCAGGACCTCGCCGGATTGCTGCTGGCGGCGAAAAAGACATCCAAACGCAAACTCGTCAACGAGCTCTCGCAGCACCTGCCGTCCCGGTTGGCGGAGCGTTGGCTGTCGGCGCCCGCGCCGGTCGAGGACCGACCGATGCCGGACTGCCGGGACCGCGACCTGCAGCAACTGGCGCAGAGCCTGCAGCGCTGGGAACTCCTGCCCAGCGGCACCGAGGGCTACCGCAAGGCGGAAGTCACGCTCGGCGGCGTGGACACCCGCGAAATCAATTCCAACAGCATGCAAAGCCTGAAGCAGCCCGGGCTTTATTTCATCGGCGAAGTGATGGACGTCACCGGCTGGCTCGGCGGTTACAACTTCCAGTGGGCCTGGGCCAGCGCCGCGGCTTGCGCCCGGGCGATGGCCGAGGAAGCCGCGCCGATGGCCGCGAATTGACGGGAATCGCCTGGAACAATGGCGCGCACAGAACCTTTGGGAAATCAACCACACCCCATTGCACGGCCAAAATTCGCACGTTATACTTGCGGGCTTCGGTTAACCCTGCGCCGGAGCCAGGCACTGTTTTTTGGCGGTGCGACCATTGGGTAGCAAACCCAGGATCGCAAAAGAGGAACCGCAAAACACCCCCTCCACGCAACTCATTCAGGATTCAAGCTTCACATGACCACGATTCGCGTCAAAGAAAACGAGCCCTTCGACGTGGCACTGCGCCGCTTCAAGCGCACCATCGAGAAACTCGGCCTGTTGACCGATCTGCGTGCCCGCGAGTTCTATGAGAAGCCCACCGCCGAGCGCAAGCGCAAGAAGGCTGCCGCCGTGAAGCGCCATTTCAAGCGCGTGCGCAGCATGCAACTGCCCAAGAAGCTGTACTGATCCGCCGACCGGCGCACAAGAAGAATCCATCTGAGACAGCCCGCGCAACGCGGGCTGTTTTACTTTGTAGACTCTCACCCCTTCCCTGCGACCAGGAACCCGCCATGAGCTTGAAAGAACGGATCAACGAAGACATGAAGACGGCCATGCGCGCCAAGGACGCGCCTCGCCTGCTGACCATCCGCGGCCTGCTGGCCGCCCTGAAGCAGAAGGAAGTCGACGAGCGGGTGGTGCTGGACGACGTCCAGGTCGTGGCCATCGTCGACAAGCTGATCAAGCAGCGCAAGGACTCCATCTCGCAATTCGCCACCGCCGGCCGCACCGACCTGGTCGAGAAGGAAACCGCGGAATTGAAGGTCCTGGAAGGCTACCTGCCGGAGCGCCTGGGCGCCGAGGAAGTCGCCGCCCAGGTGGCCGCCATCGTCACCCAGCTCGGCGCCAGCGGCCCGGGCGACATGGGCAAGGTCATGGCCGCCGCCAAGGCGCAGCTGGCCGGCAAGGCCGACATGGGCGCCGTGTCCGCGGCCGTCAAGCAGGCGCTGGCGCGCTGATCCTCTCCACCACCGCCCACGGCCCAGCGGCCAAGGAAAGGCCTTCCACCATGACGACCCAGCTGCCCAACCTCCAACAGCTCAGCGCAGACGTCTGCGTCGCCGCCCAGTTGACCCCGGCCGACATGGCCGCCGCGGCGCAAAGCGGCTTCCGCAGCGTGGTCAACAACCGGCCCGACATGGAAGGCGGGCCCGACCAACCCACCAGCGCGGCGCTGGCCGAGGCCGCCGCGGCGGCCGGCCTGCGCTACGAGCACCTGCCAGTGAGCCCGGGCGCGCACAGCCCCGAGGACATCGCCCGCTTCGCCGCGCTGCTCGCCGCCCTGCCCAAGCCGGTGCTGGCGTTCTGCCGCACCGGCACGCGCTCCGGCAACCTGTACCGCGCCGCATCGGCGGCCTGACGCCCGGCTGCCGCCGTCCACCGACCGGAAGACGGCCCGTCCCGTCCCCTCCCCGCCCCTTCCCACACCCGGCAGGCGACCATGATGCGCATCCGCCCCAAGTTCCTGCTGTGGGCCATCCTGCCATTGGTGGCCGCGCTGGCGCTGATCGCCTACGCGGTGCTGCACCAGCAGCGCAAACTGTCCGAGCGCGAACGCAACCTGGTCGAGTCGGCCTACATGACTTCGCGCCAGGCCGAGCTGCGGCATTACGTGGAGCTGGCCCACAGCATCATCACGCGGCTGGAGGACAGCGGGCTGGACGACGCGGCCCAGCAGCGAGAGGCGATCCGCCTGCTGGAATCGCTGGACTACGGCAAGGACGGCTACTTCTTCATCTACGACATGCAGGGGCGCAACGTGATGCACGCGCGCCAGCCCGAGCTGGTCGGCCAGAACCTCTGGGAGCTGCGCGACGTCAACAACCTGCCGGTCATCCAGGCGCTGATCGCCGCCGCGAAGAAGCCGGAGGGGGGCTACGTGCGCTACTACTGGCAGAAGCCCTCCAACCGCTACGCCACGCCCAAGCTCGGCTACGTGATCACCCTGCCCAAGTGGGGCTGGATGCTGGGCACCGGGCTGTACCTGGACGACGTCGAGGCCACGCTGGCCGAGCTGGACCGCCAGATCAGCGACAACATCGCCACCACGCTGTGGTGGATCGCCGGCGTTGCGGTGCTGGGCATCGCGGTGATCGGCGGCTCGGGCATGGCGCTGAACCTCACCGAATTCCGCATCAACGACGCCAAGCTGAAGCTGCTGGCGCGCCAGGTGGTGCAGTCCCAGGAGGACGAGCGCGCCCACCTGTCGCGCGAGCTGCATGACAGCACCAGCCAGACGCTGGTGTCGATCAAGCTGCTGGTCGAGTCGAGCATGGCCCAGCTCAAGCGCGACGCCAGCGCCCTGCCCCCGACCCTGCCCAAGGCCCTGGACCGCCTCAACGACGCGCTGCTGGAAGTGCGCAAGATCTCCCACCGGCTGCGCCCGGCCGAGCTGGACGTCTTCGGCCTGCCCGCCGCGCTGGAGCGGCTGGGGCAGGAGTTCGGCGAGCACAGCGAGATGGCGTTCTCCTTCAAGGTGCGCGGGCAGCCCCGGCTGCTGCCGGACGAGGTCAACACCGTGCTCTTCCGGATCACCCAGGAGGCGCTGACCAACATCGAGAAACACGCCGCCGCCGAGAGCGTCACGCTGCGCCTGGTGTTCGGCGCCGCCGGCCTGCGGCTTCGGATCATCGACGACGGCATGGGGTTCGACGTGCAGGCAGTGCGCCAGGATCCGCGCCGCGGCATCGGCTTGCGCAACGTGCGCGAACGCGTGGAGTCCATCGGCGGCGCCTTCGAGGTGCTGTCGCGCAGCGGCCGCACCGAGCTGGTCGTGGACGTGCCCGTCGACGCTGCCCCGACATCAACCCAGCCCGCCACCAGGGAGGCGACCGCGTGACACCCGGCAGACAGGCACACCCCGAGAAAACCATCCGCATCGTGCTCGTCGACGACCATTCGCTCGTCCGCGAAGGCCTGAAGGCCATGCTCGCCGGCTCTCCCCACATCGACGTCGTCGGCGAGGCCGGCAACGCCCAGGACGCGCTGGCGGTGGTCGAGCAGGCGCAGCCTCGGCTGGTGCTCATGGACGTGGGCATGAAGGACGTCAACGGCATCGACCTCACCACCGAGCTGCTCAAGCGCCAGCCCGGCCTGCTGGTGCTGATGCTCAGCATGTACGACAACCCCGCCACCGTGAACCGCGCCATGCAGGCGGGCGCCCGGGGCTACGTGCTCAAGGACGCGCCGTCGGACGACATCGTCCAGGCGATCGACACCCTCGTCGCCGGCGGCACCTTCCTCAGCGAAGACGTCTCCGGCCGGCTGCTGCGCTCGCAGACGCCCAGGCCGCTGCTGTCGGCGCGCGAAAGCGCCATCCTCAGCCACCTGGCCCAGGGGCATTCCAGCAAGCAGATCGCGCAGACGCTCGGCGTGAGCGCCCGCACGGTGGAGACCCACCGCCAGAACATCCGGCGCAAGCTCAACCTGGAAGGCCAGGCCGAGCTGATCAAGTACGCGGTCGAGCACTGCCGGGAATTCGACCTGCCCTGAGAAGCCGCCACGCGCCGCCGACAAGCGTTTACGCGTAACTGCGTATTTCCACTTAGCGGTAACACCCGTAGGCATGCCCTTCGATTTCGGGTCTGATGACGCCCGATGCAAAGTGCCCGTGCGATCCGGGCACACCCACATCGAGAACGGGCCGTGCAGCGGCCGTGGCAGCGCCGTCACAGGCATGCCGCCCGCGGCTGCGCTCACCCTGTCCGGGCAAAAAACGAATCACTCTGGAGATAAACCGTGTCCGCTTTACTTTCACTTTCACGGCTGATCGACAAGTTCAGCGAATTCATAGGCCGATGGGTCGCCTGGCTGGTATTGGCAGCGGTGCTCATCAGCGCCGGCAACGCAGTCATGCGCAAGGCGATCCACTGGAGCTCCAACAGCCTGCTGGAAATCCAGTGGTACCTCTTCGCCGCCATCTTCATGCTCGCCGCCGGCTACACGCTGATGCGGCAGGAGCACGTGCGGATCGACGTCATCTCCGGCCGTTTCTCCAAGCGCACGCAGATCTGGATCGACATCGTCGGCATCTGCGGCTTCCTCTTCCCGTTCATCTTCATCGTGATGGAGATGTCGGTGCCGCTGGTCATCAACGCCTACGTGACGCAGGAAGTCTCGTCCAACGCCGGCGGCTTGATCCGCTGGCCGGTGTACGCGATGCTGCCGCTGGGCCTGGTGTTCCTGGCCCTGCAGGGCATCTCCGAACTGATCAAGCGGGTGGCGTTCCTCAAGGGCCTCATCCCCGATCCCACCCAGAAACAGCAGGGCAAGACGCCTGAAGAGGAACTTGCGGAATTCCTGTTGAAGAAAGAAGTCGCCGCGCGCGAACAAGCCGCCCTTCAAAACCCCGGAGTCAAATCGTGATCGAGTTCCTCATGACCAACATGGCGCCGATCATGTTCGGCTGCCTGATCGTCTTCCTGCTTTTCGGCTACTCGGTCGCCTTCTCGCTGGCGGCGTGCGGCCTGTTCTTCGGTTTCGTGGGCATCGAGCTCGGCATGATCCGGCTCGAATTCCTGCAGGGCCTGCCGTTGCGGATGTTCGGCATCATGCAGAACGACACCCTGCTGGCGATACCGTTCTTCACCTTCATGGGCCTGATCCTCGAACGCTCCGGCATGGCGGAAGACCTGTTGGACACCATCGGGCAGCTGTTCGGCCCGATCCGAGGGGGCCTGGCCTACGCGGTGATCCTGGTGGGCGCGATGCTCGCCGCCACCACTGGCGTCGTCGCCGCTTCGGTGATTTCCATGGGCCTGATCTCCCTGCCAATCATGCTGCGCTACGGCTACGACCGGCGCGTGGCCAGCGGCGTGATCGCCGCCTCGGGCACCCTGGCCCAGATCATCCCGCCATCGCTGGTGCTGATCATCATGGCCGACCAGTTGGGCAAGAGCGTGGGCGACCTCTACAAGGGTGCCTTCATCCCCGGCTTCGTGCTGACCGGCCTTTACGTGGGCTATATCTTCCTGATCACGATGATCAGGCCGCAGTGGGCCCCGGCCCTGCCGAAGGAGGCGCGGACCATCCGCGAAGACGATGGCTCTTCCGGCCTGACTTCGCTGGGCGTGCTTTTCCTGGTGTCGGTCGGCCTGTCGGTCCTGTTCGCTAAATCGCGCCCCGAAGGCACGGCCACCGACGAGCTGATCGTCACGTCCATGTGCGTCGGCGTCGGTGTGGCCTTTGTCCTGGCCGTGATCAACAAGGTCACCAAGCTCGGGCTGCTGTCGCGCATGGCCGAGCGGGTCACTTTCGTGCTAATCCCTCCGCTGGGCCTGATCTTCCTGGTGCTGGGCACCATCTTCCTGGGCATCGCCACGCCAACCGAAGGGGGCGCGATGGGTGCCGTCGGCGCGCTGATCATGGCCATCGCCCGTCGCCGCATCGATCTGAAACTGCTGCGCCAGGCGATGGACAGCACGATGAAGCTGTCCTGCTTCGTGATCTTCATCCTGATCGGCGCGACCGTGTTCAGCCTGTCCTTCCAGGGCGTGGACGGCCCGCGCTGGGTCGAGCACCTGCTCACCAGCCTGCCCGGCGGCCAACTGGGCTTCCTGATCGTGGTGAACATCCTCGTGTTCGTGCTGGCCTTCTTCCTGGACTTCTTCGAACTGTCCTTCATCATCGTGCCGCTGCTGGCACCGGTGGCGGAGAAGCTGGGCATCGACCTCGTCTGGTTCGGCGTGCTGCTGGCGGTGAACATGCAGACCTCGTTCATGCACCCACCGTTCGGCTTCGCGCTGTTCTACCTGCGCAGCGTGGCACCCACCAACGACTACAAGGACAAGGTCACCGGCCAGAACATCCCCAAGGTCACCACGGGCCAGATCTACCGCGGCGCCATCCCCTTCGTGGTCATCCAGCTGATCATGGTCGGTCTGATCATCGCGTTCCCCGGGCTGGTTTCCAGCGGCCTGACCAAGGAAGCGCAGATCGACGCGAACCAAGTGTTCGAGCAAATGCAGAACGAAAGCAAGCAGGACGACGCGGGCAGCGCCGACCAAGCCACCCAGGAAGAGGACCCGATGGCCATCTTCAAGGACGGGGCCGCAGCGAGCGAGCCTGGCAAATAAACGGACCGGGCCGCCGCAGACCCTGCCGGCCGCGCCGCGAGCCGCCCACCGCAAGGTGGGCGGCTTTTTCTTTGCCGCGGCGAGGCACCCTCGCGATCACATGGCCGCGCCCATGAAAAAACCCCGCCGCGGCGGGGTGGGTGGTTGGGGGCGCCGGGCGGCGCCGCGCATCAAAGATTGGCGTTCTGCATGTAGCCGTCGAAGCGCGCTTCGGTGAAGCGGAACCACAGGTTGGCCTCCTTGCGGAACTTCGAATAGTCCTCGTAGATCTTCTTGAAAGCCGGGTTGGCCGCGCTGATCTCGGAATACAGCGCCATCGCCTCCTTGAAAGCCGCGTCCATCACGGCTTTTGGGAAAGGCACCAGCTTCGTGCCGCTGGCCACCAATTGACGCAGCGCCAACGGGTTGCGGGCGTCGTACTTGGCCTGCATCTCGGTGTGCGCGAAAGCCGCCGCCGATTCGACGATGGCCTTGTACTCCGCGCTCAGCGCGTCGTAGGCCTTCTGGTTGATGAAGAGGTCCAGCTGCGGGCCGCCTTCCCACCAGCCGGGGTAGTGGTAGAACGGCGCCACCTTGTTGAAGCCGAGCTTCTGGTCGTCGTACGGGCCCACCCACTCGG
>CBJNAE010000155.1:0-9090 GCA_966433995.1 uncultured Ideonella sp. | reverse complement strand
CGCCACGCCAACCACCTGGGAGGAGTCGTGAACACCATTCCATCAGAAAGCCCCAAAGTTGAACGCCGCCACCATCAACGTGTGGCGTTCAACAGCAACGCGACACTGCAGACCATGGGCGCGGCGCCGGTGTCCGTGCGCATTCGGAACATCAGCGTGGGCGGACTGGGCATCCTCGCTTCGCACGATCTGGCCATGGACACGCGCTGCAAGATCCAGGTCGCCCTCCCCGACGGCAACGACGGCACCCTGCCCGTCGAACTCCTGGCGCGCGTGGTGAACAGCAACTACAACAAGATCGAAGGAGCGTTCATGCTGGGTTGCGAGTTCGTCAACCTGAAGGCGAACGTGGCGGCGGTCATCGCGAGGTTCATGCATTCGCGGTGAGGGCGGCTTTGGTGGCCTTTATAGAGCCACGACCGGCAGTCAAATTGACGCATGGACGACGGTTTTGCGCTTCAAACGACGAAGCGGATGGCAAAAGCGGCGGGCGTGGCTGATGCGTCACCGGTGAGGGTGGCCCCCTGTGAATTTGCTCAGCGTCTGCTCAAATAAATCTGCTCACCTCTTCGCACCACCCGTCACGCGGCTAATGCCCAGCCTCGGCCCGTTCCGCCGCCCACTGGATGGCGTCCGCACCCGCGGGGATGCGAAGCGGCGCCGAGGGATCGGTCGCCGCGTGCCAAACAGCCTCCGCGACATCCCGTGCCCGCGTCCCGGGCCCCGTCATCGCCTGCATGCGGGAGATGGCGGTGCGCATGAATTCGCCGTAGACCGGATCGTCGAGGCCCTGCAACCGCGTCGCGGCGTTGGCCCTGAACTGCGTTTCGCCCGAGGATCCCGGCAGGACAAGATGCACGCGGATGCCGAAGGGAGCGACCTCGGCGGCAAGCGATTCGGTCAGGGCGTTCACGGCAGCTTTCGCCGCGCGGTACATGCCCACGAGCGGTAGCGGCTTGTAAGTGACGCTGGAGGTCACGTTCACGATGACGCCCGAGCCGCGCTGCCGCATGTCGGGCAGCACGGCCTGCGTGACGGCGACCGTGCCAAAGGTGTTGGTCTCGAACAGCGCGCGGGTGGCCTCGGCGGAAGTGAGCTCGATGGGCGCGGGTGCGCCGAAGCCGGCGTTGTTCACCAGCACGTCGACGGGGCCGGCCGCTGCCACGGCTGAGGCGATGCTCGCGGGGTCGGTCACGTCCAGGCGAAGAACGCGCAGTTGAGGCCCGGCGGGCAAAACATCGTCGCGGGGAGTGCGCATCGTCGCGACGACGTTCCAGCCGCGCTCGAGGAAGTGGCGGGCCGTTGCCAGTCCGAAGCCCGACGAACAGCCAGTGATCAGGACGGTGGTCATCTCTGTTCCTTGTTGAGTGAAAACTGAAGGCTAAGTGCTCCGGACCGGACTGGCTACACTGAAACGTCCAAACTTCTTTAGCAATCGTCCAAGGATGACCGATCCCCTTACCGACGTGGTGGCGCTGCTTCGGCCCACCGCCCGCTTCTCGAAGCAGGTCTATGGCGCTGGCCGATGGCGCATCCGGCGCTCTGACGCAGGGCAGCCCTTCTATTGCGCGGTACTCGAAGGCAGCTGCAGCATCGCGCTGGACGACCAGCCGGCCGTGCCGCTGCAGGCCGGCGATTTCGTGCTGGTGCCGGCCGCGCACACGGTGGGCATAGCCAGCGCCGATGCGCCGCCGGAAGGCCACCTGTCGACACCCGTGGCCCTCGGCGAGGGCGAATTCCGCATCGGCGCGCGGCACGGGCGGCCCGACCTGCGCATCCTGGCCGGACATTGCAGCTTCGAATCGCCCGACGCGGGCCTGCTCGTTTCGCTGCTGCCCCGCCTGATCCACGTGCGCGACGAGCCGCGGCTTGCCACGCTGGTCCAGTTGTTGGGTGACGAGTCGCGCGAGCGCCGGCCCGCGCGCGACGTCGTGCTAGAGCGCCTGCTGGAGGTGCTGCTCATCGAAGCCCTGCGGTCGCCGGGCCAGCAGGCCGCCGTCTCGCCCGGCTTGGCGCAGGGCCTCGCCGATCCGCGGCTGTCGGTTGCGATCCGCGCCCTTCACGCGGACCCGAAACGGCCCTGGACGGTGGCGGCCATGGCCAAGGAAGCGGCGCTGTCCCGGTCGACGTTCTTCGCGCGCTTCCAAAGCCAGGTGGGCATGCCGCCGATGGAATACCTGCTGGCGTGGAGGATGGCCCTCGCCAAGCGCTTCCTTCGGCGCCGCGAGGGCGCCGTCTCGGAGATCGCCGCGCGCGTGGGGTATGGGTCAGCCAGCACCTTCAGCGTGGCGTTCACGCGGCACGTTGGGCAGTCACCGACGCAGTTCGCGCGTGAGAACGTGGGGAATGTCGGTGCATCGGCTCGCGCCGGTGATGAACCAGCGGCGCGGAAGGTGACGGTGGTGTGAGTTGCCAGCTCCCATGTCGATTGAGGGGTCCTTCGTTCGTCGATAGGATGCGTCGCGCGCTCAAGTGGGCGCGCCGACCGGTCAACTCAACAGGAGTGAAAACATGTCATACATCGACGGGTTCGTGATTGCGGTCCCCACCGCCAACAAGCAGAAGTTCATCGAGCATGCGCGGCATTTCGACCGGATGTTCATCGAACTGGGCGCAGTCCGTGTGATCGAGGGGTGGGGCGACGACGTGCCCGATGGCAAAGTCACCGATTTCCGCCGCGCAGTCCAGGCGACGGCCGAGGAGACGGTCGCCTTTTCGTGGGTCGAATGGCCGGACAAGGCCACGCGCGACGCAGGCATGAAAAAGATGAGGGAAGACCCGCGCATGGATCCGGCCGCACCTGGCAATCCGCCCATGCCCTTCGACGGCAAACGCATGATCTTCGGCGGTTTCGAGCAGGTGGTCGAAGTCAACGCTTAAGCGGCCGGAGCAACGCAGCCCCTCCGAGGAGTGACTACAGGACATCGCACTGTGCGCTCGCTCCGGGGAAGCGTTCATCGCTCATGAAGTGACCACTCATGGGCAGCCATTTCGGTAGAAGCCCACGGCATCAGCCGCAACTACCTCAGCGTGGCGGAGCGGTCCGGCTGCAACTTGTCGATCGACAACATGGAAGCGTTGGCGAGGGCACTGAATGTGCTGCTGGTTCACCTGATCGATGCGGAAAAGTTCAAGGGGTTGGATGAGGGCTGAAGCGGCGCCCGGAACCTCTCAACTGACGACATGGACGTCCTCGCGTCGCCTTGGGCGTGCCGCGGGACCTGGTCGACCCGGACCTGTTCAAAGGCTTGGGCGGCCGACGAGTCAGCCCCGCCCGACCTGGCATGCTGGCGCCCATGAACATCGGCGGCGCATTGAAAACCTGGGCCAGGCGCGTCAAGCGCGACGGCGTGACCCTCTGGTTCGCGGGCAGGCACCCGCGCACGCCTTGGTTCGCGAAGGCGCTGGGGGTGTTCGTGGTGGCTTATGCCTTGAGCCCCATCGACCTGATCCCGGATTTCATCCCGGTGCTGGGTTATGTCGACGACGTGCTGCTGTTGCCCGGCTTGATCTGGTTGGCGATCAAGCTCTTGCCGGCGGACGTGCTCGCGCAATGCCGGGCCGAGGCGGATGAATGGATGCGGGCCAGGGGGGTGAAGCCGGCGAGCAAGGCCGGCGCGGTGCTCATCGTGTCGCTGTGGGTGGCGGCCGCAGCAGCTGTCGCGGCCTGGCTCTGGCGGTGAGCCAACCGGGGAAGCGCTGCGCCGGCAGGCGGCACGCTTCCCCTGCGCGCCTGAAGGGTCAGGACGCCGCGGGCGTCGGGAACAACACCCTCGACGGCTGGGTGCCGTCCGCCTTCCGGCGCTTCCTGCCGCTCGCCGTCTTGCGGACTTGCTTCGCGGAGATGGTCTTCTTGCCCACGCGCTTTTTCTTTGCCAGTGCCATTTCGGTCCTTTCGAGTGAAAAAAGAGGGCCAAGGATACCGCTGGCCCGGTTGTCGATCCGGAACTGCCTACGGTGATCGGATTCGCCCCCAGCACCTTGCGCCCTTGTTTTTCTTGAGGCCGCCACTGAACAGCCACCTCGCATCGGCAATGGCCTGTCGACGGGATGACTCAATACAGGTTGACGGCACACGGGAAAGCCACCAACCACGGCGGCAAACTTCTTCCTCCCACATGTCATCAAACGAACATTCATTCGTCCATGGGGCGCCAGTGAACCCGCTGGCGGTGCAGTCAATGGAAGGCCTCTCCATCCGGGACGCATGCGCACCCCGAGGGCATGGGCGGCCTCCGACGCGCGGCCGACGCCCAAGGCGTTCTCGCCGAAGCGATCGATGCGCT
The DNA here is from genome assembly GCA_966433995.1 of uncultured Ideonella sp. Lineage (GTDB taxonomy): Bacteria > Pseudomonadota > Gammaproteobacteria > Burkholderiales > Burkholderiaceae_C > JANPCX01. The sequence goes on along the minus strand of CBJNAE010000155.1, from coordinate 4,804 downwards.
CACCCCCGGTGAAGTGCGTTCGAAGCTGGTTCGGGCGCAGGCCATCTCGGAGGCAAGCTCCCTGCAGTACGCGGTTTCCGTTCTGGGCAACGGGACGGGCATGTCGGCCCCGGACACCGTGCCCTTCGCGCTCTGGTGCTGCGGCCAGCACCTGGGAAATTACACCGAGGCACTCTGGCTCGCCGTGCGCGGCGGCGGTCGGCGTTCCAGTGGCCGGTCTTCAGAAGGCGGCAGGAGACAATTCACATCGGAGCACCAAACTCCATCCACCAGATCCAAAAACATATAGGGAGCTTGAAATGCAAGTCAAGAAAATGGCGGCGATCGCGTCGCTGGCCGGTCTTTTCCTATCGGCGCCGGCGGCGCACGCGGAACTCCAGACTTGGCGGCTGACGTCGACCGTCAACAGCGTGGATGCCGGCTTCACCCCGCCGCCGTTCGCCCAACTCGGCAATGTCTTCGACATCGACTACGTCATCGATACCGAAACACCGTCGTTTCCCGGTTGGGATGGGATGTTCAGTGGCGCCATCAAATCTTTCTCCGTGAACGGGGTGACTTCCCAGGCTGATGGGTACATCAGCGCAACAGGGAGCGGCTTGAACGCGATCAACGTCTGGCCCATCTCCAGCAGGATGGACGGCATCGATTTCTTGTCGTTCAACAACTTCAGCGGGTTCCTCGCCGCGGACGTCGCCTCCGCGCTCCATGAGTTTTCAGCGGGCACGCCGGCGGCGGTAGATTTACGGGTCGACTTCGGCGACGACAGCATCAGGGCGACGCCATCCTCCTTCGCCGTGGTCGTGGCCAGCGTTCCCGAACCTTCCCCCGGTTTGCTCCTGTTGGCCGCGTTGCCGCTCGCGCTTTTGAGGAAACGCGGTTCGCATCGCGCTTGAAGAAGGCCCGACGAAAAAGGGCGCTCATGCAGGGCGCCCCCTTTTTGAATGCCGACTTCTCTCAAGGAAACGCCGGACCGCCCCAAGTTTCCTTGACCCACGCGGGGGCGGGCTGGGCGCAGCCCGGCCCTGGGGGCGCTCTGAAGAAGCCGGCTCACGCCTTGAACGTCACCCAAGGCCGCACCCTTGCCACCCCCTCGATCAATCCTTTCTCCACCTGTGCGTCGATCACCGGCCCGATCGGCTTGTAGGCTTGCGGGGCTTCCTCGATCAGGCGTTCTTCACGCAGGGTCACACAGCCCCATTCGGTGGTCGCCCCGGGCGCCGAGGCTTGCTTGATCGATCTACGCACCTCCTGCCTGCGCATGCGCCGGCCGGCGCCGTGGCTGCAAGACCAGAGCCAGTCGGGGTGGCCCAGGCCGCGGGCCACGTAGGAGCAGTCGCCCATCGAGCCGGGGATGAGCGCGAGGTCGCCAGGCCGGGCAGGCGTGGCGCCTTTGCGGTGGATGTTCAAGCCTTGCTCTTGCAACACGACGTTGTGCGGCACGTCGACGACCAGGCGCGAGTCGTCGGCGCCGAGCAGCCGGGCCATTTCGGCGCGCACCATCTCGGCCAGCACGACGCGATTGGCCCAGGCATAGCGGGCGGCCACGCCCATGGCTTGCAGGTATTCGCCGGCCAGCGGGCCGGCCAGCGCGTAGAGCTTGCTTTCGGGGTGGCGGACGCCTTTCGGCCAGGCGTCGCGGGCGCGATCCATCCAGCGGCCGCCGACGTGGAAGCCGATGTCGCGCGAGCCGCTGTGGATCATCACCACCACGTCGCCCGCCTTGAGGCCGGCCGCGTAGGCGACATGGCGGTCCAGCACTTCGTCGACGATCTGCAGCTCGACGAAATGGTTGCCGGCGCCGGGCGTGCCCAGGCAGGGGTCACGGAAGACTTCCCGGCCGCCCACGAAGGCTTCCGGCGCGTGGCGGGAATGCGCCTGCAGGCTGCCCAGGCCGATGCAGCGGTCCACCTCTTCGGCCAGGCGCGCGCGGTCGACGCCGGCCCACAGGCCTTCGTGACCGACCCGGTCGATGAAGGCCAGCGGGCCTTCGTCGAACAGGGCCTTGAACGCCCGGGTGTGCGTCGGCACGTTGCGTTCGTTTTCGAGCAGCACTGCTTTCAGCCGCGCCACGAAGGCGGCCTTGCGCGGCGCGAGCCGGGCCAGGGAGACGCCGGTGGTCAGCAGGCGCATGCCGCAATTGATGTCGGTACCGATGGCCGCGGGGATGACCACATCTTGCGGCGTGGCCACCACCGAGCCCACCGGGGCGATGGAACCGGGGTGGAAGTCGGGCGTGGCGCAGGCGGCGCACACCGCGTCGTCGCCCCGCGGCGTCTTCACCGAGGCGAAGGCCAGGAGTTGCTTGACCGCCTTTTCTTCCAGCGGAAGCGAAGCGGGCAGGAGGATGGTGGCATCGGCGCTCTCGTTGCGGACGGTGTAGACGCCGCCCTCGTAGCGCAGGTCGATGTGCGAGCGCGCGAAGGCGCGCTGGAGTCGAATTCGGTTGGACATGATGCTGTGCGTTGGTGGGCGCTCGTGTGGCCCGTGCCTGAAGGACGTTCAGGCGAAAAGATCCGCCCCGGGCGATGCCGGTCGATCAACGGACGATCGACACAGTGAACCGTGGCAACAAACCTTTTCCGCAGCAGCAGTCAGAAAGAGGAGGGGCGCGAGTGTAGCAGCGGGGTGCGGCGCGCCGCAAGCCTGGATGCGCGCCGCTACAGATCCTGAAGAGTCGAGCCCCGGCGCCTGGTCCGGTGGATGAGGCCGGAACCCACCGCAACCGGGCGCATGACAGGAATCCCCAAAAAGCCACACAACCCGGCCATATCCCGGTCCCGGTCGTTTCCGGTGGTTGGCATGCCTCCCCACTGCCTACACTGGGCGCCGGTAGCGGGCGGACGGGCCGAACCGACCCCCGGCGAATGTCGAACCGAACCGAGCGAATCCCATGACCTTTCCATCCAACGCCGAACCGTCCGTCCTGCGCCTGTCCGTCGCGCGTTTGCGGCCCTGGGCGGCCGCCTTGTTGGCAGCGGCGGCGCTGTTGGCGTCCCACCTGGCCCCGGCGGCCACGATCGTCACCTATGGCGGCAACCTCATCCCTAACGGCACGGCCACCAATGTGGGCGTCGGGGCTTCGGGTGTCGCGGTGAATTCGGCAGGCGTGGTGTATTTCGCCGACAGCAGCAACCACACCATCCGCAAAGTCGATCCGGCGACGGGCCTGTCAACGGTAGTGGCAGGCGTCGGCACCTCGGGTTTCTCCGGCGATGGCGGGTCGGCGCTCAATGCCCAGCTCAACAGCCCCAAGGGGGTCGCGATCGACAGCGCCGGCAACCTCTACATCGCCGACACCTCCAACCACCGAATCCGCAAGATCGACGCCCTCAGCGGCAACATTTCCACCATCGCCGGCACCGGCACCGGCACCTTCAGCGGGGACAACGCGGCGGCCACCGCGGCCCGGGTCAATTCGCCGCAGGGCGTGGCGGTCGATGGTTCGGGCAATGTGTACATCGCCGACACCAGCAACAATCGCGTCCGCAGGATCGACGCCGGCACAGGCAACATCACCACCATCGCCGGCAACGGCACCGGCGGTTACCTGGCCGACAACGTGGCGGCCACCGGCACGCGGATCAACCAGCCGCGCTCGGTCTGGGTGGACGGTTCGGGCAACGTCTACATCGCCGACACCAGCAACAACCGCATCCGCAGGGTCGACACCGGCGGGACCATCACCACGGTGGTCGGCACCGGGACGGCCAGCTTCAGCGGCGACAACGGCGCCGCCACGAGCGCCACCATCCGCGCGCCCCAGGCCGTGACGATGGACGGAAGCGGCAACCTCTACATCGCCGACACGACCAACCACCGCGTCCGCAAGGTGTCCGGTGGCATCATCACCACCCTCACCGGCACGGGTAGCGCCGGCTACGGCGGCGACGGCGGCGTCGCCACCAGCGGGCAAATCAGCAGCCCCGCCGGCATCGCCGTGAATGGGTCGGGCGAGATCTTCATCGGCGACACCGGCAACCTGCGCGTGCGCAGGATCAGCGGGGGCAACATCTCCACCTTCGCAGGCACCGGCAGCGCGACCTTCGGCGGCGACGGGGGCCCCATCACCAACGCGCAGTTCACCAGCCCGCAAGACATCGTGTTCGACAACGCGGGCAACGCCTACATCTCCGACTCCGGCACCCACCGCATCCGCAAAGTCACCCCGGGCGGCACCATCACCACCATCGCCGGAACCGGCGTCGCGGGCTACAGCGGCGACAACGGCCCCGCCACCAGCGCCCAGATCAACACCCCGCTGGGGATCGCGCGGGACGCGGCGGGCAACCTCTACATCGCCGACGGCAACAACAACCGCATCCGCAAGGTCACCCCGGGCGGCACCATCACCACGTTCGCGGGCGACGGCACCGGTTCCTTCGGTGGGGACAACGGCCCGGCCACCAGCGCGCAGATCTTCGGCCCCTTCAACATCAAGTTCGACAGCCTGGGCAACGCCTACATCGCCGACACCGGCAACAACCGCATCCGCAAGGTCACCCCGGGCGGCACCATCACCACCTACGCCGGCACGGGCGTGGCCGGTTTCGCGGGCGACAACGGCGCCGCCACCAGCGCGCAGATGAACACGCCGATCGGCCTGGCGTTCGACGGCAGCGACAACCTCTACATCACCGATTACTCCAACGGGTCCATCCGCAAGGTCACCCAGGCCACCGGCGTCATCACGACAGTCGCGGGCAACGGCGCCAACGGCTATGGGGGCGACAACGGCCTGGCCACCAGCGCGCAGCTGAACTCGCCGCGGGCGGTGCTCGTCGACACCAACGGCGACCTCTAC
>CBJNAE010000154.1:0-9199 GCA_966433995.1 uncultured Ideonella sp. | reverse complement strand
TGGCCATGCCGTTGTAGACCGCGGGCACGCGCCGGCCGGCGACGTAGTACTCCGAGGCCTCCGTGGTGCGGCTGACGACGCCGATGCCGGCGTAAAGCGCGATCGTGGACAGCAGGAAGATGAAGCCGATGTAGGTCTTGGGCAGGCCGGCGCGCTCCAGCAGCGCCAGCAGCAGGATGAAGGCCACGAAGGCGCCGGTGTAGGCCGAGTAGGCCTTGTCCAGCCGTTTTCTGAAGGCGCGGCCGGGCCCCGCCGCGCCGCTGGCGGACGGGTCTTGCGCGAGGCCGTGCCTCGCGTCCAGCCCATCCATGGCCCGGGCGTAGTACCAGACGATGAAGCCGTAGACCAGCAAGGCGCCCTGCGCCGCCACCCAGTAGCCGAAGGGCCAGCCAAAGAAGTCGAAAGCCAGGTCGCGGCCGAAGTACGTCAGCACGAAAGACACGCCGAACCAAAGCGCCAGCAGCGCGCCGGTCAGGCGCAGGTTGCCGCGCCAGTGGAGTTTGCGGTTGTCGGGCTGGCTCATCGGCGGCCTCGCGGTCAGGGCCCCGCCTGGGCGAGGCAGCCCTGCGCCAGACAGGCGTCGATCTTCCACAGCAGGGCCGCGACCCAGAGCGCGGCCAGCGCCAGCACCGCCACCCAGGGCCGCAGGCGCTCGGGCAGGCCGCGCGGCGGCAGCCGGCGCCCGGCCTTCACAAAGGGCTCGGTGAGCACCACCAGCAGCTGGTAGAAAACATTGCCGTGCCGGCGCGGGCCGGCCAGCCGCCCCAGCACCCAGCGGCCGAGAAAGGCCATCAGCGCCGTTTCCGCGATCAATTTCAACGCCGAGGCGATCAGCAGCATCTGTCCAGGGACCGTCATCATTCAAATCTCCCCGCACGGGATCGGCAAGACAGCGCCGGCCGGGCGCGAAGCGGGTATCGGCCGCACGGTCCGGGACGATTCATGTCTCGACAGGCTATCGGGAAGTTCCAGCGGCTATTGTGGTCGCTCGGCCCAGGAGCCGCATCCGGGGACCCGGCCGCGGGCCCGTCCATCCCATCCGGCCAGGCGGCCGCCCGCCCATCGGCCGGCGTCGCGTGGTCAAGGCGCCAACCACACCGAGACTTCCCTGGGACAGCGGCCTCTGGCTGTCGGCCTCCCCGGGGACGGCCCATCCGGCCGGTGGTCTGGATGGCGCCGGCCGTCATGCTGGAGAAGGCGTTGGCGCCACAACCGATAGGCCCAGAAAGCTTCGTCGTGCCGCAGCCGCCGCAGGAACTCCGCGGGGCTGAAGCCGGAAGCGCGCTTCACCGCCCGGCAGAAATGGGCCTGGTCCGCATAGCCCACTTCCTGGGCCAGGCTGGCCAGGTCGACACGGCCACGAGCCATGTCCGAGCACATGCGGAAGAACGCCGCCTCCGCCCTGCAGATGTACCGAAGGTCGCGCAGCGTCGAACCCGACCATGATTTGATCCGCCGCTCCGTCTGGCGCGGGCTGCGGCCGAGGCGCTCGGTGCCGGACCGCTCGACCAACCCGTTCAGCCAATCGGCCCAATGGAGGAAATCGTCCGGCCGGCCCGGCACGCCGGCGACGGCACGCCGGGAGGCCAGGAACGCCTCGATCAAAGCCACGCGGTCGCCGTCGGTCGCGGCCGCCTGCACCGACCGCGCCATGTCCTGCCAGGGCTTGCCCAGGGCGAGGGACAGCGGGACGATCCGGTCCACGCAGGCGCCCAGGTCGAGCTCTTCCCCCTCGCGCAAGGCGTCGGGCATCATCAACAGGCAGATGAAGACGCGCACCGGCCCCGAGCTGCGGATGGCGAAGGGCCGTCGCTGCGGCCCGCGCAGCAAGACGCCGCCCGGCAGCGGGCTGAATTCGGTCTTCGCGACCGGGCCCCATTCGAGTTGCCCCTCCAGGGTCCAGACCAAGGCGCAGGACGGCGTGAAGGGGAAGTAGCTGAGCCGCGGCGCGCCCTCGCCGGCCTTGGCGCCCATGTGGCTGCTGATGTAGGCCAGCACGCAGGGGGACGACTCCCTCGAAGGGTCGAACAGCCGCAGGCGGGGCAGGCCCTGCGTGGTGGATGGACTGGGCACGTTCATGGCGCGGCTGTGTGGCTCGTGTCGGAATCGTTCAAGAAAGATTTCGGCGGAATGCGCAAACTCGGGCCCGCTTCGGGCAGGTCGCGTCGCCGTTCGGACCGGCAGCGTATTGACGGACTCGCGGGCCGCGTGCGGTTCGGCGCACGAGCCCTACGAACGGTCGATAACGCACGACGGGTGCATGCCTTCTTCCTTCGCGCCGGTCCCGGCAGGTGCGCGACGTGGCCGCACGCCTGAAGCACGCCCCGTCGCACCGGCTTGCGCAAACCCGACCCTCGACTCGAACAAACCAGGAGGAAACCCATGTCGCGATATCCCTTCGTTCCAACCGCCCCCGGAGACCTTCGGCGCCCCGCCCTCGGTGCCCTACTGGGGTATTGTTTGGTCACCATGGCCGTCCAGGCGTCGGCCCAGACCACCGGTGCCCCCCCGGGCTACGTCTTGTGCGCCGCCGAATCGCAACGATGCGGTTTCGAAGGGACGGCCAGCGTGGTCTACGGTGCGCGCGCCACCTGGACCGCCCCCCGCAGCTTCACCAATGGCGTGGCTTGCGACAACGCGACCTTCGGCGACCCGTTGAGGGAGGTGGCCAAGGCCTGCTACTTCAGGACGGCCAGCGCCCCAGCGCCGGCCCCCGCCCCATCGGCCTGGAACCGCATCGCCAACGAAGGCGGGTCATTCGCCGTGGGCGCCAACGCCACGGTGCGCTACGGCACGGGTTCTTCATACGTCCAGCGCACGATGTCCGGCGCGGGTCAATGCACCAACGCCTTCTTCGGTCGAGATCCGGCCGTGGGCGTGGTGAAGTCGTGCGACGTGCTGGCGACGCCAGCGCCAGCACCAGCACCCACCCCGGCGCCCACTGGCGCGGTCACCTACTACTTCAGCGACTGCCACGCTGGAGCGGCGTCGACCTGCGTGCCTGGAAACAACGCCTATCCCGGCACCCGAGACCAACCCAAGCGGGATCTGGCGGGCATCAATGTGAACAGCTTGGCCGCGGGCTCGCGGCTGTTGTTCGCGCGCGGCGGGGTTTTCCTCTGGCCGCAGTTGGTCATCGACAACCCGAACACCACAGCGGCGCAGCCGCTGACCTTCGACGCGTACGGCGCGGGCGCGCCGCCGGTCCTGGACGCCCCGGGCAACGGCATCCTCTTCGGCATGTACAACAACACCAACAACGACGGCGGCTACGTGTTCCGCAACCTGAGGCTGAGAGGCCGAGACGCCAACGCCAGCTATGGCTTTTTCATGATGCACAACCTGAGGGACGTGGTGATCGAGGACACGGAGATCACCGGCTTCTACTTCGGGATCCAGTCCCAGGCGAACAGCCCGCACGGCGTCACGAACGTGACCTTGCGCAACAACGCCATCCGGCGCAACCGCGGCATGGGCATCCTGGGCCAGTTCAGCGACACGCTGATCGAAGGCAACACCATTGAGGAGAACAACTTCTCGGGCAGCGGCTTCGAGCACGGCACCTACCTGTCGGGCAACCCGAGCATCGGGGGCGTTCCCGTCTACAGCGGGGTCAATGTCACGCTGCGCAACAACCGCTACATCCGCAATTCCGTGAACGGCGGCCGTTGCACCGGTGGCAACATGACTTTCCACGGCCGCATGGACAACGTCCTCATCGAAGGCAACACCATCGAGCAGGCACCCGGCTGGGCGACACCCACTGATTTCGCGGGCGGCGGCTGCTGGCTGATGTCGATCACGCAGGGCTGGGAGGCCAACCGCGGCGCCGAAGGCCTGACGCGTTTCGTGGTCCGCAACAACCGGCTGATCAATGGCGGGAACACCGCGATCGCGACCAATTCCGCGCCGGGCGTCCTGATCGAAGGCAACCTCATCATCAACCGCCAGCCGACGCCGCAGACCGCCATCGGCCTGGGCCACGGCATGGACTACCGGCCCAGCGACATCTCCGGGGGTGTCTACCCGAACGGGGACATCGCCGACGGCAACGCCGTGCTGCGCAACAACACGGTTTGCCAGAGCGACGGCGCCACGGGCAGCCTGGTGCGCGACAACTCGCCCAATACGACGCTTTCGAACAACGCGGTGCTGACCGGGGCGGCCGCCACGGCGGGGGTCTGCGCACGCTGAGCCAAGCCCCCGCCGGTCACGCGGGAGATGCCGGGCCGCGAGCCGGGGGGCACGGCGCCTCCAATCGCGCTCAAAGCCCCCCGCCGGCCGGTTGGTCGGCGGCGGGGACCAGGGCAGGCGTGTCGTTCGGGCCGGGCACCGCCTTGCGCGCCATCAGGCTGTAGACCGTGGGCACGACGAAGATCGTGAGCAGCGTCCCCAGGCTCATGCCGCCGACCACCACCCAGCCGATCTGCTGGCGGCTCTCGGCGCCCGCGCCGCCGGCCAGGGCCAGCGGCAGCGCGCCCAGCACCATGGCGCCGGTGGTCATCAGGATGGGGCGCAACCGCATGCTGCTGGCTTTGACGAGCGCTTCCAGCACCGTCTCGCCCTGGTGGCGCAGCTGGTTGCTGAACTCGACGATCAGAATGCCGTGCTTGGTGATCAGCCCGATGAGGGTGATCAGCCCGATCTTGGAATAGACGTTCAGCGTGCCGCCGGTAAAGTGCATGGCCAGCAGCGCGCCCAGCATCGACAGCGGCACCGCGGTCATGATGACCAGCGGGTCCACGAAGCTCTCGAACTGCGCGGCCAGCACCAGGAAGATGAAAAGCGCCGACAGGCCGAACACCAGCCCCAGGGCGTTGCTCGACTCGCGGAACTCGCGCGAGGAGCCGTTCAGCTCGGCCGCATAGCCGGGCTGGAGCACCTTGCGCGCCGCCTCGTCCATGAAGGCCAGCGCCTCGCCGAGCGAATAACCCGGCGCCAGGTTGGCGGTGAGCGTGACCGAGCGGCGCTGGTTGAAGTGGTTGAGCTCGCGCGGGCTGACCGCTTCGCGCACTCGCACCAGCGACGACAGCGGCAGCATCGCGTCGCCGCGGCCGCGCACGTAGAGGCGATCGATCTGGTCGGGGGTGACGCGGCCACCCGCGTCGGTCTGCACGATCACGTCGTATTGCTCGGCGTCGCGCTTGTAGCGGGTGACGTTGCGGCCGCCCAGCATGGTCTCGACCGTGCGCGCCACCTGTTCGACGCTGACGCCGGCGTCGGCGGCGCGGGCGCGGTCCACTTCCAGGAAGATCTCGGGCTTGTTCAGCCGCAGGTCGGTCTCCACCTGAACCAGGCCGGGGTTCTTCGCCATCTCGGCCATCAGTGCCTGCGAAGCCTTGGACAGGTTCTCATAACTGTCGCTGGTGACGACGACGAAGTTCAGCGGCCGTTCGCGGAAGCCCTGCCCCAGGCTGGGCGGCGTGATCGGCGAGGCGGTGACGCCGGGCAGGCCGGCCAGCCGGGGCTGCAACTCACGCGCCAGCTCGATCGTGCTGCGCTTGCGCTCGGCCCAGTCGGTGGCGCGCAGGAACGCCACGCCCTGGGACACGGTGGGGTTGCCGCTGACGGTGAAGACGCGGTCGAACTCCGGGTACTCCATGCCGATGCGCTCGATCTCGTTCAGGTAGCGCGAGGTGTAGGCCAGCGTCGAGCCGTCGGGCGCGTTGACGTTGGAAACCACCACGCCGCGGTCCTCCAGCGGCGCCAGCTCGCTCTTGGCGCGCGTGAACAACCAGGCGCTGGCGCCCGCGCTGGCCAGCATCACCCCCACCACCAGCCAGCGCCGGCCCTCCAGCACCCAGCGCAGCGCGGCGGCGTAGGCGCCGGTCAGGCCGTCCAGCAGGGCCTCCATCAGGCGGTCGAAGCGACTGGGCCGGGGCTCGTGGCGCAGCAGCTGGCTGCACAGCATCGGCGTGAGCGTCAGCGCCACGAAGCCCGACACCACCACCGCGCCGGCCAATGTCAGCGCGAATTCGACGAACAGCCGCCCGGTGCGCCCAGGCGTGAACACCAGCGGCGCATAGACCGCCGCCAGGGTGAGCGTCATCGCCACCACCGCGAAGCCGATCTCCCGCGCGCCCTGGAGCGCGGCCTGGAACGGCGCCATGCCGTCCTCGATGTGGCGGAAGATGTTCTCCAGCACGACGATGGCGTCGTCCACCACCAGGCCGATGGCCAGCACCAGGGCCAGCAGCGTGAGCGTGTTGACGGTGAAGCCGGCCGCCGCCATCAGCGCGAAAGTGCCCACCAGGCTGACCGGGATGGTGACCAGCGGGATGAAGGAAGCCCGCAGGTGGCGCAGGAAGAGGAAGACCACGAGCGCCACCAGCAGCACCGCCTCGGCGATGGTGCGGTGGACCGCCGCGATGGAGCGCTCGATGAAGACCGCGTTGTCGTTGGCCACCTGCAGCTTCACGCCGGCGGGCAGATCCTGCGCGACGACGGGCAGCAGGCTGCGCACGCCCGCGGCGACTTCCAGCGGGTTGGCGGTGGCCTGGCGGATCACGCCGACGGAGATCGCCGGCACGCCGTTGAGCCGCACGCTGCTGCGCTCGTCGGCGGGGCCTTCTTCGATGCGGGCCACATCGGCCAGCCGCACCGAGTGGCCGCCCACCACCTTGAGCGACACCTCGCCGAACTGCGCCGCCGTGTTCAGGTCGGTGCGCGCGGTGACGTTGAACTCGCGCAGTTGGCTTTCGATCCGGCCGGCCGGCACCTCCAGGTTCTGGCGGCGAAGCGCGTCTTCCACGTCCTGCGCGGTGAGGCGGTAGGACGAGAGCCGGTCGGCGTCGAGCCAGACGCGCATCGCGAACTTGCGCTCGCCGTTGATCTGCACGTCGGCCGCGCCGGGAACCGTCTGCAGCCGGGGCTTGAGCACGCGGTTGGCCAAGTCGGACAGCTGCAGCGGCGACAGGCCGGGGCCGCTCAGCGCGATCTGGATGGTCGGCGTGGCGTCGGCCTCGACCTTGGCGATGATGGGCTCCTCCACCGCCTGCGGCAGCCGGCCGCGCACGCGCGAGACGCGGTCGCGCACGTCGGCGGCGGCGTTGTCGGGGTTTTTCTCCAGCTTGAAGCTGACGGTGATCTGGCTGCGCTCGGAGCGCGAGATCGAGGTGACGACGTCGACGCCGTCGATGCCGGAAATGGAGTCCTCCAGCACCTTGCTCACCTGCGATTCGATGACCTCGGACGACGCGCCCACCAGCCGCGTCGACACATTGACCACCGGCACGTCGATGCGCGGGTACTCGCGCACCTGCAGCTTGAGGAAGGACACCGCGCCCAGCAGGAGCAGCAGCAGCGACAGCACGGTGGCGAACACCGGCCTGCGGATCGAGACTTCGGACAGTTTCATGGCGGTAGCGGATCGGGGGTTCGCCAACGCGGGTCAGCGCGACGCTTCCAGCATGGCCGGCGCCGCCGGGGTGGACACCGCGGCCGACGCCGGCCGGGGTGGCTCGGCGCCGCCGCCACCGCGCCGGCCCGCGCCGCCGCCGAGCTCGACCACTTTCACCGGCAGGCCGTCCGCGCGCATCAGACGCGCCTGGCCGGCGGTGACGACCCGGTCGCCCAGGGCCAGGCCGGGGTGGGCCACCTCCACCTTGCCCGGCACGCGCAAGCCGGGCTGGACCTCCAGGCGCTGCGAGACCACCTGGCCCTGGCCGCCCTCGCCCCGGCCTTCCACCAGCTTGACGACGAACTGCCTGCCGCCCTGGGGCACCAGCGCCTCTTCCGGCACCACCAGGACGCCCTCGCGCCTGGCGAACACGACCGACGTGCGGGCGAACATGCCGGGCTTGAGCAGTCCCTGCGCGTTGGGCAGCCGCGCGCGCACCAGCACCGAGCGGCCATTGGCCTCGATCTGGGAATCCAGGGCCTCGACCACGCCGGCGAAGCTGCGCCGCGGCAGCGATTCCAGCGACACGGACACGGCCTGGCCGGCTTTGACACGGTTGACCACGCGCTCGGGCAGCCGGAAGTCCACCCACATGCTGGCGGTGTCTTCCAGGTTGACGAGGTCGGCGCCGTCTTTCACGTAGTCGCCCACGTTGACCAGGCGGATGCCGGCCACGCCGTCGAAAGGCGCCACGATGCGCATGCGCGAGAGCTGGGCCTGGGCGAGCGCGACCTGGGCCTCGGCGACCTGCAGGTTGGCCAGGGACTGGTCGACCACGCTTTGGCTGACGAAGTTCTGGGATTGCAGCTCGCGGTTGCGCTGCAAGCTGGCGCGTGCGATCACCGCCTGGGCCTGGGCCTGCTGCGCCTGGGCCGCCTGCAGGGCGTCGTCCAGCTGCACCAGCATCTGGCCGCGCTTGACCGGCTGGCCGTCGCTGAAGCCGAGCTTGAGCACCCGGCCGCTGACCTCTGGCCGCAACATCACACCCTGGCGAGAGCGCAGCGTGCCGACCGCCTGGGCCTCGTCCTTCAAGTCGGCCGCTTCGACCCGCCCGGCCTCCACCGCGGCCGGGCCTTCGCGTTCACCCCGGCCCGCGGCGACGCGCGGAGCCTCGGACGCCGACGAAGCGCCGGCGGGTTTCCTGTTTTGCAGCCAATAGGCCGCGCCCGCCGCCAGGACCAGGGCCAGCACCACCAGCACGGTGTGCGTTTTCTTGACAGCCATTCGACACGCTCCGCCGACACAACCTGAAACCAGCCGTAAATGTAGGTGAGGAGCGCAGTGGGCAGGGAGGACGAAAACCCGCCTTACCCTGCCGGCCGCGACCGTGCCGCGTCGACTCGCCCGTGCCCGCTCAGGAAGCGGTGGATTCCACCCCGCGGTTGGCCAGCGCGTCGGCCCGCTCGTTGCCCGGGTCGCCCGAATGCCCTTTGACCCAGCGCCAGTCAACCTGGTGCAAGGCGCGCAGCGCGTCCAGGCGCTGCCAGAGGTCGGCGTTCTTCACCGGCTTGTTGTCGGCGGTCTTCCAGCCGCGGCGCTTCCAGTTGTGGATCCACTCGGTGATGCCCTGGCGCACGTACTGGCTGTCGGTGTAGAGGTGCACTTCGCAGCTGCGCTTGAGCGAGGCCAACGCCTCGATCACGGCCATCAGCTCCATGCGGTTGTTGGTGGTGACCTTTTCGCCGCCGAACAACTCCTTCTCCTGGCCCTTGCTCGACAGCCAGGCGCCCCAGCCGCCGCGCCCGGGGTTGCCCTTGCAGGCGCCGTCGGTGTAGACGGTCACGAGCGGGCGCTGGATCG
>CBJNAE010000153.1:0-9213 GCA_966433995.1 uncultured Ideonella sp. | reverse complement strand
TAACGACCCATTTAGCTGAATTCTTCTCAACGAGTCGTTCGACTTCTGCCTTGCGACTTACCGTCTACAACTCTTCGTCAGCGAGCCTAAGAGTATAACCCGGCTTTTGCATCAAATGGAAGCCCTCGCGCTACTTTGTTTGAAGCAAGCCGCATCGAACGGCCTCTTGCGCAGCCACCATGCCGAATGCGGCGGTGACCATCACGCTGGAACCGTAACCGTGGCAATTCAAACTACCTTCCGTGGCGGCGGCGGTCGCGGCCTCGCCGCCCGGAAGTCCGCAAACCTCCCAAGGCTGCCGCACCGCCTCGCGGGAGAACACGCAGCGCAGGCCCAGCAGGGGCGGCTTCTTCGCCAGTTGCGCGCCGCTGGTCGACGCCTGCGGCGCCACGCCCGGCACGCCTTTCAAATGCCGGCGCACGCGCTGCCGCAGCGATGCCAACAACGGGTCGTGCGTGACTTCGCTCAAGTCGGCGGCGTCGACGCCGCTGGCCAGTTGCTTGCCGCCCGCGGCGCCCACCATCACCAGGGCAGGCGCGGCGTTCTCACCTGCTTTTCTTTCTTCCAGGGCCCAGGTGGCCAGGGCCAGTTTGGCGGACACCTGGTCGCAGGCGTCGATGACCACGTCGACCGGCGCCGGCAGCAAGGCCGGCCAATTGACGGCGTCGACGAATTCCTCGACACCATGCACGGCGCAACCGGGATGGATGTCGGCGATGCGCTCTTGCAGCGCCTGCACTTTGGACTGGCCCACCGTGCGGCCCAGCGCCTGCACCTGGCGGTTGATGTTGGATTCGGCGACATGGTCCAGGTCGACCAGCGTCAGCGAAGCCACGCCGCTGCGCGCGAGGGCTTCGACGGCCCAGGAGCCGACGCCGCCCAGGCCGACGACAGCGACACGCAACTGGCGCAGCCGCTCGTAGGCCGCGTCACCGTAGAGCCTGCGCAGGCCGCCGAAGCGGCGTTCGAGGTCAGGGTCGGCGACGGCGGGGAGTGTGTCCCCGCCCATCGTGGCGGCGTCAACCATCGGCGCGGCGCCCTGTCCGTCCGCGCCTTACTTGAGGGACAGCATCCGCTCCTTGGCCGCTTGCGCCGCCTCGGAAGCCGGATAGGCCTTGATCAAGTCGTCGAGCGTCTTGCGTGCGGCCTTGTTGTCTTTCAACTCGGCCTGGCAATTGGCGATCGACAGCAGCGCCTCGGGGACGCGCGGGCTGTCGGGGGACGACGAGATCAGGCCGCGGAACGCGGCGATCGCGTCCTTGTAGTCGCGCTTGCCGTAGTGGGCGTTGCCCAGCCAGAACTGCGCGGTGGGGCCGTAGCCGCTGGCCGGGTAACGGCGCAGGAAACCCGAGAAGCCTTGCGCGGCACCGGCGAAATCGGCCTTGCGGACGGAATCCATCGCGGATTCGAACAGGCGCTTCTCGTCGGGCTCGACGAGGAACTCCTTGCCGTCCAAGGTCACCTTCTGCGGCTCGATGCGGCGCATGCGCTCGTCCACGCCCTGCTCCACGTCGCGCGTCTTGCGCTGCAGCTCGGAGACTTCCCGGGCGAGCTGCTCGTCCTGCCCGCGCAGGCGGGCCATTTCGGCGCGCAATTGTTCGAGCTGGGTGTTCAGGTCGAGCAGGCTGCGGCGCAGTTGGTTGACCTGCTCGGTCAGCTCGGTCTGCTGCTGGCGCTGCTGCGCGTTCTGCTCGTCGACGCGCTTGCGCAGGTCAAGGATGGCCTGGCGCGCCTCGTCGTCGCTGAACAGCGCCGCCTGGGCGCCCGTCGGGCCGGCCAGGACCGCCGCCAGCAGCGCGGCGCCCAGCCAAGCGCCCACGCGCGCGGGCGTTTTCAGCTTCGTCCCGGTGGAAACCACGGCCATGCCCTTCATCATCAGCGCGGCTTCAGTTCGGCGCGGCGGTTCTGCGCCCAGGCCGATTCGTCGCTGCCGGTGACGGCGGGACGCTCTTTGCCGAAGCTGACGGCCTCGACCTGCCTGTCGGACGCGCCGAGCAGCACCAGGGCCCGCTGCACCGCCTCAGCCCGCTTCTGGCCAAGGGCCAGGTTGTATTCGCGACCGCCGCGCTCGTCGGTGTGGCCTTCGATCGACACGCGCTTGTTGCGGTCGCC
The DNA here is from genome assembly GCA_966433995.1 of uncultured Ideonella sp. GTDB lineage: Bacteria > Pseudomonadota > Gammaproteobacteria > Burkholderiales > Burkholderiaceae_C > JANPCX01. Next base: position 7,101 of record CBJNAE010000153.1, on the reverse strand, counting down.
GTTCAACAGCTTGGCATGGCCCTCGACCACGCCGCGGTATTCGTCCTTGACGACGAAGCTGTCGAAGTCGAAGTACACCACGCGCTTCAGACTGGCGTCGTCGGCTTGCTTCGAGGACTGGGTCAGGTCGACGCTGGTGACGTTGCTGGCCGCGCCGCTGCCGGAAGTGCCGCCGGTGGTGCCGTCGCCGACGTTTTTCTGCTGGGCGGTCGAGACATCGGCCTTCTTGCCGTCCAGGTCGACGCTGGAGGCGCAGCCCGCCAGGAAAGCCGTGCCGACAGCCACTGCCAATACGGTGCGAATCAGGTTCATCGTGGTCATCCTTGTCAAATCAAAATCAGGAGGCGGCTCTTGGAGAAACAGCCTGTTGCGCGAAAAAACAGCCGCCAATCTTAATCGCCCGGCACGGCCCCCGCGCAAACGGGGTCAGCGGCCATAAGGGCCCCAGACCGGCTCGCGCAGGTCGGCGGCCGAGGGCGGCAGGCGAGCCTTGATCCGGCCGTCGACCGTGGTCGTCATCAGCACGTCGCGGCCCTGGGCGCGCGTGGCGTAGATGATCTGCCGGCCGTTGGGCGAGAAGCTCGGCCGCTCGTCGTCGCTGCCTTCGGTCAAGGCCTTGACGGCGCCGCTGGACAGGTCCATCACGTGCAGCCGGAAGGCCCCGCCGATGCGCGAGATGTAGGCCAGGTTGCGGCCGTCGGGGCTGAGCGACGGGCTGATGTTGTAGTTGCCGTTGAAGGTCACACGCTCGGCGTTGCCGCCGCCGGCCGCCGAGGTGCGGTAGATCTGCGGGCTGCCGCCGCGGTCGCTGACGAAATAGAGCGTCTTGCCGTCGGCGGAGAACACCGCCTCGGTGTCGATCGCGCTGCTGCTCGTGAGGCGGCGCTGCACCTCGCCCTGGCGGTTGAGCAGGAAGATCTGCGAGCCGCCGTCGCGCGACAGCGTGACCGCGAGCGTCTGCCCGTCGGGCGACCAGGTGGGCGCGCTGTTGGTGCCGCGGAAATTCGCGAGGTCGCGGCGCCTGCCGGAGGCCACTTCCTGCACCACGACCACCGCCTTCTGCTTCTCGAACGACACATAGGCCAGCTCGCGGCCATCGGGCGACCAAGCGGGCGAGATGATGGGCTCGGCGCTGTTGAGCGCGACCTGCTCGCCTTCGCCGTCGGCGTCGGCCACCCGCAGGGCGTATTGGCGGCCCGACTTGGTGACGTAGGCGATGCGGGTGGAGAACACGCCTTTCTCGCCGGTGAGCTTTTCGTAGACGTAGTCGGCGATGCGGTGGGCCGCCAAGCGAAGGTCGGCTGCGGCGACCACGTGGCTCATGCCGCCGAGGTCGGCGCCGCGCACCACGTCCCAGACCTTGAAGCGCACGTCGAAGCGGCCATCGGCCAACCGGGACACCGAGCCGCCCACCAGGGCATCGACGGTGCGGCCGCGCCATTCGGCCATCTCGGGCAAGGAGCGCTCGTCGAGGCTGGCGTTGTTGTCCAGGCCGCGGAACAGGCCGCTGCGCTCCAGGTCGGCCCGCACGATGGCCGAGACGGCCTGGCTGGAGCGGTCCTCGTCACGGAATTTCGCGACGGCGATCGGCACCTGCGTGGCGCCGACGCCCGAGATCTCGACCCGGAACTGGGCCTGGGCGCAAGCCGCCCAGCCGGCCCCGGCGAGCGCCAGGCCGGCAGCGGCCCAGCGGCGCCGCGACATTGAAATGGGGTTCATGGGATTCATCATCGGTAGCGGGTATCGCCGGCCTGGCCCGGCCGTGCGGATGAAAACGAAAGACTGCGAATGATAGGGGGGTGCCATGCGCGGCCGGACGCCGCGGCAAGCCCCTTCGAGGGAGCCGGGTGGGATAGGTTCCCTGACTGTCGGCCAGCCCAACGCCCCCCGTGCGGGCCGCGGCCGCCCACCGGCCGCTCACATCAGCACGATGTCGTAGGCCTCGGGCGAGCCGGTGGCTTCGGCCTGCAGCGAGATCGGCTTGCCGATGAAGTCGCTCAAGGCGGCCAGGTGGGCGTTCTCCTCGTCGAGCAGCATCTCGACCACCGACGCACTGGCGACGACGCGGAATTCCTTGGGGTTGAACTGCCGCGCCTCACGCAGGATCTCGCGCAGGATGTCGTAACAGACGCTGCGCGCGGTTTTCACCTGGCCCTTGCCTTGGCAGGTGGGGCACGGCTCGCACAGCATGTGGGCGAGCGACTCCCGGGTGCGTTTGCGCGTCATTTCGATCAGCCCGAGCTGGGTGAAGCCGCTGAGAGTGATCTTGGTGCGGTCGCGCGAAAGCTGCTTGCGCAGCTCGGACAGCACCGCCGCCTGGTGGTCCTCTCGCGTCATGTCGATGAAGTCGATGATGATGATGCCGCCGAGGTTGCGCAGCCGCAACTGCCGCGCGATGGCCTGCGTGGCCTCCAGGTTGGTCTTGAAGATGGTGTCGTCGAAGTTGCGCGCGCCGACGAAACCGCCGGTGTTCACGTCGACCGTCGTCAAGGCCTCGGTCTGGTCGATGATCAGGTAGCCGCCCGACTTCAGGTCGACCCGCCGCGCCAGCGCGCGCGCGATCTCCTCGTCGATGCCGTAGAGGTCGAAGATCGGCCGCTCGCCCTTGTAGTGCTCCAGCTTGCCCACCGCGGTGGGCGTGAATTCCTGGCCGAAGGCCTGCAGCGTGTCGAACTGCAGCTTCGAATCGATGCGGATGGACTGCGTGCCGTCGTGCACCAGGTCGCGCAGCACGCGCTGGGTGAGGCTCAGGTCCTGGTGCAGCAGCGAGCCCGGCGGCATCTTGAAGCTGCGGTCGCGGATGGCGGCCCAGGTCTTGCGCAGGTAGGCGATGTCTTCCGCGAGGTCTTCGTCGCTCGCCTCTTCGGCGTTGGTGCGCAGGATGAAGCCGCCCGGCGCCGAGCCGTCGGCGGTCTTAGACAGCTCGCGCATGCGAACGCGCAGCTGCTCGCGCATCTCGGGCGAGCCGATCTTCTGCGAGATCCCGATGTGGTCGTCCTGCGGCAGGTAGACGAGCAGCCGCCCGGCGATGCTGACCTGCGCCGACAGCCGCGCGCCCTTGGTGCCGATCGGGTCCTTGATGACCTGCACCATCAGCGTCTGGCCTTCGAACACCAGGCGCTCGATCGGCGTCGGCGGCGTCTGCGCGCCGCCGGGCTCGCGGCGCGCCGGGCCGCCGGGGTGGACGTCGGCCACGTGCAGGAAGGCGGCGCGCTCCAGGCCGATGTCGATGAAGGCCGACTGCATGCCCGGCAGCACCCGCGCAACCTTGCCGGCGTAGATGTTGCCTACCAGGCCGCGCTCCAGGGTGCGCTCGATGTGCAGCTCCTGCACCGCGCTGTGCTCCACCACCGCGACGCGCGTTTCCTGCGGTGTCCAGTTGATCAAGATGTCCTGCATGGCTGCTGCCTTGTTGGGGTGACGTCGACGCCGGAGGGGAGGCGTCAAAGGTGGGTGAAACCGGCCTGGCGCAGCAGCTCGGCCGTCTCGAACAGGGGAAGACCCATGATGCCGGAATAGCTGCCGTCGATGTGGGAAATCCACGCCGCCGCGGCGCTCTGGATAGCGTAGGCGCCGGCCTTGCCGAAGGGCTCGCCGCCGGCGACGTAGCGCGCCAGCCGCTCGCGGCCGACCGCCTCGAAACGCACGCGGGACACGCTGACCGCGGCGGCCCGCCGGGCACCACCGCCCCAGGCCAGCGCCACCGCGGTGATGACGCGGTGGCTGCGTCCGGAAAGCGCCTGCAGGCTGGCCAGGGCGTCGTCCGCGTCGGCCGGCTTGCCGAGGATGCGCGCGCCCAGGGCCACCGTGGTGTCGGAGCACAGGACCGGCGCGTCCGGCAGGCCGCGGCTCGCCAGGCGCCGGCAGGCCGCGTCGAGCTTGGCCTGGGTCACGCGCTGGACATAGTCGAGCGGCTTCTCGCGCGGCAGCGCTTCCTCCAGCGCCTCCGCGTCTTCTTCGGGCCCCGGCAGCAGCAGTTCATGGCGCACGCCGAGCTGGGTCAGCAGCTGGCTGCGGCGGGGGCTCTGGGAGGCCAGGTAGATGAAAGGCGGGTCGTCGGTTTCCAAGTTCGGGCGCGCCTCGGTGGGGTTCACTCGCGGTGGTAGGGATGGTTGATGGTGACGGTCCAGGCGCGGTACAGGGCTTCGGCCAGCAGCACGCGCACGAAGGCGTGCGGCAGGGTGAGATCGGACAAACGCATCGTCTCGTCGGCGCTGGCCTTCAGTTCAGGGTTCAGGCCGTCCGGGCCGCCGATGATCAGCGCGACGTCGCGGCCGTCGCGCAACCACGCTTCGGTGCGCGCCGCCAGCGCCTGGGTGGTCAGGCGGGTGCCGTGCTCATCCAGCACGACGCGCCGCACGCCCTTGGGCAGCGCGGCTTCGATGCGTGCCGCCTCGGCGGCCATCAGCTGCTCGGCGCTCTTGCCGCCGCGCGGCTCGGCCTTGACCGCCTTGAGCACCAGCCGCATCTCGGGCGGGAAACGCTTGGCGAAGTCGTCGAAAGCCTCGTCGGCCCAGGCGGGTTGCCGCTGGCCCACAGCCACCAGAAGCAGCTTCATGGCGCGGCTCCGCGCCGGGGTTCGACAAAAGAAAACGCCGGGCCGGCGTTCCCCCGGCCCGGCGCCTGGCTGCCGGCGAGTGCGACCGGCCGCCGGCTCATGCGGAGCGCGTGGCCTTTTTCGCGACGGCCTTTTTCGCGACAGCCTTCTTGGCAGCGGGCTTGGCAGCCGATTTGGCGGCCGACCTGGCCGGCGCGGCCTTCTTGGCCGCCGGCGCCTTAACCGAGGCCTTCTTGGCCGGGGCGGCGGACTTGACGCCCACCGTGCGGCTCACCACGCCCTTTTTCGCGGCCGGCTTCTTCACCGCGGATTTCGGTTTCTCCAGCACTTCGGTCTTGGAGACCTTCTGCACCGGCGCCTTCTTCACCGCGGCCTTCTTGGCGGGCGCCTTCTTGGCCGCCGACTTCTTCGTCGGGCCGGCCAGGGCGGCAGCCTTGTGGCCGGAAGCGGGCTCGCTCGCCTTCTTCGGCGCGGCCTTCTTGGCGGCGGCTTTCTTCGCTGCCGGCTTGCCGTCGTCCGCCGGCTCGGACGCCTTGACCAGCTTGGCACCGCGGGCCTCAGCCTTGAGCTTCACGGGCTTGTCGCCCCAGATCTCTTCCAAGTTGTAGTAGTCGCGGATGGTCTGCTGCATCAAATGGACCACCGCGGCGCCGCAGTCGACGATGATCCATTCGCCGTTCTCCTCGCCTTCGACGCGGGGGACGGGGAAGCCTTTTTCCTTGACCGCTTCGCGCACGCTGGACGCCAGGGCGCGGGTCTGCCGGTTGCTGGTGCCCGAGGCGATCACCACGCGCTCGAACAGCGACGACAGGTGCTCGGTGTCGAACACGGCGATGTTCTGGCCTTTGAGGTCTTCCAGGCCATCGACGATGGCGCGCTGCAGTTTCTTGATGTCCATTCAGCTCCTAAACCCAGGTGGGCAGATTTCATTGGTCTGGGGCCTGTAGAGCCCCTGTTCTTCAATATACCGTGCCACTTCCGCAGGCACCAGGTGGGCAATGCCCCGCCCCGACGCGGCCTCGCTGCGCACCTGCGTGGACGAGATGTCCATCATCGCCAGCGGCACGGTGCGGTGCGGCGTGCGCAGCACTTCGGGGTCGGCCCCGGGCAACTGGCCGGGCCGGTTCGCCACCGCCAGCGTGACCCGGGCCAGCAATTGGCGCCAGTCGCGCCAGGTGTGCAGGGCGGCGTACTGATCCTGGCCGATGATGAGCAGCCATTCCGACACGTCCTGGAACTGGGGCTGCGCCTGCAGCTCGCAAACCGTGTCCAGCGTGTAGCTCGGGCCGCGGCGCTTGATCTCGATGGGGTCGAGCACGAAGCGCGGCTCGCCCGCGATGGCCAGGCGCACCATGGCCTCGCGGTGGTGCGGCAGCGCGAGCTGGCGGGCCTTCTGCCAAGGCTGGCCGGCCGGGATCCAGCGCACGGATTCCAGGCGCAGCGCCTGCAGCGCTTCGCGGGCCAAGGCCACGTGGGCGTTGTGCACTGGGTCGAAGCTGCCGCCGAACAGGCCGACGCGCCGGCTCTGCCCGCTCATGCGCCCTCCCCTGGGCCAGCCATCGGCAGGAGCCAGTCCCGGGGGCGCAGGAAATCGGTGTAGAGCCGCGCCTCGTCAGTGCCGGGCTCGGGCTTCCAGTCGTAGCGCCACTTCACCACCGGCGGCATCGACATCAGGATGCTTTCTGTGCGGCCGCCCGACTGCAGGCCGAACAGCGTGCCGCGGTCGAACACCAGGTTGAATTCGACGTAGCGGCCGCGCCGGTAGGCCTGGAAGTCGCGCTCGCGCTCGCCGTAGGGCGTGTCCTTGCGCCGCTGCAGGATGGGCAGGTAGGCGCCGAGGAAGGCGTCGCCGACGGCCCGCGTCACCGCGAAGCCGCCCTCGAAGCCGCCTTCGGAGAAATCATCGAAGAAGACCCCGCCGACGCCGCGCGGCTCCTGCCGGTGCTTGAGGAAGAAGTAGTCGTCGCACCAGGCCTTGAAGCGCGGGTAGAGGTGGCTGCCGAAAGGCACCAGAGCGTCGCGGTTCACGCGGTGGAAGTGCGCGGCGTCTTCCTCGAAGCCATAGTAGGGCGTCAGGTCCATGCCGCCGCCGAACCACACCACCGGCTCGCCGCCTTCGGGCAGCGCCGCGAACATGCGCACGTTCATGTGGACCGTGGGCACGTAAGGGTTGCGCGGGTGGAAGACCAGGGACACGCCCATCGCCTCGAACGCCGAGCCGGCCAGCTCGGGCCGGTGGGCGCTTGCCGAGGGCGGCAGCGCGCGGCCCTTGACGTGCGAGAAATTGCAGCCGCCGCGCTCCAGCAAGGCGCCGCCCTCGACCAGCCGCGAGCAGCCGTCGCCCGCCAGGCCCTTGCCTTCGGGGCCGGGGTCGCGGGTCCAGGCGTCGCGGATGAAGGGCTCGGGCTCGAGCGCCTGCGCCGCGTCGACGATGCGGTCCTGCAGGCCGAGGAAATACGCGCGCGCGGCTTGCGCGACGCCACCGTTTGTCATCGCTTGATGGCGCGGTGGCCGATGTCCCGCCGGTACTGCATGCCATCGAA
>CBJNAE010000152.1:0-9238 GCA_966433995.1 uncultured Ideonella sp. | reverse complement strand
CCAGCTTCGGGTTAGAATGCGCGTCTGGTTTCAGGAGCTGTGACCGAGAGGCCGAAGGTGCTCCCCTGCTAAGGGAGTATGCGGGCAAAACCTGCATCGAGGGTTCGAATCCCTCCGGCTCCGCCAGAAACGAATCAAGGGCGTATGGGTGAACACCGGTACGACCCTCCAAAAGCCCCGGCATGCCGGGGCTTTTTCTTGTCCGCACGATGCGCCTTCCATGCATCTCCCCGCGCTGGCCCGTGGAGCGGTTGAGCCGTCGCCGCGCAGTTGAATGAACACTCGATGACCGGTACGCCACTCCCGCCCCACGGATCGACCTCGCACCGGAAAGCGGCCATCGCGATCCACCTGGCGACGGGGTTGTTCGCCTTGTTCATCCTGGTGTGCGCCGCGCTCTTCTGGCTCATGGCGTCGTGGCGGTATTCGACGGCCGAAAAGGGCGCCATGCTGATCGCCGCCGTGGCCTTCGGTGTCGGCCTGTTTTTCGTTGCGGACGCCGTATCCAAGCGCAAAGCCTGGGGGCGTGTCGCCGGAATCGTTCTGGGGGCGGCGGCGGTGCCCTTTCTCCCTTTCGGCACGCTGTGGGGCGGCTATGTCCTTTTCCATCTGGTCATCGGCTGGAAAGGAGATGCGGATGCCGCTTGATCCGGTCCCCATGCGGGAAGCGCCGCGCCGGCGTGTTTTCCTGCACGCCATGGGCGCTTGGGCCGCGGGTTGCGCCTTGCAGGGCGATGTCTTGGGACGGCCGACCTCGGTCAAGCCGCGCCACGTCCTGTGCTTCCTGGGCCCATGGAAATCCTTGTCTGTCGTGGAAGGCGCGGTGGGCGAGTTCGGGCAGGGTTTCACCCTCGACCGCGACTACTCGGCGGTCGAGTCCGACCCCCGCATGGAAAAGGCTTTTGCCGCATCGGCGGACCGTGTCAACCCGACCTTCACCGCCGAAGACCGGGCCCGAGTGAAGCGCCATGCCGCGGTGGCCTACGTGCTCTCGCCGCCGATCGAAAAGACCCGGGCGTTGTCGGTCTCCACGGCGGCGCTGTCGCTCGTCGCGCGGTTGATCGCCAAGGCCGGGGCCACCGCCGTGAAGTCCGAAAGCGCGGGCATCGCCCATGGGCTCGGCCATTGGCAGCGCCTGGCCGAGGCGCACGCCTTGCGCCAGGCCTGGGTGCGCCGGCCCATCCGGGACGGCGACGCCCTCTATTCATGCGGCATGCACCTGCTCGGCTTGCCGGACATCGAATGCGCCGGGGGCTTCGGGGAAATGGAAGCGGTGCGGTGGATCGATGCCATGGCGGACAGCGCCATCGGCGGCGCGCAGGCGCCGGCGCAGCGGTTCTCGGTCGACGGCAAAGCCCCGGCCAGGCGCGTGCGACCCGTTTCCTGCGAGCGTTAAGCCGAGGATGATTTCTTCTTCAACCCCCACGGCTACCTGCGCGTCATTGCCTGACGCGGCCTGGCGGACGATGCCGCAGTCACTCCCTGGGGCTGAAGGTCCTCGGGAACACGGTGGAAGTGTTGCGGTCGCGCAGTCGGTAGCCCATCGCCGGCCGGTGCGAGCCTCCCGGCACCGGGCCGGCCTCATCCAGGAAATCTGCCGCCAGCATGCGCGTGCGGAAGCCGCTCTTGTCGACCGGGCGCCCCAGCACCACCTCGTAGGCATGCTGCAACTGAGGCAGCGTGAACGGTTCGGCCAGCAGGAAGGCCGGCAGCGAGGTGTATTCCACCTTGCCGCGCAGCCGCTCGACCGCGGCGGCGAGTATCTGGCCATGGTCAAAGGCCAGCGGCGGGCCCTTGAGGGCTTTGGCCGCAGGCACCCAGGCGACGTCGGCGGCGTTGGCCCCTTGCGTCAGCGCCAGTTCGGCGCCGGGGATCAGCGCGAAATAGACGTGGGTCGCCGACCAGCCCCGCGGGTCTCGCGCGATGCCGCCCCAGCTGCCGAGTTGCTCCAGGTAAGGGCTGACGACGCCGGTCTTCTCTGACAGCTTGCGGCGGGCGCAGGCCTGCAGGTCGACGTCGCGCGCGATGTCGACGAAACCGCCCGGCAGCGCCCATCGTCCGGGGAAGGGCTCGGCCGCGTCGCCGGGGCGCTGCACCAGCAGCACCTGCAATTGGTCCTTGAGCACGGTGAAGATCACCACGTCGACCGTGGTGTAGGGCAAGGGGAATTTCGGCGGCCGGGCCGGCGTTTGATGGAGGCGGGTCTTCCCGGCGGGTTTGGAGGTGGCCATGGGCATCGGCGCTTGACAGGTTGTCGAGTTAGTTGTATTGTGCAACCAACTAAAGTTGTTCTGTACAACTTTTGGGTTCGAAGTTAAAAAAACCATCCATCAAAAGCAAACAAGAAAACAAGAAAAATGGAAAACAACAACAAAAATCAAAGCAACGCCGGCACCGCTCAGGGAAAACGCCTCACCTCGGCCAGCAAGTTCATGAGCCTGGTCCTGCGCCACGAACCCGGCCGGATCGGCCTGGCGCTGGACGCTGCGGGCTGGGCGCCATTGACCGATCTCATCGCCAGGGCCAATGCGTCGGGGCGCGGCCTGAACGTCGCGCTGGTGCGCGAGGTCGTCAGAACCTGCCCCAAGCAGCGCTTCGCGATCAGCGAAGACGGGCAGCGCATCCGCGCCAACCAGGGCCATTCGATCGACGTGGCGCTCGACCTGCCGGCCCTCACGCCGCCGTCAGTGCTGTACCACGGGACGGCGCGCCGCTTCCTCTCGTCCATCCAGCGTGAAGGGCTGGACAAGCGCGCGCGCCACCACGTGCACCTGACCACCGACCTGGCCACCGCCGGCGCGGTGGGGCGGCGTTATGGCGAACTCGTGATGCTCCGAATCGACGCGGCCCGAATGCACGCCGATGGCCATGTGTTCCATGTGTCGGCCAATGGCGTCTGGCTGACCGATTCCGTGCCCACCGGCTACTTCACGGTGCTGCCCGACACGGGAGGCCGTCCGTGACGCGGGGACTGATCGCGCTGGACGCCGACGGCGTGCTGCTCGACTACCGCCTGGCCTACGCCGACGTGTGGGAGCAGGTGTTCGGTTCGCGCCCGCGCGAGCGCGACCCCCAGGCTTATTGGCCGGTCGACCGCTGGGAGGCGGAGCGCCTGGAGGGCGAGGCGCTGGCGCGGTTGCAGGCCGGCATGGACGAGAGGTTCTGGCCCACCCTGCCGGTGATCGACGCCGCGCTGGAGGCTTGCCGCGCGCTTCACGGCGCCGGCCATCGCCTGGTCTTTGTCTCGGCGTTGCCGGCGCGTTTCGCCGACGCCCGGTTGCGCAACCTGCGCGCTCGGTTTCCCTGTCGAACGCGTGGTCGCCACCGCCCGCGCCGAAGGCACGGCCAACCCCAAGGCCGCGGTGCTGGCCGAGTTGCGGCCGGCCGTCTTCGTCGACGACTACTACCTGCCCTTCCTGCAGGGGTTGCCGCCGTCGACACACGCCGCGCTGGTGCTGCGCCAGCCCAACGGGTCGCCCAACAGCGGGCCGGGGTTGGAGGCGGTGCACTCTTCCCATGCCGACCGGGCCGCGTTCGCGGCTTGGTGGCTTTCCGAATCGAAACCATGAAAAACACGGTCACGCTCTACCGACCCACAGGCCCCGAGGAATTGGCCCTCGTCGAGTCCACCGGATTCAAGCGATGGCCGCCCAGGTTGCCCGATCAGCCCATCTTCTATCCGGTGACCAATGAGCGTTATGCCGAAGAGATCGCCCGCGACTGGAATGTGCCTGCCAGTGGCCAAGGCTTTGTCACTCGGTTCGAGGTGTTGGAATCTTTCATGGACCAGTACACGGTCCATCAGGTCGGCGGTACGCATCACACCGAATGGTGGATTCCAGCCGAAGAGTTGGACGCCCTGAACGACAGCATCATGGGGTTAATCGAGGTGCCCCAAGTTTTTGGCGCCGCCAATTGAAGGGTTCGAATGTTCGCCTTGCCCCTTCGAATCGACTTCATTCCTGAACCTGGCGCAGGACATTGGCCTCGCCCCTCCATGAAAACTTTGTAGGCTCGCGGAAAGGCTTCGACAAGCTCAGCCCGAACGGAGGCGGGGCACCTGGCGTTAGCGAGTCATTCTTCTCCCCCGTTCACCCTGAGTCCTTCGACAAGCTCAGGACAGGCTTGTCGGAGGGCCCCTGTGGTGCGCGGCCGGCTGCGGGCGCCCGACTGACACCCAACGGATTCCGACCATGCACATCGCCATCGAAGATCGCTACCAAGGCTGCCTGCTCGGCCTGGCTTGCGGCGACGCCATCGGCACCGCCGTGGAGTTCAGCCCGCGCGGCAGTTTCACGCCCGTCACGGGGATGCGCGGCGGCGGGCCGTTCTCCCTCCGGCCCGGCTACTGGACCGACGACACCTCGATGGCGCTGTGCCTGGCCGAAAGCCTGTGCACCAAGGGCGGCTTCGACGCCCACGATCAGATGACGCGCTACGCCAACTGGTGGCAATGGGGCTACTGGAGCTCCACGGGCGACTGTTTCGACATCGGCTTGACGGTGCGCGACGCGCTGTCGCGCTTCCTTCAGACCGGCGACCCCTGGGCCGGCTCCACCGACCCGATGACGGCCGGCAATGGATCCCTGATGCGGTTGGCGCCGGTGGTGATGTTCTTCCACCCGGATACCGGACAAGTGCTGGCGCAAGCCGCCGCCAGTTCACGCACCACCCATGCGGCGCCCGAAGCGATGGGGTGCTGTCAACTGCTGGCGGCTTGCATTTCCAGCGCGCTGGCGGGCCGAACCAAGCGCGATGTGCTGGACGCCGGCGCCGGGCACCCTTGGCTGCAACCGAAGGTGGCCGCGCTGGCCCAAGGCGCCTACCGCGGCAAGCCACAAGCGGACATCCAGGGATCCGGTTATTCGGTGGCCTCGCTGGAAGCCGCACTCTGGTGCTTCGATTCCACCGACAGCTTCGAAGCCGCGGTGCTCGCCGCCGCCAACCTCGGCGACGATGCCGACACCACCGCCGCCATCACTGGCCAACTCGCCGGTGCCCACTACGGCGCGCAGGCCATCCCCGACGCCTGGCGCGGTGCCTTGCATCTGGCCGAAGACATCGCGGCGATGGCGGTGGCTTTGATGAAACAGGGGCAAAGTTGGCGTTCTAGATAAGTATTGAAAAATAGACTTATCTTGAAGAAAAGTCTAAAATTTCATGCATGCCAAAGAGAGATCCACTTGCCGAACCGCTGGAAGTGACCCAGTTCGTGGGTGAGGTCGGCGCCCGCATTCGTTTGATGCGGCAAGCCCGGGGGTTGAGCCAGGCCGATTTGGCGATGCGGTCCGACATGAGTCGCCTGACGCTCATGGCGATCGAGGGCGGGGCGCTTTCCAGCCGTTTTTCCGACGTGGCGAGGTTGCTCTGGGCGCTGGACGACCAGTCTTTGCAGACCGCGCTCGCCAGCGCGGCGCAAGATTCTGTTTATCAAGAGGCGGCCCAGGCCCGGTTCGCCAAGTCACGCCGCCGCCAAGTGGATTCCCCATGATCCGCCGTGCCCCCGTTTTCCGCTGGAGCTTGACTGGCGATGGTCCGCTTCGGCGGCGCATCCCTGTGCGTGTGGGCGAGCTGATCCAGGAAGCGAGTCGCTGGGAATTCCTTTACGACCCTCAATACCTGGCCATGGGGGCAGATGCCTGGGAACTTGATCCCTCGGACATCCGGACCAAGCAGCGCTCCGCCTACACCGCGGTGGGCGTGGTGCCGCCGCCGGTGTTTTGCGATGTCGCGTTGTCGGGCTGGTCGGAAGAAATCCTGAAACGGAAAAGGCGGGACTTCCTCGGCTCTGCCGCGGCGTCCGAGCCATGGGGTTGGTGGGAAAAGTTGATCTACGCGCCCGCCGATGGTTTCGGGGCTTTGTTCGTAGGCGAGCTTGATGACAAACCGCCTGTCGAGAAAGTGTTGGCGGATGCCGTCGGGCCAGGGCTGGTGCAGACATTGGAGACGGTGTTGCTGGAATCGTCGTCCGGGGCTTTGGGTGGCGAGCGTCCCAAGATTGCGGCCTTTCATCGCAGCGCCGCAGGCCAGGCGATGGTGCCTGTCGTATTGAAATTCGCGCATCCTTCCGAGCGCCGCGACAGTGTGGTGGCTGAAGCGACGGCCCTGTCTTTGGCGTCGGAGTTGGGGTTGACTGTCCCAGCCCACCACATCGAGTCATTCGATGGACTGGCCGCCCTGTGCATTGCGCGTTTCGACAGGGAGGCACGAATGGTGGGCAGTGCGTTCCATTGCGTGAGCGCCGCCACGGCGTTGAGGCTGACGCCGGGCACGGACAGGGAAGACCCGCGCCGTAGTTACGTGGCGCTGCGGTCCAAATTGCGCCAGCCCGGGGATGCGCTTGAGCTTTACCGGCGCATCGTCTTAAACGCTGCCGTCGGGAACAGTGACGACCACCCTTGGAACACCAGCTTGCGGCAGGTCGGCTTGGGCACCTGGCAGCTTTCGCCCCTCTACGACGTGATGCCGTTCTTCCAACGCGCCGCGACACCCGCCTTCAGCATGGACATCCGGCGGCGCAGCAATTCCCGGCGCCTTGACGTCCGGCTGGCGACCCCAGCCAACTTGGTGGCTGCAGGCCGTGAGATCGCCGGTCTCGAGCCGCAGGAAGCCCAGGCGTGCATTGACAAGATCTTCGGCCATGTCGCCGAGCGTTGGCGGCTCGTCTTTGAAAAACACGCGCAACGGGTTCCCGGTGTCCACGCGATGGACTGGGCGCATGTCTTCGTGCCTGCCCAGGTGCACTGAATCACACGCTCAAGGGTCTTCCGCCGGAAGCCTCACATCGGCGCCGGGGTCAGGCCGATGAAGTGGTCGAGCATGTGGAAGTGGTCGTCGAGGAAGCGGTCTTCCAGGGCGGGCAGTTCCGGGACCGGCACCCAGAGTGCACGGGCGGCGTCGTCGCCCGCCTTGACCTCGGGCGGCTCGCGGTCGCCCAGGTCGAAATAGTGGGCGTGGGTGATGGTGCGGCCGCGCTGGCTGCGATCGGGGTGGTCGAAGACGGCCACTTCTTTCAGGCAGCGGCGCATGGTGTCGGGTAGCAGGGCGAGCTGGGTTTCCTCCTGCAACTCGCGCAGCGCCGATTGGTAGGCGGTTTCGCGCTGTTCGATGAAACCGCCGGGCACCGCCAGCAGGCCCTTGCCCGGCGCCTGGCCGCGCTGCACCAGCAGCACCCGGCCTGCGCAGCGCAGCACGGTGTCGACCGTGACGAAGACCGGCGGATAGGGCGCCGCCGACCAGGCCTGGTGGTAACGGCGCAGCATTTGCCACTCCAGCGCCAGCTCGGCGAAGGGCGGCAGCTCGGCCCATGCGCGCAAGAAGGTCAGGGTGCTGGGCGGCGCCTGGCTGGCCAGAGCGGCGAGCGTGGCGTCGACGTCTTGGCCCGCGGCGGCGAAGAAGGCGTCGCGCAGCGAGGTGGCGTCAATGGCGTGGCACCGTTCCAGGCTGATCAGCGTCCAGCCGGGGAAGCCGCGCAGGTAGTCGCTGGTGGCGTCCTTGAAGTGGCCGACCAGGCCGATGCGGACCGAATCGCCGCCTTCGGCCGCCAGCGCCGCCGCCACGCCGCCGCGTACCGCGGCCGACCAGCGGGCCTCGTCGTAGTAGTCGCGCAGCGGCACGAAGCGCAGCCGCGGTCGGTCGGCCTCGGGCACGGCCAGGCGGACCATCTCGGCGCGCTCCTGCCAGGTAAAGGGGTTCTTCGGCGTGCGCGCCTGGAAAGCCGAGCCGAGCACCACCACGCACAGCGGCGCCCGCGCCAGGGCTTGGCGCAGCAGATGGGCATGGCCGAGGTGGAAGGGCTGGAAGCGGCCGATGTAGACGGTGGCGTCGAAAACTTCCGGGGAGGTCGGGGTCGTCATGGCGGGGCGGCCTCAGTATTTCGCGGCGATCGGCATCTGCCGGCCGACGCCGAAGGCGCGCGGGCGCAGGCGGATGATGGGCGGCGCCTGGCGGCGCTTGTATTCGTTGCGGGCGACCATCCGCCGCACCCGGTCGACCAGCGCCAGGCCTTCGGCCGTGCCGCGCAGCCGGTCGACGAAAGCGGTGGCGCGCTCGTATTCCCAAGGGGCCAGTTGCCGGCCTTCGATCAGCACCTTGAGCACCTCGTCGAGCACCGGGTAGGGCGGCAGGCTGTCGGTGTCGCGCTGGCCGGGGGCGAGTTCGGCGGAGGGCTCCTTGTCGAGGATGGCCTGCGGAATCACTTCCCGGCCCGCGGCCTCGTTGACGTGGCGCGACAGCGCGAACACCTCGGTCTTGTAGAGGTCGCCGATCAGCCCGAGGCCGCCGTTGGTGTCGCCGTAGAGCGTGCAGTAGCCGACCGATATCTCCGACTTGTTGCCGGTGGTCAGCAGCAGGTGGCCGAAGTGGTTGGAATAAGCCATCAGCGCCGTGCCGCGGATGCGCGCCTGCAGGTTCTCCAGCGGCAAGCCCTGCAGCGGCACGCCGAAGCTTTGTTCGAACTGGCGGCCGTGGCCTTCCACCAGCCTGGCGATGGGGTAGGTGTGCAGCGGGATGCCGAGGTTGCGGCACAACGCGACGGAATCGTCGACCGAGCCGGCCGATGAAAACGCCGAAGGCATGGTCACCGCGACGACGTTGCCGGCGCCCAGCGCCTCGACCGCCAGGGCCAGCGTCAGCGCGCTGTCGATGCCGCCCGAGGAGCCGACCAGGGCCTGTTTGAACCCGCAGCGGCGCGCGTAGTCGCGCAGGCCGAGCACGATCTGCGCCTGGTAGAAGGCCAGCGTCGGCAGGCCTTGCGGCGCTACCTTCGGCGGCGTGGTGCCGTCCCGCAGCAGGAAGCGGCCCTCTTCGAAACGCAGGGTGCGCACGTCTTCGGTGAAGCGCTCGGCCTCGAACACCACGCCCGCCGCTGGCTCGACCGCGAAGGAGGCGCCGTCGTAGACCAGCTGGTCGTGCCCGCCGACCTGGTTGACGTAGAGGATGGGCAGCCCGGTGCGTTTGCTTGCCGCGCCGAACACCTGGTGGCGCTGCTCGCGCTTGCCGATGTGGGAAGGGCTGGCGTTGATCGACACCACCAGGTCGGGCGCGGCGTCGGCCAGGCGCTGGAAGGGATTGACGAGGTAGTCCAGGCCTTCGTCGTTCCAGCCGTCCTCGCAGATCATCAGGCCGACCTGCATGCCGCCGATGCGCAGCACCTTGGCCACGTCCGGGCCAGGCTCGAAGTGGCGGCGCTCGTCGAAGATGTTGTAGGTGGGCAGCAGCTGCTTGGCGTAGCGCAGCA
>CBJNAE010000151.1:0-9274 GCA_966433995.1 uncultured Ideonella sp. | reverse complement strand
GGCGGAAGTCGATGCGCGACTGCTGGCATTCGACGGTGAGCGACGAGGCGCCGGCGAAGCTGGCGGCCAGCGGCTGCGCGCCGCCCATGCCGCCCAGGCCGGCGGTGAGGATCCAGCGTCCCTGGAGGTCCCCGTCGAAGTGCTGGCGCCCCGCTTCGACGAAGGTCTCGTAGGTGCCTTGCACGATGCCCTGGCTGCCGATGTAGATCCACGAGCCGGCCGTCATCTGGCCGTACATCATCAAACCCTTGCGGTCGAGTTCGCCGAAGTGCTCCCAGGTGGCCCATTTCGGCACGAGGTTGGAGTTGGCGATCAGCACCCGCGGCGCGTCGGCATGGGTGCGGAACACGCCCACCGGCTTGCCCGATTGCACGAGCAGTGTCTCGTCCTCTTTCAACTCGCGCAGGCAGCGCAGGATGGCCTCGAAGCAGTCCCAGTCGCGCGCGGCCTTGCCGATGCCGCCGTAGACCACCAGGGCCTGCGGGTTCTCGGCGACTTCCGGGTCGAGGTTGTTCTGCAGCATGCGGTAGGCGGCCTCGGTCAGCCAGTTGCGGCAGCTGAGCCCGGCGCCGCGCGGCGCGCGCACGGTGCGGGGTTGGGCGGTGGGGGGGGTGGATTGCGGCATGTGTGGCCTCAGAGTAAGTGGGCACTGGTCGTCGCGGCCCAGGCCCTTTGGTTTGTTCGCGTTGACCCTCACCCCAACCCTCTCCCGCCAGCGGGAGAGGGGGTTTTCGCCCGCCCTTT
This sequence comes from uncultured Ideonella sp., assembly GCA_966433995.1. Classification (GTDB taxonomy): domain Bacteria; phylum Pseudomonadota; class Gammaproteobacteria; order Burkholderiales; family Burkholderiaceae_C; genus JANPCX01. The sequence continues at coordinate 8,530 of CBJNAE010000151.1, read as the reverse complement.
TCCCGCGGGCGGTGCAGGACGTTCCGCGCCTGCCCCCTCTCCCGCTGGCGGGAGAGGGTTGGGGTGAGGGCGGCCGCGAAACGCCGTTGTTCCGCGGGCCTCGTCGGCGCTGCCCTAGTGTGGTGTCCCGCTGATAACTGCCAATGCAATCGTGTCTTGCGAGCCAGGGCCGCGTTGCAAATCCTCGCGATACCCCCTGGTATCGCTGCGGTTTGCGCCTTGCCCTGGCTCGCAATTCATCGATTCCATTTTTGTCAGTTATCAGCGGGGCACCCCACTAGAACAAGCGGCAATGTACTTGTCTATACAAGTCTATGCAAGTACCATCGCATCCATGCCCGCCCCCATCCAGGAAAGACACGACCAGGCCTTGGCTCCCTACGCCCAGGTCAAGGCCCATCTGAAGAAAGAACTCGCCCGCGGCCGCTGGCCGGTGGGCGAGCTGATGCCGTCGGAGGCCGAGCTGGTGGCGCAGTTCGGCGTCAGCCGCATGACGGTCAACCGCGCGCTGCGCGAGCTGCAGGCCGAGGGCCTGGTGCAGAGGGTGCAGGGCGTGGGTACTTTCGCCGCGCCGCTGCACCGGGTGTCGTCGTCGCTCACGATCCGCGACCTGCACGAGGAGATCGCCGAGCGCGGCCACCAGCACCGGTCCGAGGTCCACCTGGCCCAGCGGGAGCCCGCGCCGGCCGCGCTGGCGGCACGCCTGGGACTGAAGGAAGGCGATGCCGTCTTCCACACCCTGATCGTCCACTTCGAGAACGGCGTGGCGCTGCAGTCCGAGGACCGCTACGTGAACCCGGCCTGCGCCCCGGGCTACCTCGACGTCGACTTCACGAAAACCACGCCCACTCATTACCTGCTGGAAGTGGCGCCGCTGTGGGAGGCCCAGTATTCGATCGAGGCCAGCTCGCCGACGCCGCTGGAAGCCGAGCTGCTCGGCCTGAGGCTGCACGACCCCTGCCTCGTCATCGTGCGCCGCACCGTCAGCCGCGGCGTGCCGATCACGCTGGCGCGGCTGGTGCACCCGGGGGCGCTCTACCAATTGGAAGGGCAGTTTTCGCCATGAACCTGCAAGTGATCCCCGCGGCCCAAGTGGCGCCCACGCCCTGGCGCAATGGCGGCGGGTTGACGCGCGAGCTGCTGGTTTGGCCGCCGCTCGCCGACGAATGGCAATTGCGCATCACGCTGGCCGAAGTGGGGCGGGACGGCCCGTTCTCCCCCTTCCCCGGCGTGCGGCGCCATTTCGTCGTGGCGTCCGGCAACGGCCTGTCGCTGCGCTGGGCGGCCGACGGCCCCTGGCAGGACCTGCGCCCCGGCCACGCGCCGCTGTCTTTCGACGGCGCGCAGGCACCGGACTGCCGCCTGCTGCCGGCCGAGGGGTCGCCCGCCTCCAGCACCGACCTGAACCTGATGACCCGCGGCCGCTGGCAGGGCCGCATGCAGCCGATGCGGCTGCTCGGCGACGATGCGAACCCGTCCGGCCAAACCGCGTCGACCACCTGGCCCGCCGCCCACCGCGGCTTCTTCGCGATGCGGCCCGGCCGCTGGCACCGCGGCCAGGCCCCGGCCCAGGCGGTGGGTGCGATGACCCTGGTCTGGCAGCAGCAGGACGACGCCGGTCCCAAAGGCCCTGCCCCCGAAGCCTGGGTCTTCACCCCGGACACCCCACCCGACGATGGCCTGCCCTGCGGCTGGTGGCTGGGCGCGATCCCGCTCGACCAGGACTGAAACATGGCCGGAAACACCCCGGGACTCACGCTGTGGCGCAACGCCGCCCTGGCCACGATGCAACCCGGCACGCCCTGGGGCTGGGTGCCGGATGGCGCTTTCCTGGTCGACGGCGCGCACATCCGCTGGGCCGGACCGATGGCCGACCTGCCGGCCGACTTGCGTCCGCAAGTGGCGCGGGAACACGACCTGCAAGGCGCCCTCGTCACGCCCGGCCTCATCGATTGCCACACCCACCTCGTCTATGGCGGCGACCGCGCGCTGGAGTTCGAGTTGCGGCTGCAAGGCGCCAGCTATGAAGACATCGCCCGCGCCGGCGGCGGCATCCGATCCACCGTGGCCGCCACCCGCGCGGCGGGCGACGAGGCCTTGTTCGACAGCGCGGCGGCGCGCCTGCGCGCCTTGATGGGCGGGGGCGTGACCACCGTCGAAATCAAATCGGGCTACGGACTGGACGCCGGAAACGAGGCGCGCTGCCTGCGCACCGCGCGCCGTCTCGCCCGGGAGCTGCCGGTCTCGGTGCGCACCACCTACCTGGCCGCCCATGCGGTGCCGCCCGAGTTCGACGGCCGCGCCGACGACTACGTCGACGCCTTGTGCGGTTGGCTGCCGGCGCTGCACGCCGAAGGACTGGTCGACGCGGTCGATGCCTTCTGCGAGCGCATCGGCTTCACGCCGGCGCAGACCCGCCGGGTGTTCGAGGCCGCGCGGCGCCTGGGCCTGCCGGTCAAGCTGCATGCCGAACAGCTCAGCGACCAGGGCGGCGCCCAGCTCGCCGCCGAATTCGGCGCGCTGTCGTGCGACCACCTCGAACACCTCGGCGAGGCCGGCGTGCGCGCGATGGCCCAGGCCGGCACGGTGGCGGTGCTGCTGCCCGGCGCTTATTACTTCCTGCGCGACACCAGGCTGCCGCCCGTCGGCCTGCTGCGAGACCACGGCGTGCCGATCGCCGTGGCCACCGACCACAACCCCGGCTCCTCGCCCGGCCTGTCGCTGCCGCTGATGCTCAACATGGCCTGCACGCTGTTCCGCCTGGCGCCGGAAGAAGCGCTGCGCGGCGCGACGGTGAATGCGGCCCGCGCCCTCGGACTGGCCGACCGCGGACGGCTCGCGGCCGGGCAGCGCGCCGACTTCGCCGTCTGGGACCTGGAACACCCGCGCGAGTTGTCCTACTGGTTCGGCCGCAACCCCTGCCGCCTGGCCGCCGTGGCCGGTGTGCCCCGCGCGGCTTGACGGGCTCCCCAACCCCCTAGAAGAACAAAGACGATGAACGACACCGCCGCCGCCCCTTCTCCGGCCCAGCACGCCGCCACCTTCACGCTGCACCCCGGCCGCACGCCGCTGCTGGTGAGCCTGCCCCACGTGGGCACCGAGATCCCGGCCGACCAGCAGGCCCGCTACCGCCCCGAAGCGCTGCGCGTGGACGACACCGACTGGCACCTCGAAGCGCTCTACGCCTTCGCCAAGGACCTCGGCGCCGGCTTGCTGGTGCCGCGCTACAGCCGCTACCTGGTCGACCTGAACCGCCCGCCCGAGAACCAGCCGATGTACCCCGGCGCCAACAACACCGGACTGTGCACCACCCGCGCCTTCACCGGCGAGCCGATCTACCTCGACGGCCAGGCGCCCGACGAGGCCGAGGTGCGGCGGCGCGTCACCCATTACTGGCGGCCTTACCACCGCGCGCTGGCCGACGAGCTGGGCCGCCTGCGGGCCGCGCACGGCCATGCCGTGCTGTTCGACGGGCACAGCATCAAGGGCGAGCTGCCCTGGCTGTTCGAAGGCTCGCTGCCCGACCTGAACCTCGGCACCGCCAGCGGCGCCAGCTGCGCGCCGTCGCTTCGCGAGGCGCTGGGCCGCGTCCTGGCCGGCCAGGACCGCTACAGCCAGGTGGTCGACGGCCGCTTCAAAGGCGGCCACATCACCCGCCACTACGGCCAGCCTGCCTCCGGCGTGCACGCGGTGCAGCTGGAGATGGCCTGGCGCTGCTACATGGACGACGCCGCGCCGCCCTATGCCATCGACACGCGGCGGCAAGCCGCCGTCACCCCGGTGCTGCGCGACCTGATCGGCGCCTTGCTCTCATGGAGGCCGCAGTGACGGGGGGCGCCCAAGCCGCACCGGCGACGTCGGGCGCCACACCGCCGCTGTGGGCGCCCCACGCCTGGGTGCAGGGGCGCTGGCAGGCCGGGGTGCTGATGAGTGTCGACGCGTCGGGCTTCTTCCGCGGGGTGCAGGCCGGCATCGCGACGCCGCCCGACGGTGCCACCGTGCTCGCGGGGCCGGTGTTGCCCGGCCTGGTCAACGCCCACAGCCACGCCTTCCAGCGCGCCTTCGCCGGACTGTCGGAACGCCGCGATGGCGCCCGCGACAACTTCTGGTCCTGGCGCGACCGCATGTACCGCGTGGCGCTGCGCATCGGCCCCGCGCAGCTGCGCGCGGTGGCGCGGCAGCTCTACCTGGAGATGCTGCGTGGCGGCTACACCCAGGTCTGCGAGTTCCACTACCTGCACCACGACCCGCAAGGCCAGCCCTACGCCGACCCGCACGCGCTGGCCTGGGCCTTGGCCGAGGCGGCGTCCGACGCCGGCATTGGCCTGACCCTGCTGCCGGTGCTCTACGAGCGCGCCGGTTTCGACCAGCCGGGCTTGCGCGCCGACCAGCGGCGCTTCGCCTGCGGCCCCCGGGGCGCCTGGGAGGCCAGCCGGGCGGTGGCCGCGAAAGCCGGCCCCCTGCTCAACGCCGGCGTCGCGGTGCATTCGCTGCGCGCGGCCTCGCCGGAGTCGATCCACATGCTGCGCAGGCTGGCCGACACGTCGGACGGCCCGGTGCACATCCACGCCGCCGAGCAGGCCGCCGAAGTCGACGACTGCCTGGCCGCGACCGGCCAGCGGCCGATCGAATGGCTGGTCGGCCAAGGCCTGCTCGACCGCCGCTGGCAGCTGGTGCACGCCACGCGCAGCACGCCGGCCGAGGTCGAGGCGGCGGCCGGCACGGGCGCCGGCGTGGTCATCTGCCCGAGCACCGAGGCCAACCTCGGCGACGGTTTCTGCGATCTGAACGGCTGGCTGCAAGCCGGCGCGCCGCTCAGCCTCGGCTCGGACAGCCATGCCACGCGCTGCGCCGCCGAAGAGCTGCGCTGGCTCGAATACGGGCAGCGGCTGCTGCTGCGCCAGCGCAACGTGTGCGCCGACCCCGGCCAGGGCGAGCCCGCCACCGCCCACCGCCTGTGGCAGCGATGCCTGCAAGGCGGCGCCGCCGCCGCCGGCATGGCGCGCTGGGGCCTGGAGGCGGGCGCGCGCGCCGACCTGCTGGTGCTGGACACCTCGGCGCCGCCGCTGCTGGGCATCCCCGACGGCCGCTGGCTCGACGCCTGGGTCTTCTCCAGCCCCGGCGCCGCGTTGCGCGACGTGATGGTGGCGGGACGGTGGGTGGTCCGTGGGCATTTGCACAGCCGCCAGGACGATGCGGCGCAGGCGTTCGCACAGGCGATGGGGCAGTTGTGGGGGGACGGCGACTGAGCCTTGCCGGTCCTCATCGTGTCGACCCGGCCCCGCAGGGTTCCCAAGCACGAATGCCACGCCAGGATCCGTTCGGGCCGCCCGTCGAAGCCCCGGCAGATTCCAGTCCCCGCCCGGAGACCGGACAATCCCCCCATGAGCGCTTCTTCACCCGGAACCTCCCCCGCCCCGCACCGCGTCTCCCTCGTGCACCTCGCCGTGGTGGCCGTGCTCGGTTTCGCATCGGGCCTGCCGCTGGCCCTCACCGGCCAGGCGATGCAGGCCTGGCTCAGCGGCGCCGGCGCCGACGTGGCCACCATCGGCTTCCTCAGCCTGGTCGGCCTGCCGTACACCTTCAAGTTCCTCTGGGCGCCGCTGATGGACCGCTTCGAGCTGCCGCTGCTCGGCCGGCGACGCGGCTGGCTGGTGCTGACGCAACTGGCCCTGGCCGGCGCGCTCTGGTGGATGGCCGACACCTCGCCCACGGCCGCCACCCGCACCTTCGCGCTGCTGGCGGTGCTGGTGGCCTTCGTGTCGGCCTCGCAGGACGTGGTGATCGACGCCTACCGCACCGACCTGCTGCGCCCGCAGGAGCGCGGCCTGGGCGCCAGCCTGAGCGTGCTGGGCTACCGGCTGGCGATGATCCTCTCGGGCGGCATCGCCTTCATCTGGGTCGACCCCGCGGCCGGAGGCGACTGGGACTGGCCCGGTGTCTACCGCTTCATGGCGGCGCTGATGGTGGGCGCCGCCGCGCTGTCGGCCCTGGCCTTGCCGCGCCTGCAGGACACCGCCAAGCCCGACACGGTCGGCCGCCGCGACTTGCTTGGTTTCGCGGCGGTCGCGGCGGCAGTGGCCGCCGGCTTCATGCTCAGCGAGAAGTACGGTCCGCCGCTGGCCCGCGCCATGCTGGCGCCGTGGTGGGCGGGCAGCAGCCTGTCACCCGGCCTGCAGGCCAAATGGACCGACCTGCTCGCCCTGCTGCTCGGCCTGGCCTTCACGCTGCCGCTGGCGGCCTGGGCCGCGCGCGCCGCCCGCTTCGAGACGCTGCTGGGCGGCCTGCGCAGTTATTTCAGCCAGGCCGGCGCGGGCGCTTTCCTGGCCTTCATCGTGCTCTACAAGCTCGGCGACGCCTTCGCCGGATCGCTGATGACGCCCTTCCTGCTCAAGGAAATGCTCTTCAGCACCGCCGAGGTCGGCGTGGTCAACAAGGTGATCGGCCTGTGGTTGACCATCGGCGGCGCGCTGCTCGGCGGCGCGCTGATGGTCAAGCTCGGGCTGTGGCGCTCGCTGATGCTTTTCGGCGTGCTGCAGATGCTCAGCAACCTCGGTTTCTGGTGGTTGGCCGACAACGGCAAGGGCATGCTGCCCGGCCTGGCGGTGCCGGCCTTCGACTGGGGCTTCGTCAAGCTGGCCCAGGCCACGATGGTGGACGGCGGGCTGTTGCTGGTGATCGCTGCGGAGAACCTTTCCGGCGGCATGGGCACCGCCGCCTTCGTCGCCTTCCTGATGGGGCTGTGCAACCAGCGTTTCACCGCCACGCAGTACGCGCTGCTGAGCGCCTTCGCCTCGGTCGGCCGGGTGTGGGTCGGGCCGTTGGCTGGCGTGCTCGCCGAATCGATCGGCTGGCCGGTGTTCTTCCTCGTGTCCACCGCGACGGCGCTGCCGGCGTTGTGGATGCTGTGGTGGCTGCGCAGGCCGGTCAAGGCGCTAGAGTTCGACCCGAAATCGCCTTTGTCCGACGACTGAACGAGCCGGCGGCCGGGCGCCGGCGGCACCGCCCGAGGGTAGGCTGCGGGTCCCGGCACCGCGACACCTCCCAGGAAGCACACGCAACATGAAACCGCTGCACTTCGACCCCGAAGCCCAGTTCGACCCCAGTCCCGCCCTGGCGCAGGCCCTGAGCGGCCACGGCGCCGGCTGCCGCTGCGCGCTGCACGGCCGGCGGCTGTTCACCGGCGGCCTGCTCGCCGCCGGCGCGGCATTGGCGATGCCGGCCTGGGCGGCCAACGAAGGCGTGGTGGTGGGCGAGCGATCCAAGCTCGCGGGCATCGTGCCGGCCAACCAGGTCGAGGCCGCCGCCGCGCAGCAGTACCAGCAGATGCAGCAGGAGGCCGCGCAGCAGAAAGCGCTGCTGCCCGACAACCACCCGCAGGTGGTGCGCCTGCGCGCCATCGCCAAGCGCTTGATTCCCTTCATCAACTCGCCCAACTACTACAGCACGCCGCGCGCCGCCGGCTGGCAGTGGGAAATCAACATCCTGAACAGCAAGCAGATCAACGCCTTCTGCATGCCCGGCGGCAAGATCGCCTTCTACATGGGCATCCTGAAAGAGCTGCAGATCAACGACGACGAGGTGGCGCAGATCATGGGCCACGAGATCGCCCACGCGCTGCGCGAGCACGCGCGCGAGCGCATGGGCAAATCGGCCGCCACCCGCGGCGCGATCGAGATCGGCGCGGCGCTGTTCGGCCTCGGTGACCTCGCCCGCATGGGCGCCAACATGGGCGGCCAGTTGCTGACGATGACCTTCGGTCGCGACGACGAGAGCGAGGCCGACAAGATCGGCCTGGACATGGCCGCCCGCGCCGGCTACGACCCGCAGGCCGCCATCACGCTGTGGCAGAAGATGGGCGCCGCCAGCAAGGGCTCGCCGCCGCAGTGGCTGTCGACCCACCCTTCCAACGCCACCCGCATCCGCGACCTGCAGGCGGTGATGCCCGCCGTGCAGCCGCTCTACGCCCGCGCCGAAAAGCCCAGGCAGCGCTTCGAGCCGCCGGCCAAGGGCTAAGGGCTAAGGGCTAAGGATCCTCTTATATGGGCACGGCGGTTTCAGGCCGGCGCGGGCCACCGTCGAGCCGTGTGCATCAACGCCAATATCCACACGGTGTCGGCCTGCTCATCGACTTCATAAATCAGCCGATAACTCTCATGCGGGATCAGCTCGCGAGTTCCGGCCACCAAACCAGGCTTGCCCAGCCAGGGAAAGTCGGCCAAACGCGCGGCGGCCGCGCCGAACAATTCATCCATGGCCACCGCAGCGCGCGGGTTGTCAGCCACCACATGGGCCCACACATCCAAACGATCCTGCTCCGCGTTCGGCGTCCATCGAACGTTCACTTGGATGCCTTGCGGATTTTGGCTTCCCCTGGATTCGACACAGCCGCTCGGCGCAACGCGAATGGAGGAATTCACGGGGGGACGTGCGCCATCATGTGCAGATGCCGCGGCCCTCGCTCTCCGTCGTCGTTCCCCACTACGGGGACCCGCGACCGACGGAAAGTCTCGTTTCGTGCCTGCTGCCG
>CBJNAE010000150.1:0-9338 GCA_966433995.1 uncultured Ideonella sp. | reverse complement strand
GGTTGGTCGAGCAGGGCCAGGACCTGCGCCCGCCCACCGCCGCGCAGGTCATGCACACCGGGCCGCGCCTGGTGCGGGAGGACGCGCTGGCGGTCGACGCCGCCGCGGCGATGGAGCAGCACCGCATCACCAGCGTGCTGGTGGTCGACGCGCAGGAACGCCTGGTGGGCGCCCTCAATTCCAACGACCTGATGCGGGCCAAGGTGATCTGACGATGGGCGACGCGACGACGACCCCGCCGGCCCTGTCCTTCCCGCCCGAGTTGCTGCTGCGCGCCCAGGGCACCGGCCTGGGCCTGCGCGCGGCCATCTTCGACGTCGACGGCGTGCTCACCGACGGCCGCCTCTACATCGGCGAGCACGGCGAATCCTTCAAGGCCTTCAACAGCCTGGACGGCCACGGCCTGAAGCTGCTGGCCCAGGGCGGCATCGAACCGCTGGTGATCACCGGGCGCGATTCGCCGGCGGTGCGCCGCCGCGTCGCCGACCTCGGCCTGAAGCACGCCATCTACGGCGCCGGCGACAAACTGGCCGCCGCCGAGCCGCTGCTGGCGCGGCTCGGCCTGGGCTGGCAAGAGGTGGCCGCGATCGGCGACGACTGGCCCGACCTGCCCCTGCTGGCCCGCGCCGCCTTCGCCTGCGCGCCGGCCAACGCCCACGCCGAGGTGCGCGCGCGCGCGCACCATGTCACCGCGGCGGCCGGCGGCCACGGCGCGGCGCGCGAGTTCTGCGACCTGCTGCTCACCGCCGCCGGCCGCTACGCCGCGCTGCTGCACGGCCACCTTGTCACGCTCGACTCGGGGCACCCGTGATGGCGACAGCCGCCACCGCGCGACCCGCCGGCAAGGCGCCCGCCGCAAGCGGCGGCGCGCCGCAGCGCCCGCCGCGACTGCCGCCGTCCAGGACGCCCTGGCGGCGGCGCTTGCTGGAGACTGTCTCCACCTACCTGCCGCTCCTGCTGATGGGCTTCCTGGCGATGAGCACCTGGTGGCTGGTCGAGAACACGCCACTGCCCACGCCCGAGGCGCCGCCCCGGCCGCCGCGCCATGAGCCCGACTACACGATGGACCGCTTCACGCTGCAGCGCTTCGGCCCCAGCGGCCCGCTACGCGCCGAGGTCAACGGCGACGAGTTGCGCCACTACCCCGACACCGACACGGTGGAGATCGACAACGTCCGCATGCGCTCGATCGGCGAGGACGGCGCCGTCACCCACGCCACCGCGCTGCGCGCGCTGAGCAACGGCGACGGCTCGGAGGTGCAGTTGACCGGCACCGCGCGCGTCCACCGCGAAGCCACCGCCGGCGAGGAAGCGGTCACCTTCACGAGCGAGTTCCTGCACGCCTTCCTCAACACCGAGCAGGTGCGCTCGCACCTGCCGATGACGCTGGAGCGCGGCGGCACGCGGCTGACCGGCGACAGCTTCCAGTACGACAACCTGAACCGCGTGGTGGTCGTCAACGGCCACGTGTCCGCGACCTTCCCGCCGTCGCCGCCGCCCGCGCCCAGGGCAACCGCGGCGACTTCGCCCAAGCCTGGAGGACGACCATGAGCCAGCCCCGGCCGCTGCTGTTCATCACCGGCGCCTCCAGCGGCATCGGTCAGGCGCTGGCGCTGCGCTACCACCAGGCCGGCTACCGCCTGGCGCTGGTGGCGCGCCGCGGCGCCGAGGTCACCGAATGGGCGCGCGCCCAAGGCTGGGCCGAAGACCGTTTCGCCGTGTACGCCGCCGACGTGCGCGACGTGGCCGCCATCACCGCCGCCGGCCGCGCCTGCATCCAGGCCCAGGGCCTGCCCGACGTCGTGATCGCCAACGCCGGCATCAGCGTGGGCATCGACACCGCCGAGTACGGCGACCTGGAGGTGATGCGGGCCACCTTCGAGACCAACAACCTCGGCATGGCCGCCACCTTCCAGCCTTTCGTACGCGCGATGAACGAGCGCCGCACCGGCACGCTCGTGGGCATCGCCAGCGTGGCCGGCATCCGCGGCCTGCCGGGGCACGGCGCCTATTGCGGCAGCAAGGCGGCCGTCATCGGCTATTGCGAAAGCCTGCGCGGCGAATGCCGCCCGCACGGCGTGAAGGTGGTGACCGTGGTGCCCGGCTACATCGCCACGCCGCTGACGAGCCAGAACAGCTACAGCATGCCCTTCCTGATGCCGGCCGACCGGTTTGCCGACCGCGCCTTCCGCGCGATCGAGCGGGGCGACAGCTATCGCGTCATCCCCTGGCAGATGGGCGTGGTGGCCAAGCTGATGCGCCTGCTGCCCAATCCGCTGTTCGACCGGCTGCTGGTGGGGCGGTCGCGCAAGAAGCGACAGGGGGAGTGAGGGGCCGGCCCGCCAGGCCCTTGCCGGGGGGACGAGGTTCGCTTCGAATCTTTTCCCGCGTAGGAGCGGCTTCAGCCGCGATGCGGTGCACCGGGATCGCGGCTGAAGCCGCTCCTACGAGGAAAGAGGAACTCTGGCTCGTCAGGCCAGCGAGGCTTCCGGCTCGGCCGCCGTCACCGGCTGCGCGATGCGCATCGCCAGATGAGCCAGCGCCTCTTCCACCTGGTCGACCAGGATCAGGCACAGGTCGCCCGGCTGCAGCTTCTGCAGCGCGGTGTCGATCGCCAGGAACTCGCCCTTGACACTCTGGACCTGGCGGGTGCGGCCAGCGTTCTTCAGGCCCTGGCGCAGCAGCTTCAGCACTTCGCCGTCGGCGCGGCCGCGCTGGCAGGCGTCCTCGTAAAGCAGCACGTCGTCGAAGGCTTCGCCGAGGATGGCGGTCTGCTCGCGGATGTCCTCGTCGCGGCGGTCGCCGGCGCCGCTGATGACCACGCTGCGGCGCTTGGCCGGCATGGCGTCGACGGCGGCCACGAGCGCGCGCATCGCGTCGGGGTTGTGGCCGTAGTCGGCGATCACGGTGGCGCCCTGGTAGTCCATCACGTTGAAGCGGCCGGGCGCGGTGGTGGTGTCGTTGACGAAGCTGGCCAGGCCGCGGCGCACGTCGTCCCAGCGCAGGCCGACCGCCCAGGCGGCGGCGACCGCGGCCATGACGTTCTCGACCTGGAAGGGGATGCTGCCGTTGCGGGTGAGGGGGATGTCGCGCAGCGGCAGCCGCTCGCGCCAGGCGCCTTCGGCCACGACGACGGCGTCGCCGTCGACGTAGACCACGCGGTGGCCCTGGGCGCGGTGGGCGGCCATCACCGGGTGGTGGCGGTCGGCCGCGAAGTAGATCACCTTTCCGGGGCAGACGTCGGCCATCGCCGCCACGTGGGCGTCGGCGGCGTTGAGCACGGCGTAGCCGTCGGCGGCCACGTTCTGCACGATCACGCGCTTGACCAGGGCCAGGTCTTCCACGGTGTGGATGTAGTTCATGCCGAGGTGGTCGCCCTCGCCGAGGTTGGTCACCACGGCGACCTGGCAGCGGTCGTAGCCCAGGCCTTCGCGAAGGATGCCGCCGCGGGCGGTCTCGAAGACGGCGGCGTCGACGTCGGGGTGCATCAGCACGTTGCGCGCGCTCTTGGGGCCGCTGCAGTCGCCGCTGTCGATCTGGCGGCCATTGACGTAGACGCCGTCGGTCAGCGTCATGCCCACGCCCAGGCCGCTGGTGGCCAGCAGGTGGCTGGCCAGCCGGGTGGTGGTGGTCTTGCCGTTGGTGCCGGTGACGGCGACGATCGGGATGCGGCCGTCGTTGCCCTGGCCGTTGGCGGCGGGCCCGTGCGCCGGGCCGAACAGGTTGGAGATGATGGCCTCGCCCACCGCGCGGCCCTTGCCGTAGGAAGGCGACAGGTGCATGCGCAGGCCCGGCGCGGCGTTGACCTCGACCACGCCGCCGCCCTGGTCTTCCAGGGGCTTGAGCACGGTCTCGCAGACGACATCGACGCCGCAGATGTGCAGGCCCACCATCTGCGCCGCGGCGACGGCGCGCGCGGCCATTTCGGGGTGCACGTCGTCGGTGACGTCGGAGGCGGTGCCGCCGGTGCTGAGGTTGGCGTTGTTGCGCAGCACCACGCGCTGGCCCTTTTCGGGCACGCTGTCGGCGTCCAGGCCCTGCAGCGCCAGGCGCGCCAGCGCGATGTCGTCGAAGCGGATCTTGGTGAGCGAGGTGGCGTGGCCGTCGCCGCGGCGCGGGTCGGCGTTCACGCGCTCGACCAGCTGGCGCACGCTGAGCTGGCCATCGCCGATGACGTGGGGCGGATCGCGGCGCGACGCGGCCACGACACGGTCGCCGACCACGAGCAGGCGGAAGTCGTGGCCCGGCAGGAAGCGCTCGACCATCACCTCGCCGAACTCGGCGGCGGTTCGGTAGGCGGCCTCCATCTGGCTGCGCTCGCTGATGTTGACGGTGACGCCCTTGCCCTGGTTGCCGTCCTGCGGCTTGACCACGACCGGCATGCCGATTTCCTGCGCCACGGCCCAGGCGTCTTCCACGCTGCTGACCGGCCGGCCCCAGGGCACCGGCACGCCGGCGGCGCGCAGCAGGGTCTTGGTGAGGTCTTTGTCTTGTGCGATGGATTCGGCCACCGCGCTGGTGGCGTCGACTTCGGCCGCCTGGATGCGGCGCTGCTTGGAGCCCCAGCCGAACTGCACCATGCTGCCCTGTGTCAGGCGGCGGTAGGGGATGCCGCGGGCCACCGCGGCGTCGACGATGGAGCCGGTGCTCGGGCCGAGGCGGGTGTCTTCGTCCAGCTCGCGCAGCCTGGTGATGGCGGCGTCGACATCGAACGGGCTGCCGGCGGCGGCGGCTTCGATCAGTTGCTGGGCCAGGCTGACGGCCAGGCGGCCGACCGGCTCTTCGGAATATTCGACAACCACCTGGTAAGTGTCGGCGTCGCCGGTGGCGGCGGTGCGGCTGAAGGTGACGGGGCAGCCGGCCTGGGCCTGCAGCGCCAGCGCGGCGCTTTCCAGCACATGGGCGAACGACACCGGGCCGGGCGTGCCGCTGGCGCGCAGCACGCCGATGGACGGGAACAGCGCCCGCAGCGTGGCCTCGAAACCGGGGCGCAGGGCGATCGAGCGCTCGTCCGCCGCGCAGACGACGATGCTTTCAATGGCGGTGTGCCGGCTCCAGATATTGGGGCCGCGCAGGGCACGGATGCGGGTGAGTTCCATCGTCAGTCTGGCTTTCTGCTGGTAGGGGCGTGCGGTTTCAACGCGCGGCGTCCGGGTTCGGATGACTGCTTTTTTCGCGGGCCGGTCAATTGCGCGCCGGCGTGCTGTTTTTGGCATTCGACGGCCTGCCGGCCAAGCCGAGTTCGGCCAGCGGGTCGGGCGGGTTGGCGCTGAAGGTGTCGATGCCCGCCACGATCAGGTCGGCCGACAGGCCCAGGGCCCAGGCGGCCGCCGCGGCGGCCAATAGGGACTCGGCGTCCGCGGCGCCCGGCTTCGGCTGGCCGGCGTGGCGCGCCAGGCCGGGCAACAGGGTTTCGTCCTGGCCGTCGGCCAACACCATGTGCTCGCCCCGCCAGAACACGGTGCGCCCGCCGCCGGCGCGGTGGGCCTGCAGCGCGGGCAGGTCTTCGCCCTGGCCGTAGAGCGTCACGGCGCCGTCGCACAGGCGGGCCAGGTCGGCCACGCGCGCGTCCGAGCCGTTGAGCACCGCGGTTCCTTCGGGCAGGACGACGTCCACCTGGGTACGCAGCACCTTGACCAGCTGGTCGGTGTCGCTCACATCAAAGTGGGCCAGCGCGGCCCGGTCGTCTTCGGGCAGGTCCAGGTCGGTCACCACGCCGACCTGGCAGCGGTCGTAGGCCAGGCCGTCGCGCAGGATGGATTCGGCGCCGTTCTCGAACACCGCGGCGTCGACCGAGCGGTTGATCAGCAACCGGCGCCCGGCTTCGAAATGCGCGCAAGGGCCGCGTTCGACGCGGCGGCGGTTCAGGAAGAGGCCGTCGCGGCTGGCCAGGCCGACGTGCTGGCCGGCCAGGTGAAGCAGCCAGGCCACCAGGCCGGCCACAACCTGGGTGTCGCGCGAGCCGGCCACGCCGACGAGCGGGATGCGGCCCGGGAATTCGCCGTTGTCGGTGAGCGTCGGCGCGAAGAGGTGGTCGACGATGGCGCGGCCCACCGGGCGGGGGGTGCCCTCGGCGGGCTTGAGGTGCATCAACAGGCCCGGCCCGGCATTGACTTCCACCACCGCGCCGCCTTGCTCGTGCAGCGGGCGGGAGATGTCCTGCGCCACCAGGTCGATGCCGGCGATGTCCAGGCCGACCATGCGCGCCGCCAGCGTCGCGGTGTGCGCCACCTCGGGGTGGACGTCGTCGGTGCAGTCGATGGCCAGGTTGCCGTTGCGCTGCACCACCACCTCGCGGCCGGCCGCCGGCACCGATTCGGGCGTCAGGCCCTGGCGCCGCAGGTTGAGCATGACGGCGCCGTCCTCCTCGGGGCGAATGACGCTGAGCGGGAAGTCTTCGGCGTCGCCGCGGCGCGGGTCGGTGTTGGCCTGCGCATCGATCAGCTGCCGCACGGTGGAGGTGCCGTCGGCGACCACGGAGACGGTGTCGCCCCGGGCCGCCGCCACCACCTGGTTGCCCACCACCAGCAGGCGGTGCTCGTTGCCGCGAATGAAGGTCTCGACCATCACCTCGCTGCCTTCGGCGTCGGCCACCGCGTAGGCGGCTTTCACTTCGTCTTCTTTGGACAGGTCCAGACTGACGCCGCGGCCGTGGTTGCCGTCGGTGGGCTTGACCACCACCGGCAGACCCATGTCCTGGGCAGCTTCCCAGGCGGCTTCGGGGGAGTCGACCACCACGCCTTCGGGCACCGGCACGCCGCAGGCCTTCAGCAGGCTCTTGGTCAGGTCCTTCTCGCGCGCGATGCCTTCGGCGATGGCGCTGGTCAGGTCGGTCTCGGCCGTCCAGATGCGGCGCTGCCGCGCGCCGTAGCCGAGCTGCACCAGGTTGCCGCCGTTGAGCCGCATGTGCGGGATGCGGCGGTCGGTCGCGGCCGAGACGATGCAGGCGGTGCTGGGTCCAAGGTAGCAGGCGTCCACCCGCTCGCGGATGCGTTCGACCGCCGCGGCGGCGGCGAAGCTTTCCCCATTGATCGCGGACATCAGCAAGCGGTGCCCCTCCTGCAGGGCCTGGCGGGCCACTTGCTCGTCGCGGGCGCGGAACACCATGCGGTAGACGCCGGCCTTGGAGGTGCTGCGCGTCTGGCCGAAGCCGGTCGGCATGTCGGCCAGGTTCAACAATTCGATGACGACGTGTTCCAGGATGTGTCCGGCCCAGGTGCCTTCCACCAGGCGCTGCATGAAGCCGCCTTTCTCGCCGACACCGCAATGGTGCTCGCCCAGGGCCGGCAGCATCGCCAGCAGGCGGTCGGTCAGGCCGGGGATCTTGTTTGACGGGAAGTCTTCCAGCGGGCCGAGGTCGAGCCAGACCTCCAGTACCGGGCGGTAGGTCCAGATGTTGGGACCACGCAGGTAGTTGATGCGAAGCAGCTGAATATCTTCAAATTTTTGCATTTTGATAGTTTGCGCAAACTTATCGATTCTGCTTGATCGAACCGTTTGCGGATAGATTGGCTGTTCAGGGAATGAAGAGCCCCAGGTGAAGTCAACCCGGAAGCGTCATGTCTCGTTTCGGTCAGAATCCCCTGTTCGGCCGGGGCTTGATCATCTGGCTTCTTCAGGCCTCCAACGGCCGTCAATTTGTGTTGTTCCCTGGCAACCCATGCAGTCACTTCATCCCGTTCCTGCTTCCCAGCCGCCTGGCGACCTCGAACGGGCGGCGTTGTCCGTGCAACTGGGCCGCGACGAAAACGTTCTGGCGACGGTGTCGGTTGACTTGGATGCGCAATTGACATTCTGCGATTCGCAGCTGGTGCTCACATCGCAACGACTCATGGCCCGTCAACCCGGGAAAGAGTGGGAATCCTGGCCGCTGGCGCCCGGCCTGGCCCTGAAGCTGCACGACCACGGCGGCATCGGCACGCTGGAGTTGTTCAGCCCGCAAACCCGGCTGGCGCGCTGGTTCTTCACGCTGTCGCGCAATGTCGCGGCGCTGCGGCTGGCGGCACAGTTCGAACAGGCCTTGCTGCGGCAGCAGCAAGGGGCCGACGGCGCCACGCCCGCCGAGACGGCGGCCGACGACGCCCTGCTGTGCCCGAGCTGCCAGGCCACGCTGCCGCCGGACAGCGAGGAGTGCCCGGTCTGCCACCGCGAGCTGCACACGCCGCCTTCGACCTGGGTGCTGCTTCGGCTGTGGCGCTTCGCCAAGCCCTACCGGGGGCAGCTGCTGGCCGGCTTCGCGCTGGCCCTGGCGTCCACGGCGGCCACGCTGGTGCCGCCCTACCTGACGATCCCGTTGATGGACGACGTGCTCATCCCCTACCAGAACGGGCAGAAGATCGACCCGGCGGTGGTCGCCTGGCTGCTGCTGGGCCTCTTGGGCTCGGCGCTGCTGGCCTGGGGGCTGGGCTGGGCGCGCACCTACTTGCTGTCGCTGGTGTCCGAGCGCATCGGCGCCGACCTGCGCACCGCCACCTTCGACCACCTGTTGCAGCTGTCGCTCGACTACTTCGGCGGCAAGCGCACCGGCGACCTGATGTCGCGCATCGGCTCGGAGACGGACCGCATCTGCGTCTTCCTGTCGCTGCACGCGCTCGATTTCGCCACCGACGTCATCATGATCACGATGACCGCGGTGATCCTCGTGTCCATCAACCCCTGGCTCGCGCTGGCCACGCTGCTGCCGCTGCCGGCGATCGCGTGGATGATTCACCAGGTGCGCGACCGCCTGCGCACCGGTTTCGAGAAGATCGACCGCGTCTGGGGCGACGTCACCAACGTCCTGGCCGACACCATCCCCGGCATCCGCGTCGTCAAGGCCTTCGCGCAGGAGCGCCGCGAAGCCGAGCGCTTCCGCGAGGCCAACCGCGTGAACCTGGCGGTGAACGACAAGCTGAACAAGACCTGGTCGCTGTTCACCCCGACGGTGTCGCTGCTCACCGAGATCGGCCTGCTCGTGGTCTGGGCCTTCGGCATCTGGCTGGTCTCGCGCGACCAGATCACGGTGGGCGTGCTCACCGCCTTCATCGCCTACATCGGGCGCTTCTACGGCCGGCTCGACTCGATGAGCCGCATCGTCTCGGTGACGCAGAAGGCCGCGGCCGGCGCCAAGCGCATCTTCGACATCCTCGACCACGTCTCCAACGTGCCCGAGCCCACCCAGCCGGTGCGGATCGAACGATTGCAGGGCGGCATGCAGTTGCGCGACGTCGGCTTCCGCTACGGCAGCCGCTCGGTGATCCGCGGGCTGTCGCTGGACATCCACCCCGGCGAGATGATCGGCCTGGTCGGCCACAGCGGCTCCGGCAAGAGCACGCTGGTGAACCTGATCTGCCGCTTCT
>CBJNAE010000149.1:0-9408 GCA_966433995.1 uncultured Ideonella sp. | reverse complement strand
TGGCCGCTGACGATGTGGCCGCCCAGCCGCTCGTGGGCGCGCAGCGCTTTTTCCAGGTTGACGGGGCCGGGCTGGTCCAGGCCGGCGGTCTTGTCCAGGCTCTCGGCCGAGATGTCGATCTCGAATTGGTGGGCGGCCGCGTCGAAGCGCGTCACCGTCATGCAGGCGCCGTTGATCGCGATGCTGTCGCCCAGGGCCACGTCGTCGAGGTAGCCGTCGGGCGCCTGGATGGCGAGGTGCTTGCCGTGGGCGGCGCCCGCGCCCAGGTCGTCGATGCGGGTGATGCGGCCGAGGCCGGTGATGATGCCGGTGAACATGGTGTTCCTGTGGTTGTCGGGGCGGGGGAAGGCGGAGCGCGGCTTGTTCAGGCCGCCGCCGGGCGGGCGAGGATGCGCAGGTCGGGGCCGATCGCCTGGAACTCCGTGAAGCGCAGCGCGGGCGCCTGGTCCAGGCTGGGCAGGGCGCCGAAGCTGGCCAGGCCGTGGCCCTGGCCGATGAGCTTGGGCGCGAAGTAGATGAGGAATTCATCCACCAGCCCGGCGCGCACGAAGGCGCCGTTCAGGCCGTGGCCGGCTTCCAGGTGCAGTTCGTTGACGCCGCGGCCCGCCAGGTCGGCCAGCACCGCGGCGAGGTCGACGCGGCCGGGTTGCAGCGCGTCGGGCAGTTCGCACAGTTCGGCGCCGCGGGCCAGCAGGGCTTGGCGGCGCTGCGGCAGCCCCTGGTCCGACGGGGGCTTGGACGCGGTGTAGATCAGCGGGCCTTGCGCCTGGACCGGCCCTTCGAACAGGCGGGCGTCGGGCGGCGTCTCCAGCCGGGCGTCGATCACCGCGCGGCGCGGCTGCAGCGCGGTGGGCACCAGCCGCACGTCCAGGCGCGGGTTGTCCGAGCGCACCGTGCCCACCCCGGTGAGCACCGCGCCGGCGCGCCGGCGCCAGGCGTGGCCGTCGGCGCGCGCGGCCTCGCCGGTGATCCATTGGCTGCGCCCGTCGGGCAGGGCGCTGCGGCCGTCCAGCGACAGCGCCATCTTCAAGCGCACCCAGGGCCGCTGGCGCTGCATGCGCGAAAAGAAGCCGATGTTCAGCCCCCGGGCCTGGTCGAGGGCGGGCCCCTCGGGCCAGTCGAGCACCTCGACGCCGCCGGCGCGCAGGCGGGCGGCCCCTTGGCCGGCGACCAGCGGGTTGGGATCCTGCAGCGCCATCGCCACCCGCGCCACGCCGGCGGCCAGCAGCGCGTCGCAGCAGGGCGGCGTGCGGCCGTGGTGGGCGCAGGGCTCCAGCGTGACGTAGGCGGTGCAGCCGCGCGGGTCTTCGCCGCGCGACTGCGCATCGCGCAGCGCCATCACCTCGGCGTGCGGGCCGCCGGCCTGCTGGGTGTGGCCGCGGCCGATCACCCGCCCGTCGCCGCGCGCCAGCACGCAGCCCACGCGCGGGTTGGGTTCGCTCAGGCCCACCGCCTGCTCGGCCAAGGCGGCGGCCTCGCGCATGAGGGCGTCGTCCAGGGGGCGGGGGAAGGGCGGGAAGGCGGTGGTCACGGGGAATCCGGGGGATCGGCGCTGAGGGTGCGGCAAGCGCAAGGCGAGGAAACGGGAGTTTGCCGCAAGGCGCCCCGCCTCGGTCCCTGCCGGCGTCCAAAAGCCCAGACACCACGCGCCGATTGCTGTATAAAAACACAGTATGCTGCCGAATTACGCCGAGCTGCACTGCCGCAGCAATTTCAGTTTCCTCACGGGCGCTTCCCATCCGGAAGAGCTGGTGCAACGCGCCTGCGAGCTGGGCTACAGCGCCCTGGCGATCACCGACGAATGCTCGCTGGCCGGCGTGGTGCGGGCCCATGTTCAGGCCAAGGCGCTGGGGATGCCTCTCATCGTCGGCAGCGAGATGCGCCTCACCGACCCCGACACCGGCGCGCCGCACGCCAGGTTGGTGCTGTTGGCGCAGACGCGGCGCGGCTACGGCAACCTGTCGCGCTGGATCACCTTGGCCCGCGGCCGCGCCGCCAAGGGCCGCTACCTGGCGCATCCGGGCGACCTGGAGGGCCGTGCCGGCGGCGACGCCTGGCGCCTGGCCGGCCTGCCGGGCTGCCTGGCGTTGCTGGCGGCCGAGCCGGGCCAGTCGCCCGAGTCGCTGGGGTCCCAGGCGCTGTGGCTGCGGAACTGGTTCGGCGACCGCGCCGGGCTCCTGCTGGAGCGCCTGCTGCGGCCCGGTGAAGACGCGATGCAGGCGCAACTGGAGCGACTGCACCGCGAGACCGGCATGGAGCTGGTCGCCGGCGGCGACGTGCTGATGCACCGGCGCTCGCGCAAGCCGCTGCAGGACACGCTCACCGCCACCCGCCTGAAGCGCCCGGTGGCCGAGTGCGGCTGGGCGTTGCAGGCCAATGCCGAGGCGCATTTGCGGCCGAGGTCGCGGTTGGCGTCGCTTTATCCGGCACAGGCTTTGCGCAACGCGGTGGCGTGGGCGGAGAAATGCCTGAGGCGTGAATGCGGGAAGCCTGAATGCCGGGGGCGTGAATGCCCGGCGTGCAAGGGGTTCTCCCTGGATCAACTGAAATATGAATACCCCCAGGAACTGGTGCCCCCCGGGGCCACGCCCACCAGCCATTTGCGGCAACTCACCGAAGAAGGCGGCGCCAAGCGCTATCCGCAAGGCATTCCGCCCGAAGTGCGCAAGCAAGTCGAGCACGAGCTGGGTTTGATCCAGCAACTGGAGTACGAGCCGTTCTTCCTCACCGTGGCCGACATCGTGCGCTGGGCGCGCGAACAGAAGATCCTGTGCCAGGGGCGCGGCAGCGCCGCCAACTCGGCGGTGTGCTTCTGCCTGGGCATCACCTCGGTCAATCCGGCGGACAACAAGCTGCTCTTCGAACGCTTCATCAGCGCCGAGCGCAACGAGCCGCCCGACATCGACGTCGACTTCGAGCACCAGCGGCGCGAAGACGTCATCCAGTACATCTACAAAAAATACGGCCGCCACCGCGCCGCGCTCACCGCCGTGGTGATCAGCTACCGGCCGCGCAGCGCCCTGCGCGACGTGGGCCGCGCCCTGGGCATCGACCTGCAGCGCATCGACGCCGTCGCCAAGAGTCAGCAATGGTTCGACGGCCGCCGCATCGACGCCGAGCGCCTGCGCGAGAACGGCTTCGACCCCGACGCGCCGGCGACCCGGCTGTGGGTCGAGCTGACCGAGCTGCTGATCGGCTTCCCCCGCCACCTGAGCCAGCACCCGGGCGGCTTCGTCATCGCCTGCGAGGACATCGCCGACCTGGTGCCGGTGGAGAACGCCGCGATGAAGGACCGCAGCGTGGTCCAGTGGGACAAAGACGACCTGGACGCGCTCGGCATCCTGAAGGTCGACGTGCTCGCGCTGGGCATGCTCAGCGCGCTGCGCCGGGCTTTCGAGGCGGTGAACATGAAACTGGAATCGCGCGGGGGGCCGCCGGTCGGGCTGGACAGCGTCCCCATGGACGACAAGCCTACCTACGACATGATGTGCCGCGCCGACACCATCGGTGTCTTCCAGATCGAGAGCCGCGCCCAGATGAGCATGCTGCCGCGTTTGCGGCCCGAGAAGTTCTACGACGTGGTGGTCGAGGTGGCCATCGTGCGTCCGGGGCCGATCCAGGGCGGCATGGTGCATCCCTACCTGCGGCGGCGTCGGAAAGAAGAGCCGGAGGAGTATCCCAAGGAGGAACTGAGACCCGCCTTGGAGCGCACCCGGGGCGTGCCCATCTTCCAGGAGCAGGTCATGCAGATCGCCATGATCGCCGCCGGCTTCACGCCCGGCGAGGCCGACCAGCTGCGCCGCGCCATGGCCGCCTGGAAGCGCAAGGGTGGGCTCGGACCTTTCTACGAGAAGCTGGTGGGCGGCATGAAGGACAGGGGCTATGAGCCCGAATTCGCCGAACGCATCTTCAAACAGATCCAGGGCTTCGGCGAATACGGCTTCCCCGAGAGCCACGCCATCAGCTTCGCGCTGCTCGTCATCGCCAGCAGCTGGATCAAGTGCCACCACCCCGACGCCTTCCTGATGGCCCTGCTCAACAGCCAGCCCATGGGCTTTTACGCGCCCGCCCAACTGGTGCGCGACGCGCGAGCCCATGGCGTGCAAGTGCTGCCGGTGGACGTGCGCTTCAGCGGCTGGGACTGCGCCTTGGAGCCGGACCCGGGCGCGGGCACGCCCGCGCTGTGGCCCGTGCGCCTGGGCCTGAACCAAGTGGCCGGCCTTGGCGCCGAGGCCGCGCGGCGCATCGTGGGGGCCCGCGGCGGACAAGCCTTCACCCACCCGGAAGACCTGGCCCGGCGCGCCGCGCTGTCCGCCGCCGACCTGCAGGCGCTGGCCGAGGCCGACGCCCTGCGTGGCCTGGCGGGGCACCGCCACCAGGCGGCCTGGGCGGTGGCAGGCCTCGACACCCGGCAGACACCCCTGCTGGCGGGCATGGCGGACACAGCCCTGCAAGGTCCCGCGGCCCGCTTCGACGATTTCGACGACACCGCCGTCCTGCCCGCCCCCAGCGAAGCCGAAGACATGCTGGCCGACTACCGCAGCCTGGGCCTCACCCTGAAGCGCCATCCGCTGGACCTGCTGCGCCCCGAACTGGCGCGCTTGAAAGTGCTGCCCGCCGAGCAACTCGGGCGTTTCCCCGACGGCCGGCTCGCCCGCGCCAGCGGTTTGGTCACCCATCGCCAGCGTCCGCCCACCGCCAAGGGCGTGGTGTTCGTCACCCTGGAAGACGAGACCGGCGCGGTCAACGTGATCGTCTGGCCCCACGTCGCCCAGGCCCAGAGACGGGCGTTGCTGGGCGCGCGGCTGCTGACGGTCTACGGGCAATGGCAGTGCGCCAACGGCGTGGCCCACTTGCTGGCCCACCGGCTGCTCGACCATTCCGCGCTGCTGCAGGGCCTGGTCACCCGGAGCCGGGATTTCCACTGAAATTCCCATTGAAAACACCCGCGGACGGACGCCCGGGCGCATCCCCCGCCGCGCCAGCAATTGGAATCATTTGCACACAAGTGCCCCTGTCATAATCCAACGTTGAGCCCTTAACGACTCGTTTTATGGCCGCACTCACATTCAGCTTTGTAGCCTCTCTGTTGATCACGTGGTTGGTGGTCTGGTCGGCATCCAAACACGCGGTCCTCTCGGCGGACCACGACATGAGCGGCCCCCAGAAATTCCATTCGCACCCCGTACCCCGCATCGGTGGCCTGGGTGTGTTCGTCGCCATCGTCGCCGGGCTTGTTTTCGTGCAACTCACCCAGTCCGACGAGACCCACACCATGTGGCTGCTGATGGCGGCCAGTTTCCCGGCTTTCGCCGCTGGCCTGGCCGAAGACCTGACCAAGAACGTCACGCCGCGCCAACGCTTGTTTTTCACCGCGGTCTCCGCTTGCCTGGCCGTGGGCCTGCTCGACGCGGTGGTGCGCCGCACCGCCATTCCGGGCGTCGACGACCTGATCGTCTACACGCCTTTCGCCGTCGCGCTCACCGTGCTATGCGTCACCGGTGTCGCGCACGCCACCAACATCATCGACGGCTTCAACGGCCTGGCCTCCATGTGCGTGCTGCTGATGATGCTGGCGCTGGGCTACGTCGGGTTCGAGACGAACGACGGCTTCATCGTCACCTCCGCGCTCATCATGGCGGGCGCCGCACTGGGCTTCTTCATCTGGAACTACCCCTCCGGCCGCATCTTCCTCGGCGATGGCGGTGCCTACTTGCTGGGCTTCGTGCTGGCCGAGCTGAGCATCCTGCTGGTAGCGCGCAACAGCGAAGTTTCCTCACTGTTTCCGCTGGCGCTGTGCGCCTACCCGATCTTCGAGACGCTCTTCACCATCTACCGCCGCCGCATCCTGAAAGGCGTGGCCGCCGGCCTGCCGGACGGCATCCACCTGCACAGCCTGCTGCACCGCCGCGTGGTGCGCTGGCCCGGTCCACGGTACGGTTTGTCCGCGATCGCCGCCCATCCCCAGCACGCCCTGCGTCGCAACGCCATGACCTCGCCCTACCTCTGGGTGCTGTGCCTGAGCTCCGTGGTGCCGAGCGTCATCTGGTG
Source organism: uncultured Ideonella sp. (assembly GCA_966433995.1). GTDB lineage: Bacteria > Pseudomonadota > Gammaproteobacteria > Burkholderiales > Burkholderiaceae_C > JANPCX01. The sequence continues at coordinate 3,357 of CBJNAE010000149.1, read as the reverse complement.
GAACAACACCGCCATGCTGACGCTGTTCCTGTTCCTGTTCATGGGCGGCTACGTGGCCCTGTACTGGCGCATCGTGCGTTTCAAGACGCCCGGCTGGCTGCGGGGCGGTCAAACTTCTTTTCGACCTTTGGTGGGAAGAGTGAGTGGAAATCTCGATCGTGGTTGATTCCGCGTTATTCATCGAGCTAGTCTTACTGTGTCATTTAATTGATACTCCCTGGTGCAGTCGAAGGCAGCAGGGACAACGAGGAAGAGTTCGTGCCAGAAGTGCGCCGATACGCATTCGCAAGCTCGTGATTGAGGATGGGACGTGGCGCTGCGCCCGGAGGGCTTCCGCGAGGCTTGTAATGCGTGGGTAGGGCAGGCTCTTGGCGTTGTGCGGAGTTTTTTTTGCCACCGATCTCGCCGGGATGCCCCAGCCGCTGAGCGAGCAGGAAGCCGTAGGCGGCGATGCTCAGGCTGGCGTGATGATGAAACCCCCGCCAGCCGCGGCCCTCGTAGTGGCCCAGGCCGAGATCCTGCTTGAGGTCTTGGTAGTCGCGCTCGATGCGCCAACGCATCTTCGCCTCGTACACCATGCGCTGCAGCGGCGTGTCTTCGGGTAGCGTGGACAGCCAGTACTTGAGCGGCTCGGCGTCCCCCTGCGGCCACTCAATGAGCAGCCACTCGGGTTCGCGCAATTCGTCGCGCAGGTTGTCTCGGTGTGCGGCGCGCACACGCACCCGGGCGAAGCGCGAACGCAGCTTGGCGTTCGTTCCTTCGCGCCAGGTGACGGTGTGCCAATTCTCGGGCCCGAGTTCAAAAGCAAGTTCCTTGACTGCTTGCGGATGGTGCTGCGGCAACGCGGTGCCGCCCAGGCGCAGTCGCTTGCCCACTCGCCCACGCCCTGCGTAGGCTGTCGGTGGCATGGGCTCGCGCCCGGGCGGCCAGACCGTGACGCTGCCGGTCACGCCCATCACGTAGCGCAGGCCCAACTCGCTCAGCCGTTCACGAAACGCCGTGTCCACGCCGTAGCCCGCATCGCCCAGCACACAGTACCGAGGGGCTCTGTGTCGTCGATGATCCACCAGCCGCCATCGCCGAAGTCCATCTTCGGCACCACCCATTGACACACGCGCAGCAACATCTGCTCATCCGACCAGTTCGCATCGGCCACGAAGTGATGCAGCGACTGGTGCCGCGAGCGCACCTTCTGCGGGTCCACGTGCGCGGCCATCGGCTCCACGCTCTTGCGCGACAGCGGCGGCATCAGCCCCGTGCAGTACCCACGTAGGCCTGCGTGCCGGTCGGCGTGACCCAGCCCTTCGCTCACATGGGCCATGTACCGGTCAAACTCCAGTAAGTCTTCCATCAATGCTCACCCTTTGCTTCAAGATGCTTGCATAATTCCTTGATTTTATTAACATAGTAAGGCTAGTACATCAACACGGAAATGACGAAACATAATGTCGTCCGAGCCTGCGATCCGCGTCCTGTCGAGTGAACCTCCACTCGATGGTTCGCTGCTGCTCGTTGCGGTCGAATTGCCAGGCGTCAACTTCACTGCGCAGCAGTTCGCGGTCGCTGATTCTGCGAGCCAGGCATTGCCGGCTGAGGATGCCAATTTCGATCTCTGCCATGTTGAGCCAACTCGCATGCTTGGGCGTGTAGTGGAAGTGCACCCGGCGCAGCAGCGCACTGGCCGCACGCTTGTCCAGCACGTCCTTGAAGCACTTTCTGAAGTGGATGTTCAGGTTGTCCAGCACGAGGTGCACCTTGTGCGCAGCCGCATACGTATCGGTCAGAAGCGCCAGCACGAAAGCAACGAAGTCGACCTTGCCGCGTTGCGCCGTCACCGAGACGACGCGCTGTCCGGCTTTGGGCTCGACGGCCACGAACAAATTGGCGGTACCTTTGCGAACGTACTCGTAGTCCTGCTTAGCCCGCGCACCGGGCACCATGGGCAGTGGCTTGCGGCTGTGGGCAGGCAGTTGCAAGCTCTTCTCGTCAATACAGATGACCGGTTCGTCGTCGCACAGCGGCCTGGCGTAAAGCGCGAGCAGGTCATACATGCGGCGCCGGTATTCCTCGGTCAGCGTGCCGATGCACCACATCAACCTGCGCCAGGGTTTGAGATCGTTTTTTTGAGCATGCGGCGCACGGTCTCCCGGCTCACCCCGTGGTCAGGCCCGATTCCTGGCGCGCCGCTCGTTCGAGTTCGACGAGCGTCCAGCGCTGTCGGCCTTCGGGTGGCGCCGAGCATGCAAGTGCCGTGACTCGTGCCTCGGCATTGGTGTCGTACTGTGGTGGGCGGCCAGGGCGTGCAACGTCGAATACCGCCAGATCGACGTCTCCCTGCAAGTACGCTGACCGTGTACGCCACAAGGCGGTGCGCCCTATCCCCAACACCGCCATGATCTGGGCCTCGGGAATGCCTCGATCCAGGCACGACAGTACATGCGCTCTGTTCACTTCTCGCGACTGATGCATCCCTTTGCTGCGAATCCCATCGATAACCAATCGATCCTCGTCGGTCAGATGCAGTTCTGTCTGTCGCATGAGCACACTCCCGTAAGCCGATAGGCGGTAACTGAAGTGTATTCATGTTTTGTTATTAACGTGTTTATGTACTAGTGTGGTGTTCCGCGGATAACTGGCATTAGCAGGCTGCTGAAATACTGCGCCGAGACACCGACCTCGGCCAGCTATCTGATGGAATTTCGGTAGTTGCCGTCGCGGCGCAGGTCAGAAGGGCTATTTCCAGGCCCATTCGCCCCTGTCGAAGTTCAATTTGCGCATCTGCGTTGCTCATCTGGCGCCTTGCAGACGGACCTGTCCCAGCGAGCGCATGCGCACCAGGTTGTAGGCGACCATGTTCAGCACGAACAACTGATCCACCTTCTGGAGTCCACGCACCAGCACCTGTCGGATCGAGCCGATGGTCTTGGCCCATCCAAAGCCCTGCTCGATGCGCTTGCGACATTGCATCGACATCCCGTACCCGGCAGTCTGTGCGATCTCATCGGGCACCGCCGAGCGACGCCCCGATTTTTTCTGCGCCACATGCGGCCCGACCTTGAGCTGCTGCAACTCGGATGAACTGCGCCGCGTCGTAGCCCTTGTCCGGACCTATCAGGCTGCTGAAATACTGTTTTCGACGAATGCCACCAAGAACGTCGACCTCATAGAACGGTCTACAGGGGATTTGTTTCTACCCGCTAAGGGGTAAGGCGCCCCTACATTGCTGCCTTTCACGACCTTCGTCGAGGTATTTCAGCAGCCTGCTAGCGTGATCGCCGCCTCAGGGTTAACCTGCCAGCCAGGACAACGCCGTGGCCGAGAGCTTCTTCCAGTTGCTCAAGCGCGAACGCATTCGTC
>CBJNAE010000148.1:0-9482 GCA_966433995.1 uncultured Ideonella sp. | reverse complement strand
GTCGTCGCTGACCGACGAGCTGATCCGCCGCCTGCGGCTCGACCAGGACGATGCGCTGCAGGTCGCCGTCGTCAGCATCGACCCCTCGCGCCGCAAGAGCGGCGGCGCGCTGCTGGGCGACCGCATCCGCATGAACGCGATCGGGCCTTGGTCTTCATCCGCCGCCCTTGCCGTTCGCCCTGAGCCTGTCGAAGGGTCTGCGCGCACCCCCCAGGCTTCGACAGGCTCAGCCCGAACGGGAGGAGGCGGCGTCTTCATGCGCTCCCTCGCCACCCGCGACTTCGGCAGCGAGATCAGCCAGGCCCTGCCGGACGTGCTGGCCGCCTGCAAGGTGGCGGGCTTCGACCTCATCATCGTCGAGACCTCGGGCATCGGCCAGGGCGACGCCGCCATCGTGCCGCTGGTGGACGTGCCGCTTTACGTGATGACGCCAGAGTTCGGCGCCGCCAGCCAGCTGGAGAAGATCGACATGCTCGACTTCGCCGAGTTCGTGGCGATCAACAAGTTCGACCGCAAGGGCGCGGTGGACGCGCTGCGCGACGTGGCCAAGCAGGTGCAGCGCAACCGCGAGGCCTGGTCGGTCAAGCCCGACGCGATGCCGGTCTTCGGCACCATGGCCAGCCGCTTCAACGACGACGGCGTGACCGCCCTCTACCAGGCCCTGCTGCCGCGCCTGCGGGCGCTGGGCATGAAGGTGGGCGACAGCCGCCTGCCGCCCGCTGCCACCCGCCACAGCACCCACCAGGTGCCGATCGTCCCCGGCAGCCGGGTGCGCTACCTGGCCGAGATCGCCGACACGGTGCGGGGCTACAAGCAGTCGGCGCGCGCGCAGGCGCGGCTGGCGCGCGAGATCCAGCAGCTGGAGGAATCCGCCCGCATGCTGCGCGAGGCCAACCCCGACAAGCACAACGCGGTGCAGGCTCTGGGCGGCCTGGCCGGCCAGCGCCGCGGCCAGCTGCTGCCCGCCAGCCAGCAGCTGCTGGCCCAGTGGCCCGACATGCTCAAGGCCTACGCGGGCGACGAGTACGTGGTGAAGATCCGCGACAAAGAGATCCGCACCCGGCTCACCACCACCTCGCTCAGCGGCACCAAGGTGCGCAAGGTCGCGCTGCCCGGCTACGAGGACCACGGCGAGATCCTGAAGTGGCTGCTGCTGGACAACGTGCCGGGCAGCTTCCCCTACACCGCCGGCACCTTCGCCTTCAAGCGCGAGGGCGAGGACCCGACCCGCATGTTCGCCGGCGAGGGCGACGCCTTCCGCACCAACAAGCGCTTCAAACTGCTGTCCGAAGGCATGCCGGCCAAGCGGCTGTCCACCGCCTTCGATTCCGTCACGCTCTACGGCAGCGACCCCGACCCGCGGCCCGACATCTACGGCAAGGTGGGCAACTCCGGCGTCAGCATCGCCACGCTGGACGACATGAAGGCGCTGTACTCGGGCTTCGACCTGTGCGACCCGGCCACCAGCGTCAGCATGACCATCAACGGCCCGGCGCCGACGATCCTGGCGATGTTCATGAACACCGCCATCGACCAGCAGATGGACAAGTTCCAGGCCGACAACGGCCGCGGGCCCACCGCCGACGAAGCGCAGAAGATCCGCGCCTGGGTGCTTCAGAACGTGCGCGGCACCGTGCAGGCCGACATCTTGAAAGAGGACCAGGGGCAGAACACCTGCATCTTCTCCACCGAGTTCTCCCTGAAAGTGATGGGCGACATCGCCCAGTACTTCGTGCAGCACCAGGTCCGCAACTTCTACTCGGTCAGCATCAGCGGCTACCACATCGCCGAGGCCGGCGCCAATCCGATCAGCCAGCTGGCCTTCACGCTGAGCAACGGCTTCACCTTCGTGGAGGCCTACCTCGCGCGCGGCATGCACATCGACGACTTCGCGCCCAACCTCTCCTTCTTCTTCAGCAACGGCATGGACCCGGAGTACACCGTGCTCGGCCGCGTGGCCCGGCGCATCTGGGCGGTGGCCATGCGCGACAAGTACGGCGCCAACGAGCGTAGCCAGAAGCTCAAGTACCACGTGCAGACCTCGGGCCGCAGCCTGCACGCCCAGGAGATCCAGTTCAACGACATCCGCACCACGCTGCAGGCGCTGATCGCCGTCTACGACAACTGCAACAGCCTGCACACCAACGCCTTCGACGAGGCGATCACCACGCCCACCGAGGACAGCGTGCGGCGCGCCATGGCCATCCAGCTGATCATCAACCGCGAGTGGGGCCTGGCCAAGAACGAGAACCCCAACCAGGGCGCCTTCGTCATCGACGAGCTGACGGAACTGGTGGAGGAGGCGGTGCTCAAGGAATTCGAGAAGATCTCAGAGCGCGGCGGCGTGCTCGGCGCGATGGAGACCGGCCACCAGCGCAGCCAGATCCAGGAGGAGAGCATGCACTACGAGATGCTCAAGCACACCGGCGAGTACCCGATCATCGGCGTGAACACCTTCCGCAACCCGCACGGCGAGCCCACGCCCGCCTCGCTCGAACTGGCGCGGTCGACCGACGACGAGAAGCAGTCCCAGCTCAGGCGCCTGGCCGACTTCCACGCCGCCCACGCCGCCGAGGCGCCGGCGATGCTGCGCCGGCTGCAGCAGGCGGTGATCGACAACCGCAACGTCTTCGAGGTGCTGATGGACGCGGTGCGGGTGTGCAGCCTGGGCCAGGTCACCGCGGCGCTGTTCGAGGTGGGCGGGCAGTACCGGCGGAGCATGTGAGCCGCACCGGGCGCCGATAATCGGCGCCCATGACCGCCACGCAGCCCCCATCGTCCGCCACGCCCGATCCCGCCTGCGAGCTGTGCGCCAGCCCGGGAGGCATGCCTGTCTGGAGCGAGCCGGGCTGGCGGCTGGTCCGGGTGGAAGACGCGGCCTTCCCGGGCTTTTACCGGCTGATCCGTGATCGCCATCTGGCCGAATTCAGCCAATTGGCGGCGGAAGACCGCCGGCGCTGCGTGGACCTGCTCGCCTGGGCGGAAGGGTTGGTGATCGGGCACCTGCGGCCCACCAAGGTCAACCTGGCTTCCCTGGGCAACATGGTGCCGCACTTGCACTGGCACCTCATCGCCCGTTTCGACTGGGATAGCCATTTCCCCAGTCCCATCTGGGCGGCGCCGCAGCGGCCGGCCGACGCCGTTCGGCTGGCGGGCCTGCGCGAAAGCCTGCCCGAGCTGGATGCCGCCTTGGCGGCAGGCCCTTAGTCGCGGGGGCCTGGCAACCGGGCAGGCCGGTAAAATCAGGGTTTCCCCGCTGCCCCTTCCCGTTCCCCGCGCTTCAACAGCAACCCCATGGCCGGCCCGTCTTCTCAATCGCCCACGCCCACCGCCATCACCCTGCACCAGCAATCGAAGGTGCTCGAGGTGGCCTTCTCCGACGGCGCCGCGTTCCGCATTCCCTTCGAGCTGATGCGGGTTTATTCGCCGTCGGCCGAGGTCCAGGGCCACGGCCCGGGCCAGGAGGTGCTGCAGACGGGCAAGCGCCATGTCGGCGTGGTGGCGGTCGAACCGGTCGGGCACTACGCGGTCAAGCCGGTTTTCTCCGACGGGCACGACACCGGCCTGTTCACCTGGGACTACCTGTACTTCCTGGGGGCCCAGCAGGATGCGCTGTGGGCGCAATACGCCGAGCGCCTGGCCCAAGCGGGTAAGGACCGCGACGCCGACATGGCGGCGTCGCCCGCCGCCGGCGGTTGCGGCCATTGAAGACGTCACGGAACACAAGGATCGCCATGTCAAACACGCATTTCGGGTTCGAGTCGGTCGACGAGTCGCAGAAGGCCGGCCGCGTCAAGGGCGTGTTCGATTCCGTGGCGTCGAAATACGACGTCATGAACGACTTGATGTCGGCCGGACTGCACCGCGTGTGGAAGGCCTACACCGTCGGCGTCGCCAAGGTCAGGCCTGCCGACCGCGTCCTGGACATCGCCGGCGGCACCGGCGACCTGGCCCGCGCCTTCGCCAGGCAGGTGGGGCCGCAGGGCGTGGTGGTGCACACCGACATCAACCAGGCCATGCTCAGCGAAGGCCGCGACCGCCTGATCGACGAGGGCCTGGTGCTGCCCACGGTGCTGTGCGACGCCGAGGCGCTGCCTTTCCCCACCGGCCATTTCGACCTGGTCAGCGTGGCCTTCGGCCTGCGCAACATGACGCGCAAGGACCGCGCCCTGGCCGAGATGTGCCGCGTGCTCAAGCCCGGCGGCCGGCTTATGGTGCTGGAGTTCTCCAAAGTGGCTCAGCCGCTGGAGAAGCTCTACGATTTCTATTCCTTCCAGATCCTGCCCCGCCTGGGCCGCTGGGTCGCGGGCGACGCCGAGAGCTACCGCTACCTGGCCGAGTCCATCCGCATGCACCCGGGCCAGGCCGAGCTCAAGGCGATGATGAAATCCGCGGGCTTCGGTCATGTGGACGTCCACAACATGAGCGCCGGCGTGGTGGCTTTGCACGTCGGCATCAAGTGCTGATCGGCCGATCGATCGGCGGCACAACCCCTTTTCCGAACTCTTCGAGATTGAAACCATGAAAGTTTTGCTGACCGGCGCCGCGGGATTCATCGGCATGACCACGGCGCTGCGCCTGCTGGCGCGGGGCGACGAGGTGGTGGGCCTGGACAACCTCAACGACTACTACGAGGTCTCGCTCAAGGAGAACCGCCTGGCGCGGCTCACGCCGCACGCCAATTTCCGCTTCGTCAAGCTCGACGTGGCCGACCGCGCCGGCATGGAGAAGCTCTTTGCCGCCGAGAAGTTCGACCGCGTCATCCACCTCGCAGCCCAGGCAGGCGTGCGCTATTCGCTGGAAAACCCGCACGCCTACATCGACAGCAACATCGTCGGCTTCATCAACATCCTGGAAGGCTGCCGGCACAACAAGGTGCAGCACCTGGTGTACGCGTCCAGCTCCAGCGTCTACGGCGGCAACACCGAGATGCCGTTCTCCGAGCACCACGCCGTGGACCACCCGGTGAGCCTGTACGCCGCCACCAAGAAGGCCAACGAGCTGATGGCGCACACCTACAGCCACCTCTACGGCCTGCCCACCACCGGCCTGCGCTTCTTCACCGTCTACGGGCCGTGGGGCCGGCCGGACATGGCGCTGTTCCTGTTCACCAAGGCCATCATCGAAGGCAAGCCGATCAAGGTGTTCAACAACGGCAACATGCTGCGCGACTTCACCTTCGTCGAGGACATCGTCGAGGGCGTGGTGCGCGTCACCGACCGCGTCGCCACCCCCAACCCCGACTACTCCGCCAAGCAGCCCGACCCGGGCACGAGCAACGCGCCCTACCGGGTCTTCAACATCGGCAACCACGACCCGGTCAAGCTGATGGACTTCATCTCGGCGATCGAAGACGCGCTGGGCACGAAAGCGGAGAAGCTGCTGATGCCGCTGCAGGACGGCGATGTGCCGGAAACCTACGCCGACGTGGACACGCTGAAGGACTGGGTGGGCTTCGTCCCCGCCACGTCGATCAAGGACGGCATCGGGCGCTTCGTCGCCTGGTACCGCGACTACTACAAGGTCTGACCGGCCGCGGCGCGCGCCTCGCCGCCGCCGCTCATTTCTTCAGGTCGCTGGAGGTGTGGCTGCGCTGCAGCGCGTCGACGCAGCGGTCCCAGGCCGGGTGGCTCTCCTCCAGGTGGAAGCCGTAGAACTCGCCGAAGTCCGAGCGCGTCTTGCGTACGGCCTTGGCTTTCACGACGGCGCGTTCGTCTTCCCCGAGGTCGATCGTCACCGTGGCTTCCATGTCCAGCGGCAGGCCGAAATCGGACGCCGCCTGGAAGCCCTCGCGGGACAGCTCCGTCACATGCAGCTGGATGCTCCGGCTCAGCTCCGAGTCGTCGCCTCCGCCGTGGTCTGAAGTCCGGGCCGTCTTGATCTCGATGGTGCCGGGGCACTTGATCGAATAACGCTGGTGGCGCCGCACCGCCTTGTCCGCCCCGGGCGCCTTGGGCACCGGCGGCAGGACGGGCCGGTAGGCTTCCAGGTCGTCGTAGATCTCGTGCAGCAGCAGGCGCTTGCGGTCGTCCAGGGCTTCGAAACCGCCGGGCCGGTTGAAGAAATGGTCCAGCATGGCCGGCGTCATCACCGGGTCGTTGGTGGTGAAGTAGCGGCGGTTCGGTTGCTCGATGTTGGGCAGCTTCACCTGCGTGAAATAAGCGTGCAGGTTCTTCTTCGGGCGCTTGCCGCCGTAGTGCCGTTCGAAGATGCCGGGCGCCGACTTCAAATCCAGCGTCGCGCCCACTGCCGGCGCGCCGTTGGCGAAGTCGTAGTTCTTGATGACGTTCTCCTGCAGCTGCTCGAAGAACAGCAGCGATTCGTACATCTCGATGCGGTTGGGGTTGACCGCGATCACCAGGTGGCGGGTGTCGAAGTAGGTGGTGCAGTACTCGTACATGAACTTCATCAGCGGGAAGAGGATCGCCCCGCCGGTCTTGCGGAAGTCCGGGTGCACCGCCAGCGCCGAGATCTCGGCGATCTGGCCCTGCTTCTTGCGCACCCCGCTGAGGTCGAACGCCGACTGCATCGGGAAGCCGAACACGCCTTCGCGCACCAGGGAGATCGTGCCCACCACCTGGCCGTCGAACTTGGCGCACAGCGTGGTCGTGGTCGGCAGCGCGTGGTAGCAGGTGATGCGCATGCCCGAGGGGTCGGGTTTCATGAAGCCGCTGCCGACGTAGGCGTCGTGCAGGATGCGGAAGCAGGCCTCCAGTTCTTCCTGCGTCTCGGCGATCTTCAGGCTCAGCCGCAGGTCGGGCGCGGGGTCGCAATCGATCATCGCGCGGAAGATCGCGAAGCGCGCCTGGCGCGGCAGCAGGCCGAAAGCGCGCCTCAGCGCGGCGCGGCCGAACTTGCGGCGCGGAGGCTTGTGCGCGGCATCGGCGCGCGAGGCGCCGGCCTCTGGTTTCTCAAGGCGCGTCATGGCCGTTGCGGCCTTCGCGGGCCGGTGCTTTTTGCTGTTTCATGGGGGTTGTCTCCTACCCCGGGGACTTCTGGTTTGTTTATATCTCAGCGCTCTATTCCTGACCAGCCTGAATCGACGCGCCGGTCCGCGGCCGACGCGACGCCGAAAGCAATGCGAGGAACAACGCCAGGAAGCCCAGGCGCGGGACGTCCAGCACGCTGCTGACCAGGCCGACGCACAGCATGCCTGCCAGGGACGCCATGAACACCGGCGCCAGGTTGTCGCCGGCGGCGGCTTCGACCGGCAGCGCGCGCAGCAGCGTGCCCATCGCGGCAAACACCAGCGCGGCGAAGGCGGCGGCGCCGACCAAGCCCCGCTCGGTCAGCAACTCCAGCAACAAGTTGTCGCTGTGCCAGGGCAGGTAGTAACGCTGGGCGCTGGGGAACCAGCGCGCCAGCCCGCCGGAAAAGTCCCCGTTTTTCAGGACCTCGTTTCCCAAAGGGCCGGTGAGCCGGATGCGGTCGATCTCCACCGGGCCGGAACCCGCCAGCACCGATGCCGAGAAGACCCCGCCGCGCGCCGGCGCCCACCAGGCGCCGGGCTCGCCCAGCGAAGGTCCCCGCAACCGGGCGTCGATGGTGGTCCAGGACGGGCCGGGCGCCAACCGGACCACGGCGGCCTGGCAGTCCCCGTCATAGAGGAGGTGTCGCTCGCACACCCGCAGCAGCAGCCGCGTCGGCGAGGCCGTGCGCGCCGTCACACGCACGCTGTACTGGCCGCCCGGCGTGAGTTCCACCCGCTGGGTCGCGGCGTAAAGGCCGCCGAGGTCCGGCCTCAGCCTGGGGCCTTCCAGCAGCGCCACGCCGCTGGCCGAACCGGGTGGCGCGCTGTCGGGGGTGCCCGCGGCCCAGGACAGCCTTCCCGAAAAGTCGCGCTGCGGCGAGGAGGCCGCGTACCGCGCCGGGAAACGCCCGGCACCCAGGCCGAACAGCCATTCATGCGGGGCGCGCAGCAGGCCCAGGCCATGGCGCCAGTGGTTCACGCGGTTGTCGAGGTCGACCGGGCCGTCGTCGATGCGCTTGGCCATGAAAGAGTCGCCGCCCAGCACCACCATCACCTCCAGGAGCAGCACCGTGGCCAGGACCAGCGCGGCCGGCAGGCGCCACCCGTGGTGGCGCGCGTGCCAGCGCACCGCCCAGGCCAGAATCCCCAGCAGCATCAAGGCGCAGGCCAGCAAGCCGGTGCTGCCCCAGGCGTGCAGGGCCGCCGACAGCATGCCGGCCGCGGCCCCGATGACGGCCGCGGCGCCGATGCCCAGCGCCAGCCACCTCAGGCGGCGCGTTGTCCGGCCCTGCGAAGCGAGCTGCGCGTAGCCGGCCAGCGCCAGCACGCCGAGCGAGGCGCCCGCGGCCAGGTAGACGCCGCGGGCGAAGGTGGTCAGGCACACATAAGTGACCAGCACCGCCAGCAAGCCGGAGACCAGCCATCGCCAGGCATGGTGTTCCTCGTGCGCCCGCCAAAGCGCCCATGCGGCGAAGGGCGTGGCCATGGCGAGGTAGGCGTCGATCGCCGCCCCGCCCACGTGCATTTCCCAAAACATCGCGGTGGTGCGGTAGTGGCTGGAGAAATCCTGCAGCCCCGGATAAGCCAGCCGTTCCGCAACACTGACAGCACAGACCGCGGCCAGGCCGAGCAGCATGCCGCGCGCGACGGCGTGCATGGAACGCCGCGCCGACTCCGCCAGGGCCGCTCGCATCCAGGGCCAGAGCAACAGGGCCGCCACCCAGCTTTTGGTGCCGCGGAGCGCCCAGAGCGGGTCTTCATGGGCGCCGAACCAGCCGCCGAAAGCCTGCCAGCCCCCGGCGTCGTGGACGCCTAACGCCAGTCCCAGGCCCGTGACCGCCCACAGTACGCCGGCCAGTGCGGTCTCCGCGGTCGACCATCGGGGGGGGGGCCGGACAGCCGGCCCATCCCACCAACGCCTGGCGTGGAGCGCACCCAGTACGGCCAGTACCACCAAGTCGAATTCTTCGACGGCCAGCCACCCCGTCCAGGGCGACAGGTTGGCCAGCGGCAAGGCGGCGGGCAGCAGCCAGAGCCAGTGGCCCGGCCGCCAGAAAAGCCACATGGCGCACAACGCCCAGGCGGCCGGCATGGCCGCTGGCCACAACGGGTGCCGCAACGACAGCCAAGCGGCCAGAGCCGCCGCGGCCGCGGCCGAGCCGGCGTGCAGCCATCGCCGATGCGAATAAGGGGCGTGGACGGTGGGGTGGGTCGTTTCAGCCAATGCGTGTCGCCCGGCGCCAGGCGTCAGTCCCCGCCTCGGGATGGTTTCCCATGGTTCAACGTCGCTCCAGCAACTCGTTGACGAACTTGACCGGGATGGCATAGGTGATGCCGGTCGGCTGGCTCAAAGCCGACTCTTTGCTGCCACGCACCAGCACCATGTTGATGACGCCGATGACTTCGCCGGTTTCTATGTTGAAAAGCGGCCCGCCGCTGTTGCCGGGGTAGGCCGTCGCGTCGAGTTGATAGATGTCGAAGCTGCCGTCCCTCAGGCGCTTGATGGCCTGTT
>CBJNAE010000147.1:0-9532 GCA_966433995.1 uncultured Ideonella sp. | reverse complement strand
GATTTTGACGCCGTAAACAGCAGGAGCCGATCACCATGATCGAAGTGTATTCGTGGGCAACTCCCAATGGGCACAAGGTCCACATCATGCTCGAAGAGTGCGCCCTACCCTACCGGGTTCACCCCATCGATATCGGTGCCGGCGCGCAATTCGATCCGTCCTTCCTCGGTATCAGCCCCAACAACAAGATACCGGCCATCGTCGACGGCGACGGTCCGGACGGACAGCCGATATCGATCTTCGAATCGGGCGCCATCTTGCTCTACCTCGCCGGCAAGACCGGCCGGTTGATGCCTGAGTCGGTGCGCGGGCGCTACGAGGTGCTGCAGTGGCTGATGTTCCAGATGGCCGGTGTCGGCCCGATGCTGGGGCAAGCCCATCATTTCAGGATCTACGCGCCGGAGAAGATCAGCTATGCCATCGACCGTTACACCAACGAGGCCAAGCGCCTGTATGGGGTCATGGACCGCCAATTGGCCAAGCACAAATACATCGCCGGCGGCGAATACAGCATCGCCGACATCGCCGTGTTCCCGTGGTTGCGCTCCTGGAAGAACCAGGGCATCGACTGGAACGACTTCCCCCACCTCAAAGGCTGGTTCGATGAAATATCCGCCCGTCCAGCGGTTCGGCGGGGTGTGGAAGTGCTTGCCGGGCAGCGCAAACCGTTAATGGACGACAAGGCCAGGGAGAACCTTTTCGGCAGCCAGCAGTACCAGCGCCGCTAGCCTGCGCCAGTTTGGCAGCGACTGGCCGTCGCCCCCCAACAAGGGGGCGGGCTATCCCTCCAAAACGAATGCGCCGGGGGTACCGGGCGATGAAGTCCGAAAGAACAATCTACTTTCCCAAGGAGATCGGACCATGCTCACTGCCCATCCGTTGAAGCACGCCGACAGCGCCGCGCCTACCCCCGCACCGCCAGTTTCCGCCATGGTCGCCGCCAAGCAGACGGCCAGTAACGGCGAAGCTACCACCGAGGCCATTCAGAGGAAATACGCTCCGCTATTCGAACGCGCGAGGCAAGCCTGCCAAGCCCACTTGATGAACGGCGACTACCGCGGCGTCGTGAGGGAATCGATCTGGATGTGCCGCCTCGACGACGCCTTGGTCGACGACATCTGCGCCTTGACCGGCACTTCAGCCCTCCAGGCACAGCCCTTCCGCAACATCCGACGCAGCGACATCGAGTTATTGCACGAGGCCGCCCGCCAAGGCGGCAATGCCGCAGCCTGCCTGCGGGCGGAGCAGTTGATGCAGAGCGTCCGCGCAAGAAGCTTGCGGGCGTTGTCCGACCTGACTCCGAAAGCTCCTGAGTCGGACAACGCCTACGACGAGCGCTTCAGGGACTATGGCTGCATGGTGGCGGACCTGGATGCGCTCACAGAAGCACCCACCTCACACCGCCGCTAGGGGCAGAACTCGGTTGGCCGCCATCGGTAGATAGATGGGCAGTACCGTGCGAACGAACCAGGCCGATCAACGACTCGGATCAAGGCAGGCGCTCCAGGGCGTGCTGATAAGCAGGTGAATGCATCAGAGCATCCCAGGTCAACGGCGGCATCGACGGCAGCAACGCGACCCGGCGAGCCTCGCTGTCCGGGTCGGGTTGCCAGTGGCCCGAGGACTCGCCGGCTTCGAGACCTTCCAACAAAGCATCCACCGCCGCGCCGCCATCCAGCGACTGGTTGCACAGCAGCACCATGTCGCAACCCGCACTCAGCGCCATCGCCGCGGCCTCGCTGTAGCTGAGTTCCGCGCCGGCCAGGTACCGGGCCCCTTGCATGCTGAGGTCGTCGCTGAAAATAGCCCCATGGAAGCCCAACTGCTGCCGCAAGACCTCCTGCAGCCAGCGCCGCGAAAACCCCGCGGGCAACGCATCCACCTTCGGATAGATGACATGGGCCGGCATGACGCCGCTTAGGCTGGTCGACAACCATTCGTAGGGTTTGGCATCCTCGGCAAGGATGGCCTTGAGGCTGCGTTTGTCCACGGGCACCGCCACATGGCTGTCCGCCGCCACATGGCCGTGTCCTGGGAAATGCTTGCCGCAATTGGCCATGCCGGCCTGCAACAAGCCGTGCATCACGCTTTTCGCGAGCAGCGCCACAACGCGGGCATCCCGATGGAAAGCACGATCGCCGATAACGCTGCTGTTGCCGAAGTCCAGGTCGAGCACCGGTGTGAAACTAAAGTCCACACCGCATGCGCGCAACTCGGCGGCGAGCACATAACCGATGGCCGACGCGGCATCCGTCGCCGCCATGGGATCGCGCATCCACAACTCACCCAAGTCGGCCATGGCCGGCAGATGGGTGAAACCGTCCGAACGGAAACGCTGGACCCGTCCACCTTCATGGTCGACGCAGATCAACACATCGGGGCGGATGGATTTGATCTCAGCGCACAGCTCGGTCAGCTGCCGCCGGTCACGCCAGTTGCGGGAAAACAGGATCAACCCGCCCGTCAAGGGATGCCGCAAGCGCTTCTTGTCGGCGGCATTCAAGGACAGGCCCTCGATGTCCAGCACGATGGGCGAGTGGATGGGATGGTCTTGATGGTTGTCGGTCATTTCAATGTTTCCACCACCACAAAGCTGGCGGCATAGTCGATTTCATCGGTGACGGTGACGTGGGCCTTGAGCCCCTTGAGTTCGAACCAGTCTTTCAAAGCGCCTTTCAGCTTGATTTCCGGTTTGCCGCTACCGGCATTCACGATTTCGCAGTCGCGCCAGCTCATGGGCGCATGCATGCCCAAGCCGATCGCCTTGGAGAAAGCCTCCTTGGCCGAGAACCGGGTGGCGAGGTAGCTCACGCCGCGCGTGGCGAGCTTGGCCGACCGCGCATGGAACACGGCCAGCTCGGCCTCGCCGAGGATCTTCTCCGCGAAGCGCAGCCCGCGCCGCTCGAAAGTGGCCCTCAGGCGGCGGATGTCGCAGATGTCGGTGCCGATTCCATAGATCATGGGAATGCCTGGCTCCGTTCAACCACGGCCGGCCTCGCGGATGCAGCGTAGGTAGTCCGCCACCGTCCGCGCCATGCCCAGTTCGAGCGCATCGGCGATCAGGGCGTGGCCGATGGAGACCTCCAACACGCCCGGCACCGCGCGCAGGAAGTCGGCAAGGTTGTCGCGGTTCAGGTCATGGCCCGCGTTCAACTCCAGCCCCTCGCGCGCGGCCGCCAGGGCGGCGTCGGCGTAGGCGGCCAGCACCTCGGCTTGCCGCAGCGTGCCATGCGCGCGCGCATAACCCTCGGTGTAGAGCTCGACCCTCTGCGCGCCCAGCGACCGCACCGCCGCCATCGCTTCAGGCACAGGGTCCATGAACAGGCTCACCCGCACGCCCAGGGATTTCATTTCGGCCACCAAAGGCGCCAGGCGCTCGGCATCTTCGGGCAGGCTCCAGCCATGGTCGGAGGTCGACTGGGCCACGCTGTCGGGTACGAAAGTCGCCTGATGCACCGGCAAGCCCCTGGCTTTCAACCCGCGCACGGCATCCATCAGGTTGTGGAAGGGGTTGCCTTCGATGTTGTATTCGGCCTGGGGCCAGTCGACCATCAGCTCGGCCAGTTCGACCAGGTCGCTGCCACGGATGTGGCGCTCGTCGGGCCGGGGATGCACCGTGATGCCGTGGGCGCCTGCTTGCAACGCCAGCGTGGCCGCCTTGGTCACGCTCGGGATGCCGAGCTGGCGGCTGTTGCGGAGCAAGGCCACCTTGTTCAGGTTCACGGACAAGGCGGTCAGGCCTCGGGTCGATTCAGCACCGGTGGTGATCAGAGGGTTCATGGCGGGGTGGTTCTTGCGCGAGAGCGCTTGGCGGGAAATCAGCGCTCCAAAGCCTGCACGTCCAGCATCAGTTTTCGAGTGCGCATCAAGGGCGTTCCAAGATGATAGTGAAGCATGCCGCGCAAGGCGGTTTTGAGTTCCGGCAGATGGGCGGAACAGGCCTGCCGCAGAGCAGGCAGGCTTCCGTGCATCAAGGCCGCCTGAAGGCTCAGCAGGGCGCTGCCACTGACACTGCCGGCCGTCTGGCGCGGCGCAAGGTCATCCTGGACACCCGCGTCCGGGTCCAGGACATAACTTCCCAGCAATTGCACCGGTTGCATGGTCAAGGTCACGAGGCTCAAGTCCGGGAGCACGCCCAGGGATTGCAGCAACTTCAGTTCGAAGGCCCGCAAGCCTGCCTCCACGAGGCTCTCCTCCGCACCGGCCAAGCAGGCCAGGGTGTCCGCATAGGCATCGAACAAGGCGTCGTCGGGTTCGTTGCGCAGCAGCAGCTTCATCAGAAGCTCGTTGAGGTGGAACCCGCTAAACAACGCCGCGCCGGTGAGCATCGCGGGTCCGCCGGCCCATTCCGCGCTGCGCAGCGTCCGCACTTCGGGCGCAGCCTCCCCGGCCTCGTCGGAGCCGGCTTTCTTCGCGCTTCGGACCAGCACAGCGTGAACGCGCTGGAAAGGCAGCAACACGGCGCGCAGCTGCGAATAGGGCCGACGGGCGCCCTTGGCCACGACGGCGAGCCGGCCTTGCTCGCGTGTGTAGAAGTCCAGGATCAGGCTGGATTCGCTCCATTCGTATTGGTGGAGCACATAGGCCGTCAACAAGCCCGGTTGCGCCCGGGCGACGGCGCGGGACACGGCGCCTGCGGCCGCCACGTCATCAGCGTCCTTCACTCGTAACCGTAGCTGCGCAGGTGTTCTTCGTTGTCCGCCCAGCCGGACCGCACCTTGACCCAGATCTCGAGGAACACTTTCGCGCCCATGAGTTTTTCCAGCTCGATCCGGGCTTCCGACCCGATGCGCTTGAGCACCGCGCCATGGTCGCCGATGACCATGCCCTTGTGCGCGTCGCGTTCGACCACGATGCTGGCGGCGATGCGCCTGAGCGCGCCTTCCTCTTCGAATTTGTCGATCACGACGGTCGAGGTGTAGGGCAACTCGTCGCCCATCAGGCGGAAAAGCTTCTCGCGGATGATCTCGCTGGCCAGGAAGCGTTCGCTGCGGTCGGTCAGCGCGTCCTCTTCGTGGAACCAGGGTTGTTCCGGGAGATAGGGTTTAAGGATGTCGAGCAGCCGGCCGGTGTCGGCCTCCTTCCTGGCGCTCAACGGCACGAATTCGGCGAACGGGTGTCGATCCTGCATGCCCTTGAGCCAGGGGGCCAATTCGGCGCGACGGTGGACGGCGTCCAGCTTGTTGGCGACCAACACTACTGGCTTGGCGAATTCGCCCTTGGGCATGAGCGACAAAACCTTGGCGTCGTCCAGGCCGAAACGGCCCGCCTCGACGACGAAGAGCACCACGTCGACATCCCCGAGCACGGCGTTGACGGTGCGATTGAGGTTGCGGTTGAGTGCGGCGCTGTGCTTGGTCTGGAAGCCAGGCGTGTCGACGAAGACGAACTGCGATTCCGCGACAGTGCGAATCCCGGTGATTCGGTGCCGCGTCGTCTGGGCCTTGTTCGACGTGATGCTGATTTTCTGGCCGACCAAGGCGTTCAGCAGCGTGGACTTGCCGACATTGGGCCGGCCGACGATCGCAACCAAGCCGCAGCGACGGGCCGCGGCAGGATCGGTCGCGGATGGCAAGGCCGGAGATGATGGATCCGCAGGCATCAGGAGTGCAGCGGACCGCCGGGACGGTCCGTCGCCTTGAGGGTTTCGAGCATCTTGCTGGCGGCTTCTTGCTCCGCTGCGCGGCGGGAACGCCCTTCGCCCATGTGAGTCAAATTCAGCGCGGGCACGTTGCATTCGACGTCGAAGGTTTGCGCATGGGCCTGGCCCCGCGTCGCGGTGATCCGATAGACGGGCACCGGCAAGCGGCGGGCTTGCAACCATTCCTGCAACTCGGTTTTGGCGTCCTTGGTCCAGTTCGACAAATCGGTGTTCGATATGGTGTCGCCGAACATGCGTTCGACCACCGCCTTGGCGGCGTCGAAACCCGCGTCCACGAACACCGCGCCGATGACGGCCTCCAGCGCGTCCGCCAGGATGGACGCGCGCTGGGCCCCACCGCCCCGGGCCTCGCCTTCGCTCAGGCGCAGCACATCGGGCAGGCCGAAAGCCACGGCGACCTTGTGAAGGCTGTCTTCGCGGACCAGGTGGGCCCTGATCCGTGTCAGGTCGCCCTCGTCAGAACCGGCCAGGCGCTCGAAGAGCACCGCGGAAATGGCCAAGCTGAGCACCGCATCACCCAGAAACTCCAGCCGCTCGTTGTGTTCGGCACCGAAACTGCGGTGCGTCAGCGCGCGCGGCAGCAATGCCGGTTGAGAGAAAGTGTGCCCAAGCCGGTCTTGCAGGGATAACAGGGATGACGTCATGCTGGAATGCCCCGGCGTGCCACGTCAATTCGACTTGGCTTCGCCTTTGTACTTGATGAGCAGGTACACCGGTTCGAACAAAGGAATCTCCTTGTCATAGGCGTATCGGATCACGATCTTGTCGTTCTCCTTGGTGATTTCCAAGTCTTTGCCGCTGATGGAGCTGATCGAATACTCGATCTGCTTGGTGCGCTCGAACGCGGCCCTGATTTCAGGCACGGTGCCGCCGCCTTCCTTGGCCAATTTGTTCACCGCCTTCTGGATGGTGGCGTATTCGTTGACGGTAGGGATCACATTCAGCACCAGCATGGCGACCAGGCCGATCACCACAGCCCAGAACATCAGGCTCAACAGCGTCAAACCACGCTGCCTCCGGGCAAGAACCTTGAATCCGATCATGCTTGCTGCCTCCTTTTCTTCTATGCGAATGGCGCATTCAATGAAAACGTCCAATGCGGCTGAGATTGCCGAAGTTCATCCATACGAAAAACGCCCGTCCTACGATGTTTTCATCGGGCACAAATCCCCAATAACGGGAATCTTGTGAATTGTCCCTGTTGTCGCCCATCATGAAATAGTGTTTCTCCGGAACCTTGCAGGTGACACCCTCGGGACTGTAGCTGCAGTTCTCCCGGTAAGGGAAAGCCACGGGCGAGAAGAAGGAAGGCCGGTTCACGTCGACCAGGATGCGATGCTCCACGTCCCCGAGCTTTTCGCTGAATTGCTTGGCATAGCGCAGCGAATCGTCGTCGTAGAAATCGGGCAAAGGCTGGGTCGCGACGAGTTCGCCGTTGACGTAGAGGCGTTGGTTCCGGTAGCTGATTTGATCGCCGGGGACGCCGACGACCCGCTTGATGTAGTCGATGTTGACGTCCAGCGGGTAGCGGAACACCATGACATCGCCGCGTTGAGGCTCATGGTTGTCGATGACCTTCTTGTTGATCACCGGCAACCGGACACCGTAATGGAATTTGTTCACCAGGATCAGGTCGCCGACCAGCAGCGTCGGGATCATTGAGCCTGACGGGATCTTGAACGGCTCGAAAAGGAAGGACCGCAGCAGGAAGACCGCCAGGATCACCGGGAACAGGCCGGCGGTCCAGTCGAGCCACCAGGGCTGCGCCAGCAGGGCCTGCTTGGCTTGCGCGAGGCTGGCGTCGTCATCGACCTTTTGGATGCCTTGCTGAGCCAGGGACTCGCGCTTGTCGCGGGCCTGCTGCTCAAGATTGGCCGCCGCCCGTTGCCGGCGCGGGGCGAAGACGAAGCGCTCGGCCAACCAGTAGGCGAAGGTGAAGACCGTCAGGCAGAACAGCAGCAGGGAGAAGTTGCCTGTCCATTTGCCGAAATACCAGCCGCCGAGGTAGACGGCCAACGCACCATAGAGCAAACCGGTCAACGCGCTCATCAATCTTCCACTTGGAGAATGGCAAGGAACGCTTCCTGCGGCACCTCGACGGAGCCGATCTGCTTCATGCGTTTCTTGCCAGCTTTTTGTTTGTCCAGCAGCTTGCGCTTGCGGGTGATGTCGCCGCCGTAGCACTTGGCGATGACGTTCTTCCTGAGGGCTTTGATTGTCTCACGCGCGATGATGTTCGCGCCGATCGCCGCCTGCACCGCGACGTCGTATTGCTGGCGGGAGATCAGCTCTCGCATCTTGGCGACCACCGCCCGGCCGCGGTATTGGCTTTGGCTGCGGTGCACGATGATCGACAGCGCATCCACCCGGTCGCCGTTGAGCAGGATGTCCACCTTGACGACGTCGGCCGCGCGGTACTCCTTGAATTCGTAGTCCATCGAGGCATAGCCGCGCGACACGCTCTTGAGCTTGTCGAAGAAGTCGAGCACGATCTCGGCCAGCGGCATTTCATAGGTGAGCATCACCTGCCGGCCGTGGTAGGCCATGTTGAGCTGGTTGCCGCGCTTCTGGTTGGCCAGCGTCATCACAGGGCCCACGTATTCCTGCGGCATGTAGAGATGGACGGTGACGATGGGCTCGCGGATCTCGTTGATGCGCCCCACATCGGGCATCTTGGAGGGGTTCTCGACCTGCAGGACCTCCTTGTTGCCGAGCTCCACTTCATAGACGACGCTGGGCGCGGTCGTGATGAGGTCCTGGTCGAATTCGCGCTCCAAGCGCTCTTGCACGATCTCCATGTGCAGCAGGCCGAGGAAACCGCAGCGGAACCCGAAGCCCAGCGCTTGGCTGACCTCGGGTTCGTAGCGCAGTGACGAGTCGTTGAGCTTCAATTTCTCCAGCGCGTCACGCAGCTGGTCGTATTCGCTGGCCTCGGTGGGGTAGAGCCCGGCGAACA
The DNA here is from genome assembly GCA_966433995.1 of uncultured Ideonella sp. GTDB lineage: Bacteria > Pseudomonadota > Gammaproteobacteria > Burkholderiales > Burkholderiaceae_C > JANPCX01. Next base: position 914 of record CBJNAE010000147.1, on the reverse strand, counting down.
CCTGGGGCTGGATCTCCTTGAAGCCGGGCAGCGCTTGCGACGCCGGTCCCGCGTTGTTCGGCAGCTTCTTCTCCAGGGTGATGGTGTCGCCCACCTTGGCGGCCTGCAACTCCTTGATGCCGCAGATCACGAAGCCCACCTCGCCCGCCTTGAGCGAGTCGCGGGGCACCGACTTCGGCGTGAAGACCCCCATGTGCTCGATGCCGTACACGGTGTTGGTCGCCATCATGCGGATGCGCTCCCCCTTGGCAAGGCTGCCGTCGACCACGCGCACCAGCATCACGACGCCGACATAGTTGTCGAACCAGCTGTCGACGATCATGGCGCGAGGCGGGCCGTCGGGGTTGCCGCGGGGCGGCGGCATGCGGGCGATGATGGCTTCCAGGATCTCGTCCAGGCCCATGCCCGTCTTGGCGGAGCAAGGAATGGCATCCGTCGCGTCGATGCCGATCACGTCCTCGACCTCTTCCTTCGCGCGCTCGGGATCGGCTTGCGGCAGGTCCATCTTGTTGAGAACCGGGATGACCTCGACGCCCAAGTCGAGCGCCGTGTAGCAGTTCGCCACCGTCTGGGCCTCGACGCCCTGCGAGGCGTCCACCACCAGCAATGCGCCCTCGCAAGCCGATAGCGAACGGCTCACCTCATAAGAGAAGTCGACGTGTCCCGGGGTGTCGATCAAGTTCAGGTTGTAGGTGATGCCGTCGCGCGCTTTGTATTGAAGCGAAGCGGTCTGGGCCTTGATGGTGATGCCACGCTCGCGCTCGATGTCCATCGAGTCGAGCACCTGCGCCTCCATTTCGCGGTCGCTCAAGCCGCCACAGCGGTGGATCAATCGGTCAGCCAGCGTGGATTTGCCGTGGTCGATGTGGGCGATGATGGAGAAATTGCGGATGTGATTCATGGGAAAGGGGCTG
>CBJNAE010000146.1:0-9653 GCA_966433995.1 uncultured Ideonella sp. | reverse complement strand
GGCCGGGAGCGGAGTCGAGCGTTCAGAAGCTCGTCGGCGTGCGCCACCGCCAGGGTGCCACGTTGCACCGTGGCCGGATGATGGCGTGGCCACCAGGCGAGCGCCTCCTCGCCTTGCGCGGTGAGTTCCGGGCCAGCGCCGTCGCGTTCACACCATGGCGCGAGCATGCCGCCGGCCTGCCAGGAGCAGGCGCCTTCACCCAGCGCCGCGGCGCGCTCGTACACGCGCACCCGCGCGCCGCGTTCGGCCAGCGCCAGCGCCGCGGCAAGCCCGGCCACGCCGGCGCCGATCACCGCCACGCTGGCGTGCCCCACGCTGGTCCGTTCACGGCTGCCGGACATACAGCGCACCTCCGCCGGCGGTGAACTCGCGCGACTTCTGCGCCATGCCTTCGAGCGCCCGGGCATCCTCGCGCAGGTCCTGCGAGATCTTCATCGAACAGAACTTCGGCCCGCACATCGAACAGAAGTGCGCCAGCTTGTGCGCCTCCTTCGGCAGCGTGCGGTCGTGGTAGGCGCGCGCGGTATCCGGGTCCAGCGCCAGCGCGAACTGGTCTTCCCAGCGGAAGGCGAAGCGCGCGCGCGACAGCGCGTCGTCGCGCAGCCGCGCGGCCGGGTGGCCCTTGGCCAGGTCCGCCGCGTGCGCGGCGATGCGGTAGGCGATCACCCCGGCCTTGACGTCGTCGCGGTCGGGCAGGCCCAGGTGCTCCTTCGGCGTGACGTAGCAGAGCATCGCGGTGCCGGCCCAGCCGATCATGGCCGCGCCGATGGCGCTTGCGATGTGGTCGTAGCCGGGCGCGATGTCGATCGTCAGCGGGCCGAGCGTGTAGAACGGCGCCTCGTGGCAGTGCCTGAGCTGCTCGTCCATGTTGGCCTGGATCATGTGCATCGGCACATGGCCCGGGCCCTCGATCATGGTCTGCACGTCGTGCTTCCAGGCCACCTGCGTCAGCTCGCCGAGCGTGCGCAGCTCGGCGAACTGGGCTTCGTCATTGGCGTCGGCGGCGCTGCCGGGGCGCAGGCCGTCGCCGAGCGAGAAGCTCACGTCGTAGGCCTTCATGATCTCGCAGATCTCTTCGAAGCGGGTGTAGAGGAAATTCTCCCGGTGGTGGGCGATGCACCACTTGGCCATGATCGAACCGCCGCGCGAGACGATGCCCGTGCGGCGCCCGGCCGTCATCGGGATGAAGGGCAGCCGCACCCCGGCGTGGATGGTGAAGTAATCCACCCCCTGCTCGGCCTGCTCGATGAGGGTGTCGCGGTAGACCTCCCAGGTCAGCTCCTCGGCCACGCCGCCCACCTTTTCCAGGGCCTGGTAGATGGGCACCGTGCCGATCGGCACCGGGGAGTTGCGCACGATCCAGTCGCGCGTGGTGTGGATGTTCCGCCCGGTGGACAGGTCCATCACGTTGTCGGCGCCCCAGCGGATCGCCCACACCAGCTTCTCCACCTCTTCCTCGATGCTGGAAGTGACGGCCGAGTTGCCGATGTTGGCGTTGACCTTCACCAGGAAGTTGCGGCCGATCGCCATCGGCTCCACCTCGGGGTGGTTGATGTTGGCCGGGATGATGGCGCGGCCGCGGGCCACTTCGTCGCGCACGAACTCCGGCGTGACCACCTCGGGCAGCCGCGCGCCCATGGCGTTGCCGCGCAGCCGGGCCTCGCGTTCGGTGTCGGACAAGTACTCGGCCATCCATTCCCGCCGGCCGTTCTCTCGGATCGCGACGAACTCCATCTCGGGCGTGACGATGCCGCGCCGCGCGTAGTGCATCTGGGTGACGTTGCCGGAGTGGCCGCGGCCGCCGGCCTTGGCGCGGCGCGGGCTGCGCTGCAGGCCGGCGGCCTCGCGGCGCAGCGTCTGCAGCCGCTCGTCCTGCTGCCTGCCGCCGTCGTCGACCGCCCGCGCGGCCCGGCCCTCGTAGCGCTCGGTGTCGCCGCGGGCTTCGATCCAGCCGGTGCGCAGGGTCTCCAGGCCGCGCCGCACGTCGATGGCGGCCTGCGGGTCGGTGTAGGGGCCGGAGGTGTCGTAGAGCGCCACCACCTCGCCATTGCCCAGGCGCACTTCGCGCATCGGCACCCGCAGCCCCGGGTGGAGCCGGCCTGGCTCGTGGGTCTTGGTCGAGGCGGGGAAGGGTTCGCGGCTCAGCGCAAGGCGTTCGGCGAACGTGGGGGGCGGCAGCTTGTCGGGGGCATTCATCGGGGGAGCGTCCTTTTCCGGGTTGGGTGCTCCGGAAAGGCCCTCCTGCCATCGATGCGACGGGCCGCTGTGGCGGCGCCGGGCGTCCGACGAGAAGAAAACATCTCGGCTCTTCTTACGCTGGTATGAACCAGATCAAGTTCGTCGGGTTTGGCGGCTAGCGCGCCATCTCAGCGATCCATCGATCGCACCCCGGAGCGGTTGGCAGTGTGCCTGCGGCGCCCGCCTTTGTCCAGGCTTCGTCTCGAAACGCCCGGACAGGGCTTGGTGACCCGTGTGGCGTTGGCTGGGGCCACCACAGGCCAGCTTGCAAGTTCTGACAGGTTGCCGCCCAGACGGCCCTCCGATTCATTGATTAAGGGAAGAGCGCTGAGTAGTATGAAATTTATGGGGGGTTTTTACTGTTCGTTGCCCGATTGAGAGCCAATCACTTTTGATGAGCACCATGTCTCAGCCAACGCGCCCAGCGCCGCTCCGCAGGGAGGCCGCATGAACGGGGCCGGCCCGGCGCCGGTGGCCCAGGGGCTCGCCGCCCCGACCGCGGAACTGCTGGCGCGCGCCTTCAATGCGGCGCCCAACGGCTTTGTCCTGGTGGACCTGTCCGGCCTCATCGTGGCGGCGAACACCGAGCTGGAAACCATGTTCGGCTATGAAGCGGGGGCGCTGGTCGGTCAGCCGGTCGAGTCGCTACTGCCCGTTTCGCTGCGGGAATCGCATGCCGGCCTGCGCAAGCATTTTTTCGCCAAGCCGGAGCGGCGGCCGATGGGCGCCGAGCGGGTGCTTTATGGCCGGCGCGCCGACGGGCGCGAATTCCCGGTGGAGATCGGCCTGAACCCGGTGTCCGGCCCCCAAGGCCCGCTCGTGCTGGCCTCGGTGGTCGACATCAGCGAGCGCCTGGCGCTGGAATGGGCTTTCCGCGGACTGTTCGACGCCTCGCCCTACGGCTTGCTGATCGTCGACGACCGGGGCGCCATCGTGATGGCCAACCGCCGCTTGGCCACGGCGCTGGGTTATGCCGCGCCTGACCTGGCGGGAAAGCCGCTGCACATGTTGCTGCCCGAGCGCTACCGAGCCGGGCATGGCGCGTTGATGGCCGGCTACCGGCTCACCGGCGAGGCGCGGATGATGGGTCAGGGCCGCGACCTCACCGCGCTGCACGCGGACGGCACCGAGCTGCCGGTGGAGATCGGGCTGAGCCGGGTGCGCTGGCAGCGCCAGTCGATGACGCTGGCGGCGGTCAGCGACATCAGCGTGCGCAAGCGGCTCGAACTGGAGCTGCGCCAGGCCAACGCCAACCTCGAACAATTCACTTATGTGGCGTCGCACGACCTGCGCTCGCCGCTGCGCGGTGTCGCCGACCTGATCGAGTGGATCCAGGGCGACCTGCCGGCCGACGTGCCGCCCGTGGTCACGAAGAACCTCGGCCGCGTCGGCGTGCGCATCGAGCGAATGGAGCGCCTGATCGACGACCTGCTCAGCTACGCCCGCGCCGGGCGCGCCGCGACGGAGTTCACCACGGTCGATATCGCCCAACTGGTGCGCGAGGCGGTGGACCTGCTGCCCGTGCCGGCGGGTTTCTCCGTGGAGATCGACATCGTGGTGCCCCCATTCCAGGCCACCCGCACGCCGCTGGAGCTGGCGCTGCGCAACCTGATCGGCAACGCCATCAAGCACCACGACAGGCCGCAGGGCCGCATCCGCATCGCCGCGCGAGAGGACGGCAGCCAGTGCGAGGTCACCGTCGCCGATGACGGCCCTGGCATCCCCGAAGGCGCGAAGGAACGCATCTTCAAGCTGTTCCAGACCCTCACCGCCAGCGAACGTGGCGGCTCGGGCATCGGGCTGGCCCTGACTCAGCGCGTGGTGGAGGTGCACGGCGGGCGGATCGAGGTGATCTCCCCGGTGAGCGACGGGCGGGGTTCGGCCTTCCGCTTCTGGTGGCCGCGCTTCCCGCGCAGGAGCAGCGACGAGGCTTGAGGGCGCGCCCGCCCTCGCCTGAAAGAAATGGAGACGAAACCATGGCCACCGCGAACCCTTTCCTGACCGTGCTGCTGGTGGAAGACGACGACGTCGCGGCCGAGTCCGTCGTGCGCGGCCTGGCCCGGTTGAACTGCGACTTCCCCGTTGTCTGGGCGGAGGACGGCGCCGTGGCGCTGCAGGCGCTGCGCGGCGAAGACCCGGGACGCGAGGTGCCCCGGCCGCGCGTCGTGCTGCTGGACCTGAACATGCCACGCATGGACGGCTTCGAATTCCTGCAGCGCCTGCGCGCCGACCCCCAGTTGCACGACGAGGTGGTGTTCGTGCTGACCACCTCCAACATCGACACCGACCGCACCCGTGCCTACCAGGAGAACATCGCCGGCTACATGGTCAAGGCGGCGGTCGGCCCGCAGTTCGCCAAACTGACCCAGCTCCTGGTGAGTTACCGGACCGCGGTCGTGCTTCCATGAAAGGCCACCCGCTGTCCATCGCGCTGCCGCCATGCCCGCTGCGCATGCTGGTGGTCGACGACGACGACGTCGACCGCGAGCGCGTCAGGCGGCTGCTCGACCGCACGCCGCAGCAATTCCAGATCGAGGAGGCCTGCAGCGGCGCCGAGGCCCTGCACTGGGCGCGCAGCAGCACCTTCGATTGCGTGCTGCTGGACAACCACCTGGGCGACTACGAAGGCGCCGAGCTGCTGCCCAAGCTGTACCAGGAGATGAGCCACCGCTGCCCGGTCATCATGGTGACGGGCGCGGGAAGCGAGGCGCTGGCGGTGCAGGCGCTGCAGACGGGGGCGGCCGACTACCTGGCCAAGACGCACCTGAACACCGAGAGCCTGACCCGGTCCGTCAGCCGCAGCATCGAGCACTACCGGCTGCAGCGCGAGATCGACACGATGCACGCCCAGCTGGAGAACCGCGTCGAGGAACAGGCCGCGACGATCCGCCAGCGCGAGCGCGACCTGCGCGCGCTGATCGACAACTCGCCGTCGGTGATGGGCTATTGGGACCGGTCCGAGCGCTGCCGCTTCGGCAACCAGCGCCACGCCGACTGGTTCGGCGTCGACGCCTCGCGGCTGCCCGGCATGCAGCTGCGCGAGGTGCTCGGCCCCGGCCTCTACGCCGCCGTGCAGGAGCACATCGAGCGCGCCCTGCTCGGCCACGAGCAGCAATTCGAGCACACCGTGCTGCGCCACGGCGAGCGCTTCCCGCGGCACGCGCAGATCCAGCTCAGCCCCGACCTTTCGGAGGACGGCGCGGTGCAGGGCTTCTACGCCACGCTGACCGACGTCACGCTGATCAAGCGGGCCCAGGCCCGAGCCGAGGAATTGCTGCGCTTCAGCGAGGCGGTGATCGAGAACTCGCCGCTGGGCATCGCGGTCTTCCACGCCTCGGGCGCCTGCATCCTGGCCAACGCCGCCTTCGCCGAATGCCTGGATGAGCACCTGGAGACGCTGCGCGGCGGCGACTTCTGGCGCAACCCGATGTGGCAGTCCTGCGGCCTGGCCGGGGAGGCGTCGCTCACGCTGGCCGACGGCGTCACCCGCAGGCTGGACGTGCAGATCGCCACCGCGCCCGGCAAGCGCGTCGACCTGGCCTGCGCCATGGCCCAGGTCGACCGCGGCGGCCAGGCCCACCTGCTGCTGATGGCCCGCGACATCACGGTGCAGCGGCAGACCCACGCCGCGCTGGTGGCGGCCCGCGACGCCGCGGAAAGCGCCGCGCGCACCAAGAGCGCCTTCCTGGCCAACATGAGCCACGAGATCCGCACGCCGATGAACGCCATCATCGGCCTGTCGCGGCTTGCGCTGGAGCAGGAGCTGCCCGTCATCGCGCGCGACTACCTCGGCAAGGTCCATGTGTCCGCCACCGCGCTGATGGGGATCCTGGACGATGTGCTCGACTATTCCAAGATCGAAGCCGGCCACATGCACTTCGAGCACATCCCCATGGATATCGAGGAAGTGCTGCAGCGGGTGGCCGACATGTTCCAGGCGCGGGTCGAGCAGAAGTCGCTCGACTTCACCATCGAGCTGTCGCCCCGCGTGCAACGCGAGGTCATGGGCGACCCGCTGCGCCTGTCGCAGGTGCTCAGCAACCTGGTGGGCAACGCCATCAAGTTCACCGAGCAAGGCGGCGTCCACGTCAAGGTGGAGGTGCTCGGGCCGCCCGCCGCGCCGGACAGGGAGCTGCTGCGCTTTTCCGTGGCCGACACCGGCATCGGCATCGACGCCGGCAGGCAGGCTGCGCTGTTCGAAGCCTTCGTGCAGGGCGACGACTCCACCACCCGGCGCTTCGGCGGCACCGGCCTGGGCCTGGCGATCTGCAAATACCTCGTGGAAATGATGTCCGGCAAGATCGGCGTGGTCAGCCGGCTCGGCCATGGCAGCGAGTTCTGGTTCACCGTCGGGCTGGAGCGTAGTCAGGCCGCCTCGGACGATCAGCATGAACCGGGCGTGCTGGCCGGGCGGCAGGTGCTGGTCGTGGCGCGCCAGCCGGCGCACCGCGACCTGCTGGTGCGCCAGTTGCAGGCCTGGCAGCTGGAAGTCCACGCCGAAGCCGGCCCGCAAGAGGGCCTGGGGCGAATCGCGCAGCTGTCGCGCCAGGCGCAGGGCGGCAAAACCCTCAGCGCGGTGCTCACCGACCTGGAGGGCGGCGAATGCCTCGCCTTCGTCGAGCGGCTGGCCCAGGGCACCGGCCCCGACGGGCATCGGCCCGCCTTGCTGGTGCTGGCCACCAGCGCCGAGCGCGATGCGATGCTGCACGCCCAGCACGGCATGGCGGGCACCGTGCTCACCAAGCCGGTGCTGCCGTCGCGCCTGTGGGGCGCGCTGCAGGCGGCCCTGTCGACCGACGCGAGCAACTCCAACTGGCAGGCCTTCGACGCCTCGGCCTCGCACGCCGGTTCGCACGACTCGGCCCAGGCCCGCTCCGACGCGCTGCGCCAGCTCGCCGCGCCGCTGCAGGGCGTGCACATCCTGCTGGCCGAAGACAACCCGCTGAACCAACTGGTGGCCGAGGAGTTCCTGCGTTGCGTCGGCCTGAAGGTGACGGTCGTCGACGACGGCGCGACTGCCTTGCAGAAGGTGCGCGAATCGCCGCCGGGCCATTTCGACGGGGTGCTGATGGACATGCACATGCCGGTGCTGGACGGCCTGGAAGCCACGCGCCAGATCCGCGCGCTGCCCCAGGGTGCCCAGCTGCCCATCATCGCGATGACGGCCGCCGCGTTGCCGGAGGACCGCATGAGCTGCATCGAAGCCGGCATGGTGGACCACATCGCCAAGCCGGTGATCCCGGAATCGACGGTGCGCACCCTGCTCAAGTGGGTGCGCCGGCCGCAGGCCGTGCCCAGGCGCAAGTCCTCGGGCATTTCCAAGCGCGCCAAATTCGACATCGCCGGCCTGCGCGCGCGGGTGCACGGCAACGAAGCGCTGGTGTGGAAGCTGCTGGCCTCTTTCGTCGAGGCCGAGGCCGACACCGGTCGCATGCTGGCCCTGCTGCTGCACCAGGGCGACTTCGAGCAAGCCCACCGCAAGGCGCACGACCTCAAGGGCATCGCCGCCAACCTGGGCGCGGTCGGCATCTCGCTGGCCAGCGCCGTGCTGGAGCAGGAGATCAAGCAGGGTCGCCCGCCCAGCCCCGCCGTGCTCGCCCAATTCCAGCAGGAACTGGCGGAAGGGCTGCGGACGATCCAGGAGGCGCTGTCGACGCGGGCGTCGCGGGAGTCGCGGGAGTCGCGGGAGTGAGACGGGTTGGGGGCGGCCCGGCCAGGCCGGTGCCCGCCTCCTGCCCTCACCCCGACCCTCTCCCGCGAGCGCGAGCGGGAGAGGGAGCCAAGGGAAACGCCTTCGCCCCTGGGACGGGGGAGAGGGTTGGGGTGAGGGGGTGTCGGCCGGCCGTTCCCCTTGCATCCTTCCCGGAAACGGGGCGAGCGCAAAATCACCCTGCAGGTGGCGGGGATCGCCGCCACTCGGGCTCGATTGAATGTCGATTCACCCTAGGATTTCCCTATGGAAAAGCAGTCTTCCCCCACGTACTTCGCGTCGCGCCGCCGCGCCCGGTTGCTTTCGCTTTGCGGCCTGCTCGGCCTGGCCGCCTGCGGCGGCGGGGTGAGCGTTGGTGGCAGCTATGGCGACGGCGGCGTCTACGTCGGCGGGGGCATTGGCTATGAGTTCGATTTCACCCGGCCGTCGGTCAGCATCGCGGTCGCCGAGGGCGAGGTTCGGCCCGGCCAGCAGATCCGCATCGCGGCGGCCGCGTCGGACGAGAGCGGCATCGAAAGCGTCACGCTCTACCGCGTCGACCTCGGCGGCGACCGGCTGGTCGGCAGCCTGGTCACCCGGCCCTATGAATGGGCGGTGGCGGTGCCGTCCGACGGCCGAAGCAGCGTGACCTATTACGTGCAGGCCCGTGACAACGCCGGCAACCGGGCCAACAGCAGCGTGGTGACGATCGCGATCCGGCCTTGACCGCCGCGGCGCTTCAGCCGTTCAGCACCCGCAGGATCTCCGCGCCGTAGGCCTGCAGCTTCTTCGCCCCGACGCCGCTGATTTCGCCCAGCGCGTCGAGCGAAGTCGGCCGCGACCGCGCCATCTCGGCCAGCGTCGCGTCGTGGAACACCACGTAGGCCGGCAGATTGTGCTCCTTGGCCACCTCGGCGCGCCAGGCTTTGAGGTCGGCGAAGCGCTGGGTGGCTTCGTCGTCCAGCGGCAGCGGCGGGGCTTTCTCCTTGCCGCTGCCGGAGCCGCGGGTGGACGACTTGCCGCGCTTGCGGGCCGGTGCCTCGGCAGCCTGCCGTAGCAGCAGATTCACCTCGCCGCGCAGCACCTCGCGCGCGCTCGGCGTCAGCTCCAGCGTGTTGTATTCGCCCTCGGTGCGCAGGTGGCCCAGGGCGATCAGCTGGCGCAGCACCGCGCGCCACTGCGCCTCGCTCAAGTCGGCGCCGATGCCGTAGGTGCTGAGCCGCTGGTGGCCGTACTGGTTGACCTTGTCGGTCGCCTTGCCGCGCAGCACGTCGATCAGGTGGCCGGCGCCGAAGCGCTGCCCGCCGTTCTGGTGGAAGCGGTAGACGCAGCTCAGCGCCTTGCGCGCCGCCTCGGTGGCGTTCCAGGTGGCCGGCGGGTGGGAGCAGTTGTCGCAGGCGTTCTGGTAAGGGCGGCAACGCTCGGTCGTTTCGCCGAAATAAGCCAGCAGCCGCAACCGCCGGCAGTCGTGCGACTCGGCCAGCGCGAGCAGCGCCTCCAGCTTGCCCACCTGGGCGCGCTTGAACTCCTCGCTGGCCGGGCTGTCGTCGATCATGCGGCGCTGGTTGACGACGTCGGCCAGGCCGTAAGCCATCCAGGCGTCGGCGGGCAGGCCGTCGCGGCCCGCGCGGCCGGTCTCCTGGTAGTAGCTCTCGATGTTCTTGGGCAGGTCGAGGTGGGCGACGAAGCGCACGTCGGGCTTGTCGATGCCCATGCCGAAGGCGAT
>CBJNAE010000145.1:0-9694 GCA_966433995.1 uncultured Ideonella sp. | reverse complement strand
ACAACGCGGAGTACATCGCTTTTTATCCCAACATGCCCAGCGGCCTGACACGCGAGACGGTGTACCTCGCCTGGCTCGCGGTCACCGGTGTCGGGGCGGCGGCCATCGCGCTGTCCCGCTTCGGGTGGCGCGTCGCCGGGGCACTTTGCCTGGCCGCCTACGGCGCGCTGGGCCTGGACGGGCTGGGCCACTATGCACTGGCGCTGTGTTCCCAGCACACGCTGGCGATGAACCTCACGATCTGGCTCGAAGTGGCCTGCGGCCTGGCCCTGGCGGTGGCGGCCATGGTGTTCGCCTTGCGGCGCGCGCCGGGCGGGTGCCGCCCGCGGACCCCGGCGGTTTGAGCCGCGCGGGAAAACACAGGCGACCAGCCGGCCATTCGGGCCGGCAGCCCACCGCGAGGAATGGCGTCCCACGATGAACGAACCGAAAACCGGCGCAGACCGCCGCCCCATCCAGGCGCGTTCCAGCGCCTGGGCCGTTCGCTTTGCCGCCCGGCTGGCGCGCACGGCCGTCACCCCCAACCAGATCTCGGTGGCCAGCGTGGCCTTCGCGGGCCTGGGCGCCTGGTCGCTGCTGGCATGGGAAGGCTGGCCCGGGCTGGTCCTGGCGGCGGCGGCGATCCAGCTGCGGCTGGTTTGCAACCTGCTGGACGGCATGGTGGCGGTGGAGGGCGGCAAACAATCGCCGCTGGGCGCGCTTTACAACGAGTTCCCGGACCGGGTCGCCGATTCGCTGCTGCTTGTGGCATGGGGCTACGCGGCGGCGCAGCCGTGGCTGGGCTGGTTGGCCGCCTTGCTGGCGACGCTGACCGCCTACGTCCGGGTGTTCGGAGGCGCGCTGGGGCTGGCGCAGAGTTTCATCGGCCCGATGGCCAAGCAGCACCGCATGGCGGTCATGACGGTGGCTTGCCTGACAGCGGCGCTGGAATGCGTCTTCCGCGGCGGCACGCCGCTGGCCTTGCAGGCGGGGCTCTGGCTGGCGGCGGCGGGGTCCGCATGGACCTGCGTGGCCCGCAGCCGGGCGATCGCCCGCCAGTTGGTTTGAGGACGCCATGGGATCGATGAGCGCGCAAGGGAAATTCCTCCACCTCATGGCGGGGCTGCTGGCGGTGCTGGTCCTGGCCAGCCTCGTGGGCTGGGCGCTGGCGCGCCGCCGCGGCCCGGCGGGCCCTTCCGAGGTGGTGCGCAACCTCAACGACCGCATCCGGGCCTGGTGGGTGATGGTGGGGGTGCTCGCGCTGGCCTTCGGGCTGGGGCCGACGGTCACCATCGCGCTCTTCGCCGGTCTGTCCTGCCTGGCGCTGCGGGAGTTCCTCTGCGTCGCGGGCTGCGCGGGGCCGGGCGCCGCGCAGCCGTTGCGGCCTTGGATGGGCGCGGTCCTCGCCGGCCTGGTCGCGGCGCAGTACGCCCTGATCCACGCCGACTGGTACGGCCTGTTCTCGGTCTTCATCCCGGTCTACGCCTTCCTGCTTCTGCCGTCGCTGTCGGTGCTGGACCAGCGGACGGAGGGCTTCCTGCAGCGCACCGCCCAGACCCAATGGGCGGTGATGGTGACGATCTATTGCGTGAGCCACGTGCCGGCCTTGCTGCTGCTGCGGATCCCCGGCTATGAAGGGCAGAACGCGTTGCTGCTTTTCTACCTGATGCTGGTCGTGCAGATGAGCGATGTCCTGCAATACGTCTTCGGCAAGCTCTGGGGCCGCACCAGGATCGCGCCGGCGGTGAGCCCCTCCAAGACGGTCGAGGGCTTCGTCGGCGGCGCGCTGTCGGCGACCGCGCTGGGCGCCGCGATGTGGTGGATCACGCCTTTCTCGCCGTGGCAGGCGGCCGCGCTCTCGGCGGTGGCGGTGGCCATGGGCTTCCTCGGTGGGCTGGTGCTGTCGGCGGTCAAGCGCAGCGCCGGCGCCAAGGACTGGGGCTCGCTGATCCGCGGCCACGGCGGCGTGATGGACAGGCTGGACTCGATCAGCTTCGCCGCGCCGGTCTTCTTCCACCTGACCCGCTATTTCTTCGCCTGAACGGGGCGGCGGGCGGCGCCGGGACCCGCGCTGGCGCCGTCACCGCGCGGAGGCGGCGTCCCTTGCCAGGCCATCGCGGCTTGTGACGCCCGCGAGCCGGCGCAACAGCCGCGCCTTCAGCTGCATGGCGGGCTTCTCGACCAGGAACCAGCTCGGCACTGCCAGGGCCAGCGTGGCGAGTCCGGACGACACCGCCAGGTGCAGGGGCGGTATCCCCGGCGTGAGCGCGATGACGGCTTGCTGGACCGGGAAAGCGTAGATGTACATGCCATATGAGAAATCGCCCGCCTGGTTGTACTTGCGGATGAAGCCGCGCGGGACATAGGCTGCATAGAAAGTCAGGTAGGACACGCTCAAGAGATAGGCGGGTACGAAGGCGGCTTGCCAAGCGGCGGCCACGACGGCCAGGAGGGCGAGCAGCGCGACCGCGACCGGTGTTCTCAGGACGATGCGTTCCCTGAGGACGAAGCAGGAGGCGCCGGTGAAGAACATGAAGAAGAGCCGGGCGAACTTCCCGCTTTCGCCGCCCAGCGCGTGCGCGGCCAGCACGGCCGCTCCCGAGGCGGCCGCGGCGGCCAGGCACGATGCCGCGAAGGCGCGCTTCTTGAGCCGCGGCGATGCGGCGCAGACGAGCCAGGTGAAGGCCAGGGCCGCGTACATCTTGACCTCGTAAGGCAGTGTCCAGAGCGACCCGTTCACCGCCCGCTTGTGCGGGTTGTCCTCGAACACGCCCGGCAGCTCGTACGCCACCCCGCCGAAGAGCGTCGCGCACTTGGCGAGGTATGAAAAGGTCCGCTCGGACTGCAGGTATTCCCGCCAAGGCAGGCTCGTCAAAGCCAGGCCCAGGCCAAACACCGTCAGCACCAGCATCACGAGCAGGCCCGGGAATACGCGCAATGCGCGCGCCGCGGAGAACTCCACCAGGGACTGGGTCCTCAGGAGGCTGCCGGTCACCAGGAAGCCGCTGGCCAGGAAGAAGACATCCACCGCGATCGAACCCAGGGGCAACCCGGTCAAAGGCATGAGCGGCTCGTTGCTCAGGGTCCCCGTCGAGAGGGAAAAACTGTGCGAAAAAACGACCCCGAAGGCCGCCATGAAGCGCAGCAGGTTGAGGTTGTTGTCCCTGCCCGCGCTGAGGTGTGAAAGGCGCATGTGGTGTGTCCTGCGGGCTACGGTGCCGCCGGGGTGTGCATGTCCGGGAATGCCCAAAAGTGGTGACGGTGGTGCTGCGGGTCGCCTTGGCCGGACCGGGCGGGGTCCGGCGAACGATGTTTGCGATGCGGCTATTCTTTGTGGAATATTTTCACACGAATCGCGTTGGCGGGCAAGCGATTGACGGGCCTATGAGCCGGTCTGGTGCGGACTTTGAAGCGTGCCGCGGTGCTGTGCGGCGCGCCGGCATGCCAGAAATTCTGGTGGGGGACGGGCGGGTTGGAGAGTCGCCTTGGCGGAAGCGGTGAGATTCGAACTCACGGGCCCTTGCGAGCCGCCGGTTTTCAAGACCGGTGCAATCGACCACTCTGCCACGCTTCCTGGAGAGAGCCGGCATTGTATTCGCACGGTGTTCCCGGTCGCCGAGACCATGCTCGCGTCCGCGCGATCCGCCCCCGTCCGGCCGATCAATTCCACGGTTTGTCGTTCAATTTGAATTGAAAAGGGTTGAGTTGATAATTCGAGCCTTGGAAATTCCGGCGTCAACCCGCTTGAAGCCAATGATTGAAGATACTCCGGTGTAGTTGACGCGGATAACGGGCCTCAGATGCTGAAGTTTTTGTTTTTGCTTGCGTTGGTTTTTTTCGGGAATTCCGGTATTTGTGCCCGGCCGTTGACGCTGGAGGATGGCGTGGAGCGCTATGTACTCGGCAAGCACCTGGAATATTTTGAGGATGCGAGCAACGACCTATCGATTGCCGAGGTTCAGTCTGAAAAGCTTGAACCGATGTTTCGTCCCAGCCAAGTCGAAACACCCAATTTCGGCCACACCAGATCGAGTGTTTGGGTCCGGGTCAAATTGAAGAACGCCTCCCAGCGGCAGGATTGGATCCTGGAGGTGCGAGCCCAGCGGATCGAAACAATGGACATCTATTTGCTGGGAGAGGGCTTCGAGCAGAAGGATCATCAGCAGGACGGCGTTTATTTCCCGTTTTCCACGCGTGCTCTCCCTGCCCGACACGCCAATTTCAGGCTCCATCTTCCCCCTGGCGCCGAGACCACGTTGTTCATGCGCGCCAAAGCCGCTGGATCGATGTCCCTTCCCTTGGTGTTGTGGCAGCCCGAAGCATTCGTCAAAACGGGATACCGTGAGCAATTGGTCATGGGGATTTATTATGGGACGATTGTCGCCATATTTCTGGTTAATCTGATTGCTTTTTTCGTCATACGCGATATTGTATTTGTTTACTATTTGGTGTATTTGCTGGTATTTGGTTTGCTTCAATTTGCCTTCAATGGGCATTTCATCGATGTATTTCCCGGCAGTCGGCCGGCCTCTGCTGCCAAGTTTGTTTTTCTATTCACTCCTCTGGCGATCTGTGCCGTATTGCAATTTGTCAGGGTGTTCCTGGATCTGAAAAGGTATTTGCCTTGGGCGAATCGATTGCTGCACGCCCTGTCGCTGGTCGCGTTGCTCAACGTGTTGATGCCTCTGGTGATGGGCAATGCGGTGGCCATCAAATTCGGAACGGCACTCTTGTTTTTTTCGGTTGTCGCTTGTTTGGCGCTGTCGGTCATCTGCCTGCGCAAGTGCCCGAGGCAGGCGCGTTATTTCCTGATCGCCTGGACGGGGTTCCTGGTCGGCGTCATCGCTTTGGCCTTGAAAAACTTCAATCTGCTGCCGAGTGTTTTCCTCACCGAATATGGAATGCAGATCGGGTCGTTTTTCGAGTTCATCCTGTTGACCTATGCCTTGGCCGACCGGGTCAAGATCCTCCGGCAGGAGCGGGAGAAAATCCAGCAGGACACCCTGCAGGAACTCGAAAGCCGCGTGCAGGAGCGGACGCGGGAGCTGGTGGCGCAGCGTGAAGTGGCGGAGAAGGCCACCCAGTTCAAGAGCGAATTCCTGGCCAACATGAGCCACGAGATCCGCACTCCGATGAACGCCATCGTCGGCTATGCCCACCTGGCGCTGCGCACCGAGTTGTCGGCGCAGCAGAAGAACTACCTGGCGGGCGTGACGGGCGCGGCCCGTTCCCTGCTCGGCCTGCTGGACGACGTGCTCGATTTCTCCAAGTTCGAAGCCGGCAAGCTCCAGCTTGAGCAGGCCGGTTTCGATCTCGGCGACGTGGTCGGGAACGTCTCGGCCATGACCGCGCTGCAGGCGCAGGACAAAGGCATCGCGCTGACCTTCTGGATCGACCCCGGGGTGCACCGCTGGTTGGTCGGCGACGCGCTGCGTTTCGGCCAGGTGCTGCTGAACCTCGTCAACAACGCGATCAAGTTCACCGAGCAGGGCGAAGTGGCGGTGTCGATCCAGCAAAACTGGCGCAGGCAGGGGATGGAGGGCGGGCAGGGCGAAGTGGAGCTGGCGGTGCGCGTGCGCGACACCGGCATCGGCATCTCGCAGGAAGCCTCGCGCCACCTGTTCCAGTCGTTCAACCAGGCCGACCGGTCCATCACCCGGCGCTACGGGGGCACCGGTTTGGGCTTGGCGATCTGCAAGCAATTGGTCGAGGCGATGGGCGGCGGCATCGGGCTGAGCAGCGCGCCGGGGCAGGGCAGCACTTTCACCTTCACCGCGGTCTTCGGCGTCCAGGCGGGGCCTGGGCCGCGTCCGTCGCCTGACCAGCATCCGCAGGCCTGGGACCACGCCCACCTGGCGCAGGCGCTGCGGCGCGCGGGCGGGGCGAAGGTGCTCATCGTCGAGGACCAGGAGATCAACCGCCAGATCCTGCAGGAGACGCTGGAAGCGATGGGCATCGCCTGCCGCGCCGCGGTCGACGGGCTGGAGGCCGTGCGGCTGGCGCTGGACCCGCGGCATCCTCCCGACTTGCTGCTGATGGACTTGCAGATGCCGCGGATGGACGGCTTGCAGGCGTGCGCGGAGATCCGCCGGCATGCCGGCATGCACGAGTTGCCGATCATCGCGTTGACTGCCCATGCCCACCCCGGCGAACGCCAGCGCTGCCTGGACGCCGGGATGAACGACTACCTGACCAAGCCGCTCGAGCCGGGCAGGCTC
Organism: uncultured Ideonella sp.; assembly: GCA_966433995.1. Classification (GTDB taxonomy): domain Bacteria; phylum Pseudomonadota; class Gammaproteobacteria; order Burkholderiales; family Burkholderiaceae_C; genus JANPCX01. Next base: position 3,497 of record CBJNAE010000145.1, on the reverse strand, counting down.
GCCGAGGCGATGGCGCGCTGGATCGGCCATGCCGCGGCGTCGCGGCCGCCTTCCCGCCAACCTCCGCGCGGCGGCGGGCTGCCTGCGGCGCTTCCCGGCTTCGAGGGCCTGGACGCCGCGCTGGCGCGGGTCGGTGGCAACGGGCCGTTGCTGCGCAGGCTGATCGTGCTTTTCGGCGAGAAATTCGGCGGTTTCGGCGCGTCGATGCGCGAGGCGCTGCAAGCCGGTTCCAGGGAAGAGGCCGTGCACCTCGCGCACATGCTCAAAGGCAACGCCGCCTCGCTGGGCGCGCGCCGGCTCGCCGACGCGACCGGCGCGCTGCTGGACGGCCTGGAAGAGGGGCTGCCGCTCGAAGCGCTGGCGAAGTCGTGCGCCCTCGTCGAAGCCGACCTGCGCGTCGCCCTGTCCGCCGCTGCGGGCCTGCGGGGCGAAGCGGCGGCCGCGCGCGGCGCATCGCCGCCCGACGCACCCGGACGGGGTGCCGAGGGCCTGGCCGACGCCTGGGCATGGATCGGCGAAGTGGCGGACCTCGCGGCGCAGAACGATGTGCGGGCCGGCGCGCTTTTCAACGAATGGCGCGGCGCCTTGCGGGGCGCGGGCCTGGACGATGCGCTCGACCGGATCGGCCAGGCGCTGGATCTTTTCGACTTCAAGGCGGCGCGCGCCGGGTTGCAAGCGCTGGCCGCCGAAATGCAGGCCGGCCGGCCCGGGGAGGGTTCACTTGCCCGGGGGGATGACCCGCAGGCTGATCGCCTTTGAGATCAGCTGGGTGCGGTTGTGGGCATCCAGCTTCTTCATGACCTGGCCGATGTGGTATTTCACGTTGGCGACCGACGAGCCGATGATGGTCGCGATCTCGTCGTTGGTCTTGCCCGCCTGGATCCATTCCAGGATCTGCTTCTGCCGGGGCGTGATGCCCTGGGCCTGGGCACCGCCTTCCGGCGCATGCACGTGGGGCTGCCGCATCTTGCGGCGCAGGCCGAGGTGGTTGCGCACGCGGGCCCTGACGATCTCCGGCTCCAGCGGCTTGGCGAGGTAGTCGACGGCGCCGGCGTCCAGCCCCCTTAGCTCCTGCGCGGTGGAGTCCATCGCGGTCACGAAGACCACCGACACGGCCTCGGTGAGCGGGTCGCCCAGCAGCCGCGCGCAGACTTCGTAGCCGTCCATGCCGGGCATCTTCACGTCCAGCAGGACGAGGTCGGGCGCGACGGCGCGTGCCACCCGCAATCCTTCCTCGCCGTCGGTCGCGCCGAGGATGCGGTAGCTGCCCCCCAGGATCTCCGCGGCGATCTGGATGTTGATCGCCTCGTCGTCGATCACGAGGATGGTGGGGCTTTTCACGCTCATGGCGGTGCGGTAGGCCTGGGCTGGATCGGGGGGCGAAAGAATATCAGTTGGCTCACGCGCCGGGGCCAGCGTCTTCCAGCGGTTCAACCCGGCGCCTGGGCTTGCTCGCACTTCAGCTGGACGATTTCGCGTCGCCCGCCGTCGATGCGCACCGCGGTGAGCGCGCCGCCCCAGACGCAGCCGGTGTCGATGGCCAGCAGGTCGTCCCGCTCCAGCAGGCCGAGCGTGGACCAATGGCCGAAGGCGATGGGCTGCCCCCGTGTGGCGCGGCCGGGGGCTTCGAACCAGGGCACGCAGCCCTCGGGCGCGCGGCCGGCGCCCTCCTTGCTTTGCAGGTCGAGCGCGCCGTCGTCGGCCCGGACGAAACGGATCCGGGTGAGGGCGTTGATCGCGAAACGCAGCCGGTCGGGGCCTTGCAGGTCGGCCGACCAGCGCGACGGCTCGTTGCCGTACATCGCCGCGAGGAATTCCTTGAGGCCGGGGCCGCGCAGCTGGGCCTGCACTTCGCCGGCCAGTTGCAGCGTGGTGGCCAGGTCCCACTGCGGCGGCACGCCGGCGTGCACCATCAGCCAGCCGTGGGCGTGCATCGCGAGCGGCTGGTGGCGGATCCAGTCGACCCAGCCGTCGCGGCGGGGGCTTTCGAGGATGTCGTCCAGCGTGTCGCTGCGGTGCAGCGGCCGCACGCCGTGGGCGGCCGCCAGCAGGTGCAGGTCGTGGTTGCCGAGCAGGCAATGGGCGCTGCCGCCCAGGCCGGCCAGGGTCTGCAGCGTGCGCAGGGATTCGGGGCCTCGGTTGACCAGGTCGCCCAGGACGTAGAGATGGTCGCGCGAGGCCGAGAAGCCGGTCTTGGCCAGCATGCGGTCCAGCGCGCCGCAGCAGCCTTGCAGGTCGCCGAGAAGATAGATCATGGGGTGATTCTGCTACGCTGCGCGTCTGTTTTACTTCCCGCCTCCCGGCATGGATGTCGCCTTACTTGTCTTTTTGATCTTCCTGAACGCCCTGTTCGCCATGTCCGAGATGGCGCTCACCGCCAGCAGGAAGGCGCGGCTTCAGGTGATGGTGGAGACCGGCGACGCGGGCGCCAGGGCGGCGATGGCGCTGCACGACGACCCGACGCGATTCCTTTCGGTGGTGCAGATCGGCATCACCTCGATCGGCGTGCTCAACGGCATCGTGGGCGATGCCGCCTTCTCGGCGCCTTTCGCGCGCTGGCTGCACGAGACCTTCATGCTGCACGACAAGGCGGCCGACATCACCGCCACCGCCATGGTGGTGGTCACCATCACCTTCCTCACCATCATCTTCGGCGAGCTGGTGCCCAAGCGGCTGGGCCAGATGTACCCCGAGTCGGTCGCGCGCCTGGTGGCGCAGCCGATGGAATGGCTGGCGCTGGTCACGCGGCCCTTCGTCAAGCTGCTGTCGTTCTGCACCGAAGGCACGCTGCGCGTGATGGGCATCCGCGGCGGCCCCAGCCGCAGCGTGACGGAGGAAGAGATCGCCGCCAGCCTGGAAGAGGGCCTGGACGCCGGCGTGATCGAGGCGCAAGAGCACCAGATGGTGCGCAACGTGTTCCGCCTCGACGACCGCCAGGTGGGGTCGATGATGATCCCGCGCGCCGAGATCGTCTGGCTCGACGTGCAGGCGCCGGTCGAGGAACTGATGGCCATCGTCAGCCAGGACGAGCATTCGCGCTACCCGGTGTGCCGCGGCGGCCTGGACGACGTGGTGGGCATCGTGTCGGCCCAGAGCCTGCTGCAGCAGCTGCTCAAGGGCCAGGCGATTTCCCTGACCGAGGGCCTGCAGACGGCGGTCTTCGTGCCCGAGACGCTGTCCGGCATGGAGCTGCTCGAACACTTCCGCGCCTCCAGCACGCAGCTGGTGTTCGTGGTGGACGAATACGGCGAGGTGCAGGGCATCATCACCGTGCGCGACGTGCTGGAGGCCATCACCGGCGAATTCACCACGCCGAGCAGCGGCGATTCCTGGGCGGTGCGCCGGGAAGACGGCAGCTGGCTCTTCGACGGCCTCATCCCGGTGATGGAGCTGAAGGACCACCTCGAAATGAAAGAGCTGCCCGAGGAAGACCGCGGCCGCTACAACACCCTGGCCGGCATGGTGATGCTGCTGCTGGGCCGCCTGCCCAACGTCAC
>CBJNAE010000144.1:0-9732 GCA_966433995.1 uncultured Ideonella sp. | reverse complement strand
CCGCCGCGGGTGTGCATGTAGGCGAAGGGCAGCGCCAGCCCCACCATCACCAGGCAGGCCAGCGGATAAAGCGCGCGCTTCCAGAACTGGATCTCGTGCCGCTGGGCGGCCTGCTCGTTCTCGGAAAGGTGGGCGACATAGCGGGCCAGTTCGATCGTCGACATGGTGTTCAGCGGCATCACGGCGGCGGTGACCACGTCGGCCGACAGCGTGCTGGCCCATTGCATCGACAGCAGCTTCTCGGACAAGACGGAGGGCGCGGCGCCGGAGCCGTTCGCGCCGGGCCCGTTGACCGACCAGCGTGTGATGGCGACGCGGCTGAGCGTCCAGACCGCGGCCCGGTCGACGCTGGCCGACTCGGCGTGGATGCGCTGGACAAGGCGGTTCTTCTCGTCGAACTCGAAGATGCGGACCTGCTTGAGCTCGCCGCGGCTACCGGTGCTGCCGACGTGTATCGAGTAGGAGCGCTCGCCGGCCGGCGTGCTTTGGCGGTCTTTCATCCAGGCGCCGGAGCGGCCGAGGTCCAGGCTGCCGCGGAAGCCGGCCCGCAGCTCGGTGCCCAGGCGCTCGGTGGCAGGCGCGACGTAGTCGCCGACGAGGAAGGTCAGCAGGCCGAAAGCCAGCCCCATGCTGGCCAGCAGGGCCAGCGCGCGGCCCGGCCCGAGGCCGGCCGTGCGCAGGATGGTGAACTCGGAGGACTGCGCCATCCGCGCCAGGGTGTAGATGGTGCCGATCAGCACGGCGATGGGCGCGAGCTCGTAAAGGTGGCCCGGCAACTGCAGCACGCAGTAGAGCAGGGCGTGCAGCGCGGTGTAGCCGCGCACGCCCAGGTCGCCCATTTCCTGGACGAAGTCGATGAAGAAGAACAGCGACAGGAAGGCCAGGGCGACGAAGGCCACCGACGAGACGATGTCCGAGAAGAAGAGGCGGCGGACGGTTCTCATGGCGTGGCCGGCGCCCCGCCCGCCTTGCCCTGGCCGCGCAGGGTGGCCAGCCGGCCGCCCCAGCAGGCCGCGTTGTCCCGCCACCAGAGCAGGCCCAGCGCCAGCAGCAGCGCGCAGCCGTGCGTGGCCAGCAGGGACTGGGCGAGGCTCAGCTTGCCGGACGCGACCCAGGCGTTGGAAAGGTTGATGAGGTTGTAGTAGACGATGAAGGTCAGCAGCGCCAGCAGCAGGTTCCAGTTGCTGGCGCGGCGGGGGTTGGTGGCCGACAGCCCTGTGCCCAGCAGCAGCAGGTTGGCGGCGCCGAAGAACAGGCCGAGGCGCCAGACCAGCTCGCCCTGGTGCGCCGCCACCGGGTTGACGAGCAACTGCCAGGTCGACTGCGCCTTGGGCGGCAGGTCGGTGGTGTTGTAGAGCACGCGTTCCCCCGCCAGCACGCGGTATGTCTCGAAACGCGAGATGCTGCGCTCGCCGGTGAGCAGATTCTCCTCGTTGCGCTGCCCGTTTTGCAGCACCAGGAAACGGTCCTCGCCCACCGCCTCAATGTGGCCGCGCTGTGCGGTGGTGACCGATTCCTTGTCTTTGTCCGAGGTGAGGATGAACACATTGCGGCCGGTGCGGCCGTCGTCGCTGTCGCGTTCGATGAAGAAGACCCTGCGCCCGTCGCTGGAACTCTGGAACTGGCCCGCCGCCACGCGCGACAGGTCGGAGCGTTGCTCATAGCGGCTGCGCAGCTCCAGGCCGCGCTGGTTCACCCAGGGCCAGACGAACAGGGCCAGCAGCCCCACCACGATCAGCATCGGCCAGGCCATGCGCAGCACAGGCCGCACGAAGCGCGACAGGCTGGCGCCGCTGGCGAACCAGATCGTCATCTCGCTGTCGCGGTACATGCGTCCCAGCGTGGCGACGACGGAGATGAACAGCGACAGCGCCAGCATCGTGGGCAATTGGCCGAGGGCGGTGTAGCCCAGGAAAAGCACCACGTCCTGCGGGGCGATGCGGCCGCCGGCGGCCTGCCCCAGGGTGCGGATCAGGAACATCGTCAGCACGATGGTGAGCACCACCACCAAGGTGGCGCTGAAGCCGCGGGCCAGCTCTCGGCGCAGGGTGGAATCGAATAACATCGTCGTTTGGATTTTGAAGAGCGAGCGATTATGGACTTCAAGCATCAGGTTGGCTCCGCGGCGCAATTGGACGCACTGGCCTGCGAGGCCTTGCTGCTGGTGGTGACGCCAGACCTGCTGGAAGGCAAGGAGCCGGCCCGCGTCGACCCGGCCGCCTCCAGCGTGATAGCCGAGGCGGTCAAGAGCGGCGACCTGGCCCTCAAGGCCGGCCGCACCCTGTACCTGCACCGGCCCGCTGGCCTGCGCGCTCGGCGCGTGGTCGTCAGCGTGGCCGGCGGCCCGGCAGCCAAGGCCTTCAAGGCGGCGCTGGGCCACGGCCTGGCGGCGCTCAAGCAAAGCGGCGCGCGCCAAGTGGTGGTCGCCGCGGCCTTCCCCTTGGGCGCCGACCACGCCGAGTGCCTGGTCGCCGCTGCCTCCGACGCCCAATACGTCTACCGCCACACCAAGCCGAGCGCGCCAGCCGAGCCGAAATGGCAGCGCTTCTCGCTGCTTTGCGGCAAGGACGAAGCCAGGGCGGTCGCCGCCGGCCTGTCGCAGGGGCAAGCCATCGCCGATGGCGTGCAGCTCGCCCGCGAATGCGCCAACCGCCCCGGCAACCACTGCACGCCGAGCTACCTCGCCGAGCAGGCCAAGGCGCTTGGCAAGCAGCACGGTCTGAAGGTCCAGGTGCTCGACCGCAAGGCGGTCGAGAAGCTGGGCATGGGGTCGTTCCTGGCCGTGGCGCAGGGCTCCGAGGAGCCGCTGCGTTTCATCGTCTTGCAATACGAAGGCGCGCCGGCAAGCGGCCGCAAGCAGGCCCAGCCGCCGATCGTGCTCGTGGGCAAGGGCATCACCTTCGACACCGGCGGCATCTCCATCAAGCCCGCGGCCGAGATGGATGAAATGAAGTTCGACATGGGCGGCGCCGCCAGTGTGCTGGGCGCGATGGCGGCGGTGGCGCGGATGAAGGCCAAGTTGAACCTGGTCGTGCTCGTCCCCGCCTGCGAGAACATGCCGGACGGCCGGTCCGTCAAGCCGGGCGACGTGGTCAAGACCATGTCGGGCCAGACGGTCGAGGTGCTCAACACCGACGCCGAGGGCCGGTTGATCCTGTGCGACGCGCTCACCTACGCCGAGCGTTTCAAGCCTCGGCTCGTGATCGACGTCGCAACCCTGACCGGCGCCTGCGTGGTGGCGCTGGGCGCGCAGCACTCCGGGCTGTTCACCGCCGACGACGAGCTGGCCGCCCAGCTGCTCGCCGCCGGGCAGGCGTCGCTCGACACCTGCTGGCGCATGCCGCTGGACGACGAATACGACGAAGGCCTGAAGAGCAATTTCGCCGACATCGCCAACGTCGGGCCGCGGGCCGGCGGCGCCATCACCGCCGCCATGTTCCTGAAGCGGTTCACCGGCGCCTACCGCTGGGCCCACCTGGACATCGCGGGCACCGCCTGGAAGTCGGGCGCTGCCAAGGGCGGGACCGGCCGCCCCGTGCCGCTGCTCACGCATTTCCTGCTGTCGCAGCAGGCGTGATGTCGCGGATGGCGCGGTCGGAAGCGAACGGCCGCTCCGGGCTTTCCTCCATTTCCCCGCCCCCGGCATGACCAGCATCCAGTTCCATTTCAACGTCCCCGACCGGTTGGCCTATGCCTGCCGCCTCCTGCGCAAGGCCACGCGGAAAGTCACCGGCATCACGGTGCTGGGCGACGAACCGGAGCTGGACCGGTTGAACCGCCTCCTCTGGATGTTCGATCCCACCGAGTTCCTCCCGCATGTCATGCTGCGCCCCGGCCAGCCGTTGGCGCCGCGCTTGGCCGCCACGCCGGTCTGGTTGCTGACACGCCTGGAGCAGTCCCCCGCCCAGCACATGACGCTCGTCAACCTGGGCGCCGAGCCCGTGGCCGAGGTCGACCGCTATGAGCGCCTGGTGGAGATCGTCTCGAACGAGGCCGAAGACCGCGACGCCGCGCGCGTGCGCTGGCGCGACTACGCCGGCAGGGGGTACGCGATCGAGAAATTCGAGGTGGGCGCTTCCGCATGAACTTGTTCAGATCGAACACGCCGCCCAGCCGCGTTCCCACCCTGACGGAAGTGGTGGACCTCGTGCCCATCGAGGCGCATGAGGCCACCGCCGCGCAGCCCGAGGCTGCTGGCCAGGAAGCGCTCCAAGCCTCCAAGGCTCGCACCGATGTCATCGCCGAAGAGGCAACCGCGCCCCTACCGGTGACCGCACCCGTGCCCTTGGCTGCGCCGCACCTTCCCCCGCCCGGCGCGGATCTGCCGTCCCATGACGAACTCGTCCGGCAGATCATGGGCGACATCCAGCGCCAGATCGACGCCATGCTCGAAGTGCGCATGAAGGAAACCCTGGCGCCCGCGATCACCCGCTTCACCGACGCTTTGGCGCGCGACACGCGGGCCGAATTGGGCGGCGTTTTGAAGGATGTCGTCACGCGCGCCGTGACACAAGCACTGACCAAACATCGCGCTAAATGAGCGCTATTGGTGCAATTCACCCCTAATTTGGGCGCCACCGCACAAATCATCGGCCCAGCCTTGGGGTTGGCGTGGTTTTGTCGGTCAATCCGCAGCAACTCGATGTCGATTGCTGATGTTGTCAGAGGTTTCCCGATAGAGATTCGGATTTTTTTCGGTTATTGTTGCCGCCGTCTCGGATTCATCGAGCGAGCCGATTCAACCGTTTTTCGTTTTCTACTATTCGCTTTTACAACCCGGAGGTTCTCATGCAAGTGAAATTGAACGTGATCGTGGGCGCGGCATTGTTGGCCCTTGGCGGCAGCGTTTTTGCCCAGGACCTGGTGGTCAAGATTGGTCACGTTGGCCCGACCAGCGGCGCGATTGCCCACTTGGGCAAGGACAACGAAATGGGCGCCAAGATGGCGATCGACGAGCTCAACGCCAAGGGCGTGACGATCGGTGGCAAGAAGGCCAAGTTCGAACTCCTGGCGGAAGACGACGGCGCCGATCCCAAGCAGGGCACGGCGGTGGCTCAGAAGCTGATGGACTCCAAAGTCAACGGCGTGATCGGCCACCTGAACTCCGGCACTACCATCCCGGCGTCCAAGGTCTACTCCGACGCCGGCGTCCCGCAGATCTCCCCGTCCGCGACCAATCCCAAGTACACCCGCAACGGCTACAAGACGGCTTTCCGCCTGGTGGCCGACGACGCCCACCTGGGTGGCACCCTGGGCCGCTACGCGATCAACACTTTGAAGGGCAAGTCGATCGCCGTGATCGATGACCGCACCGCTTACGGCCAAGGTATCGCCGAAGAGTTCGAGAAGGCGGTCAAGGCCGCCGGCGGCTCGATCGCCGAGCGCCAGTTCACCACCGACAAAGCCACCGACTTCACCGCCATCCTGACCCAGATCAAGGGCAAGAAGCCCGATGTCGTGTTCTTCGGCGGCATGGACGCCGTGGCCGGCCCGATGATCCGCCAGATGAAGCAACTGGGCATCGAGGCCAAGTTCCTCGGTGGCGACGGCATCTGCGGCGCCGAGCTGCCGAAGCTGGCCGCCGGCGCGATGGCCGACAACCAAGTGGTCTGCGCCGAAGCGGGTGGTGTCGAGGGCCAGCAGAAGGCAGGCCTGGATAAATTCAAGGCCGACTTCAAGAAGAAGTTCAATGTGGACGTGCAGATCTATGCGCCCTACGTCTATGACGCCGTCAACGTGATGGTCGCCGCCATGGTCAAGGCCGGTTCCGCCGAGCCGGCGAAATACCTGCCGGCGCTGGCCGCCACCGACAACTACAAAGGCGTGACCGGGAACATCTCCTTTGACAACAAGGGCGACATCAAGAACGGCGCCTTGACCCTGTACACCTACAAGGGCGGCAAGCGCGAGGAAATCGCGGTTGTCCGCTGATCCGCTTCTCCTCTCAGGTCTCTAGGACTCACAGGCACCCAGCGATGGGTGCCTTTTTTCTTTTTTATTGCTCCCGTCACCGCTGGCATGGGAGGCTGGGCATGGTTGCTTGTCCGGCCGCCTGTGAGGGCGTGGCGCGGCGTATTTCGAATTCGGGCCGACTGGCTGCTGCAGAAAGACGATGGGCGACAAAAAACCCCGAAGGCCTGTCGGCGCATCGGGGCTTTTGGTTGGCTGGAACGAAGTGTTCGACCGGTGTCGGTTACTTCAGCTTCATTTCCTTGTACATCACGTGCTTGCGTGCCTTCGGATCGAATTTCATGATTTCGATCTTTTCAGGCGTGGTCTTCTTGTTCTTGTCGGTCGTGTAGAAATGACCGGTGCCGGCAGAAGATTCCAGCTTGATTTTTTCGCGTCCACCTTTAGCCATGTCAGCTGCTCCTCAAGTTCACAGTTCGCCGCGGGCGCGCAGGTCGGCGACCACTTGGTCGATGCCGACCTTGTCGATCAAGCGCAGGGCGGCATTGGAGATGCGCAGGCGCACCCAGCGGTTTTCGGCCTCGAGCCAGAAACGGCGGTATTGCAGGTTGGGCAGGAACCGGCGCTTGGTTTTGTTGTTGGCGTGGGAGACGTTGTTTCCCACCATCGGGCGCTTGCCCGTTACTTGACAGACGCGTGCCATGACGCTTCTCCGTTCGAATCTTGTGTTTCAGAAGCAGCCACCAACTCAAGATGCGCCGCGATGAGCGGCGCCAGGGTGGCAGCCGTGGTGCTTTGGAGCTGAATTTCCTGAACGCTTCGACTACTGAGGAAGCGCTTCGAAAAAGCAGCTTTTAGCAAAGACTATGATTATAACCATTTTTCGGGTGAATTCATAAATAGGAGTGAGTCGCCGGAAAATTGTCCAGTCCCCGGGACGGCCACGGCATGCGGTTCAGCATTCCACGATGTTGACCGCCAGCCCGCCGCGGGCGGTTTCTTTGTATTTGCTCATCATGTCGGCGCCGGTTTCGCGCATGGTCTTGATCACCTTGTCGAGGCTGACGTGGTGAGTACCGTCGCCGTGCAAGGCCATGCGGGCGGCGTTGATCGCCTTGACAGAGGCGATGGCGTTGCGTTCGATGCACGGGATCTGCACCAGCCCGCCCACCGGGTCGCAGGTCAGGCCGAGGTGGTGCTCCATGCCGATTTCCGCGGCGTTCTCGACTTGCGCGGGCGTTCCGCCGAGCACGGCGCAAAGGGCGCCGGCGGCCATCGAGCAGGCCACGCCGACTTCGCCTTGGCAGCCGACTTCCGCGCCCGAGATCGACGCGTTCTCCTTGTAGAGCATGCCGATGGCCGCGGCGGTGAGCAGGAAATCGATGACGCCGGCGTCGTCGGCACCGGGGATGAACCGGGCGTAGTAGTGCAGCACCGCCGGGATGATGCCGGCCGCGCCGTTGGTCGGGGCGGTGACGACGCGCCCGCCGGCGGCGTTCTCCTCGTTCACCGCCAGGGCGAAGAGGTTGACCCAGTCCATCACCTGCAGCGGGTCGGCCGCGGCCGCCGGGGCGGCGGCCTGCAGCTTGTCGTGCAGCGCGGCGGCGCGGCGTTTGACCTTGAATCCACCCGGCAGCACGCCAGAGGTCGAGCAGCCGCGGTTGACGCAGCCCTGCATCGTGCTCCAGATGCGCAGCAGGCCGCTGTCGATCTCGGCGTCGCTGCGCCAGTGCCTTTCATTGACGCGCATCACCTGGGCGATGCTGCAGCTTTCGCGCTCGGTCAGCGCCAGCAGCTCGGCGGCGGAGTGGAAAGGCAGCGGCAGCACCGTGGCGTCGGGGGCGATTTGCTTCTGGCGCGTGCCGTCGGCAGCCACTTCTTCGCTGACGACGAAGCCGCCGCCCACCGAATAGAAGGTGCGGCTGGCCAGCGGCTCGGCGGTGCCGTCCTCGCCAAAGGCGCTGAAGCGCATGCCGTTGGCGTGGAAGGGCAGGCTTTGGCGGCGGAAAAAGACCAGGTCCGCGGCTTCGTCGAAGGCGATCTCATGCCCGCCTTGCAGGCGCATGCGTCGGGTCCGCCGCACCTCGGCCAGGATGCCGGGGATGGCCTCGACGTCGACAGTGTCCGGTTCGTGGCCGGCCAGGCCGAGCAGCACGGCGGTGTCGCTGCCGTGGCCTTTGCCCGTGGCGCCGAGCGAGCCGTAGAGCTCGGTCTTGACGCGGCGGGTGCGGCCCAGCAGGCCGTCATGGGCCAGCCGGGCGACGAACAAGTGCGCGGCACGCATCGGCCCCACGGTATGGGAACTGCTGGGGCCGATGCCGATCTTGAAGAGGTCGAAGACTGAGACAGCCATGGGTCATCCAATCGGTAGGGGCCGCGGGTTTCAGGCGTAGTCGGACATCGGCACGCAGGCGCAGAACAGGTTGCGGTCGCCGTAGACGTTGTCCACCCTGCCGACCGGCGACCAGTATTTGCTCTGGCGCAGCGCGGCCACCGGGTAGGCGGCTTCTTCGCGTGTGTAGGCGTGCTTCCACTCGGTGGCCATCAGCGCCTCGGCGGTGTGCGGCGCGGCCTTCAGCGGGTTGTCGTCGCGGGGCCACTGCCCCTGTTCGACGCGGCGGATCTCCTCGCGGATGGCGATCATCGCGTCGATGAAGCGGTCCAGCTCTTTCAGCGGCTCGCTTTCGGTGGGCTCGACCATCAGCGTGCCGGCCACCGGGAAGCTCAGCGTCGGCGCGTGGAAGCCGTAGTCGATCAGGCGTTTGGCCACGTCCTCGGCGCTGATACCCTGGGCGCCGCCGGTGCTTTCCTTCAGCGGGCGCAGGTCCAGGATGCATTCGTGGGCCACGCCGCCGCCCTGGATGCCTTCTGCATTGCCCGAATACAGGACGGGATAGTGCGGCGCCAGCCGCGCAGCGATGTAGTTGGCGCTGAGGATGGCGGTCTCGGTGGCCGCCTGCAGGCCCTCGGCGCCCATCATGCGGCAGTACATCCAGCTGATCGGCAGCACCGCGGCGTTGCCCAGCGGCGCGGCGGAAACGGCGCCCACGCCGTTCGCCGCGGGCTGCGGCGCTTCGGCGCCGGCGGTGCTGTCCAGGTAGCTCTGGTGGGTGGGCAGGTAGGGCACCAGGTCGGCCACCACCGCCACCGGGCCGACGCCCGGGCCGCCGCCGCCGTGCGGGATGCAGAAGGTCTTGTGCAGGTTCAGGTGGCTGACGTCGCCGCCGAATTCGCCCGGCGCGGCGATGCCGACCAGCGCGTTCATGTTGGCGCCGTCCACATAGACGCGCCCGCCGTGCTCGTGCACCAGGGCGCAGAGTTCCTTCACCCGGGTCTCGAACACGCCGTGGGTGGAGGGGTAGGTGATCATCACCGCCGCCAGGTTGGCGCTGTGCAGCTCGCATTTGGCGCGCAGGTCGTCCATGTCGACATTGCCTTGGGCGTCGCACTTCACCACCACCACCGACATGCCCACCATCTGGGCGGACGCCGGGTTGGTGCCGTGCGCCGATTCGGGGATCAGGCAGATGCCGCGCTGCCCCTGGCCGCGCGCCTCGTGGTAGGCCTTGATGGCTAGCAGGCCGGCGTATTCGCCCTGCGAGCCGGCGTTGGGCTGCAGGCTCACGCCGGCATAGCCGGTGGCCTGGCACAGCCACTCTTCCAGCTGGCGGCGCAGCAGGTCGTAGCCCTGCAGCTGGTCGGCCGGGGCGAAGGGGTGGATGTGGGCGAACTCCGGCCAGGTGATGGGAATCATCTCGCTGGTGGCATTGAGCTTCATCGTGCACGAGCCCAGCGGGATCATGCTGCGGTCCAGCGCGAGGT
>CBJNAE010000143.1:0-9754 GCA_966433995.1 uncultured Ideonella sp. | reverse complement strand
TGCGCCTGAGCCCGGTGAACCCGGGCAACGATTCCGGCCAGGACAGCGACGCGCAGGCGCTGTTCACCCAGGTGGTCGAGAACATCGCGCCGCTGAAGCTGGCCTACCTGCACCTGATCGAAGGCCAGACGGGCGGCGCTCGCGACGTGGCGCCCTTCGACTTCGCCGCGCTGCGTGAGCTGTACAAGCGCGACCACCCGGCCGGCGCATGGATGGTGAACAACGGCTACACCCGCGACACCGCCATGAAGGCGGTGGCTTCGCGCGAGGCAGACCTGGTCGCTTTCGGCCGGCTCTTCATCGCCAACCCCGACCTGGCCCGCCGGTTGCGCGAGGACGCGCCGCTCAACGCGCCCAACCCGGCCACCTTCTACGGCGGCGGCGCCGAGGGCTACACCGATTACCCGGCTTTGCCGGTGGCATGAATCCACCAGACCGTTCGCCCTGAGGTCTATGGGCCGTGTCAAGCCCGGAGGTCCGCGCCGGCCCTCACTTGCAGTGCGCACCCGGGCTTGCAAGCCCGGGTCGTTCCGCAGGCTCGCGGCATGCCGCTCGAAAACGAAGTTTCGCTAAAGCCCTGCTCCACCCCCAGCCCTCTCCCGCAAGCGGGAGAGGGAGCAAGACAAAACTCCCTCGCCCCCGGCACGGGGGAGAGGGTTGGGGTGAGGGGGCGGTGGTGGACAGACATCGTTCGTGACCGAGCCTGCCGAAGGGCCTGGCCGCTTGTGTTGGTCGAAGCCCCGGAGGTGCGCAAAGAAGGCTTCGACAGGCTCAGCCCGAACGGAAGAGGGGGTTCAAGCCGAACGGGAGGCGCCTCAACCTTAACGGGGAGGGGCCTCAACCCGAACGGGGAGGGGAATGAACCCGAACGGCCGCGATCACATCGCCGGCTTGTCGCTCAGCGCCTTCAGGTTGGCCTTGAGTTCGTCGCTCATCGGCACGTTCATGTTGATGTTGTTGGGCGGGATCGGCGAGAGGAACCACTTCTTGTAGAGCCGCTCGAACTCGCCGCTCTTCATCGCCGCGGCGATGGTGTCGTCCACCAGCTTTTTGAACTCGGGGTCGTTCTTGCGCAGCATGAAGGCGTAGGGTTCCACCTGCAGCGCCTCGCCGACGACGGCCCAGTCGGACGGCTTTTTGGAATTGGCGGCGAAGCCGTAGAGCAGGATGTCGTCCATGCCGTAGGCGGCCGACTGGTCGTTCTCCACCATCGCGAAGGCTTCGGCGTCGGACTTGGCGTTGACGAGGTTCACGTCCAGGTTGTTGTCGCGGAAGTGCTTGCGCAGCACCACGACGTTGCTGGTGCCGGCGGTGGTGGACGCGGTCTTGCCCTTCAGGTCGGCGTAGCCTTTGATGCCCGACGCCTTCTTGGTCAGCAGCCGGGTGCCGGTGTAGAAGGTGTTGATCGAGAACTGCACCTGCTCGCCGCGCACCGCGTTGTTGGTGGTGACGCCGCACTCCACGTCGACCGTGCCGTCGAGGATGAAGGGGATGCGGTTCTGCGAGGTGACGGCCACCCGTTCGGTCTTGATGTCGGTGCGTTTCAACTTCGCCTTCACCGCGTCGGCGATGCGCTCGCACATTTCGAAAGAGAAGCCGGTCGGTTTGCCGCCGTCCACGTAGCTGAAAGGAACGGCGTCGGCGCGGTAGGCGATGCGGATCGCGCCGCTTTCGGCCACCTTGGCCAGCGTGGGTTTGATGGCCTGCGCCTGGGCGGCGGGCAACAGGGCGGCGGTCAACGCCGCGGCGGCGAGGGCATGCAGGGGTTTGGCGATCGGTGCGGTCATGCAAATTCCTTATGGGATTTTGAGGAAGGCGAGGGCGAAAAACAGGCGCGCGCATGGGTCGAGCATGCGCGCGCGGTGGGCCGTGGACCCTGTTTTCAAGCCTACATCGGCACCGCTGTTTTCGGACGCCGCGGCGGCGGCTTGAGCCCTTTATTACATGGGCGTACAAGCCCGGATGCAAACACCGCGCGGCCCGATCCGCGTTGGGTCATTTGACGCCGGCCACCGTGCCTTCCCGCCGCTTGTCGGCCGCGCCGTATTTCAAACCGGTGGCCAGGTCGATCACCAGGGCCTGGACCGACAGGTTGGCGCCGTGGGCTTCATTGCCGCTGCAGGCGGGCATGCCCAGGGCCGGCTCGCGCATCGCGTTGACCGAGGCCACCACGGCGGGCGAGAAGGCGGGCGTCGGCGTGAAGCCAGTGGGCGTCATCGGTCCTACTTCGCAGAACACCGTGCCGCTGGCGCCCGCGTGGATGCGCGGCGCGTCGACCGCCTGCTCCACGCTCATGCCGTGGTCGACCATGTTGGAGGTGACCTGCACCACCGCGTTGATGATCTTGGAGCCGCCGGCCGAGCCGAGCGCGGCGAAGGGCTTGCCGTCCTTGAGCAGGAGGGTGGGCGTCATGCTGCTGCGCGGGCGCTTGCGCGGGGCGACGTCGTTGGCGCCGGGGTTGCCGCTGGCGGCGTCCAGGGTGGGCGGCCAGTTGAAGTCGGTCAGCTCGTTGTTCAGCAGGAAGCCGTAGCCCGGCACCAGGATGCCCGAGCCGAAGAGCGACTCCACCGTGGTCGTGACCGACACCACGTTGCCCTCCTTGTCGGCGACCACGAAGTGCGTGGTGTGCGTGCCTTCCTTCGCGTCCTTCTGGGCGGGCGGATTGGCGGAGCCCGTCTTGGCCGGCGTGCCGGGCTTGAGCGCGGCGGCGCCGAGCGCCGAGTCCGACTTGATCAGCGAGCCCCGGCCGGCGAGGTAGCCGGCGTCGAGCAGGCCTGCCACCGGGATGTTCACGAAGTCGGCGTCGCCGAGGTAGAAGTTGCGGTCCTGGAAGGACAGGCGCATCGCGTCGATCATCACGTTCAGCGTGTTCTTCTCGCCGAAGCCGAAGCCCTTGGCCTTGTCGCCCAAGGGGAACTGTTCGAGCATCTTGAACTGCTGCAGCGCGGTGACCCCGCCGCTGGACACGGGTGGCATCGAGGCCACGGTGTAGCCGCGGTAGGTGCCGGTCACCGGCTGGCGCATGGTGGCTTCATAGCCGGCCAGGTCGGCCAACGACATCTTGCCGGCGGCGCCGCCCTTCAACGCGCCTCCGGCGGCGCCGGTGGTGGTCGAACGCGTCTGCGCCGCGACGATGGCCGCCGCGATCTCGCCCTTGTAGAAAACATCGGTGCCTTGCGCGGCGATCAACTTGAAGGTCTTGGCGAGGTCGGGCTGCTTGAGCAGCGCGCCCTGGGCCAGCGGCACGCCGCCGGGGCGGAACAGCGCGGCGGTCTCCGGCTGCAGGTTGGAGGTGGAGAAGCCGCGGTCGCTGGTGTTGAGGATGTCGCTGGCCAGCAGCCGGCCCACCGGGTGGCCGTTCTCGGCCAGGGAGATCGCCGGCTCCAGCGCCTTGGCGAGCGTGTGGGTGCCCCACTGCGACAGCGCCGTGCTGAAGGCCTTGAGGGTGCCGGGCACGCCCACCGCGATGCCGCTGGTGGACGCGTCTTCGAAGCTCAGGTCGCCGAACATCGTCGGCGTCGCGGCGGCCGGCGCCCTTTCGCGGCCGTCGAGCGCGACCACGCGCTTGTCCTTGGCCACATAGGCGACGATGAAGGCGCCGCCGCCGATGCCGGAACTCTGCGGCTCGACCACGTTCAGCGCGAACTGGATCGCCGCGGCCGCGTCGAAGGCGTTGCCCCCGGCGGCGAGCACGTCGGCGCCCGCCTTGGCCGCCAGCGGGTGCGACACGGCGACCACGCCGTTGGCGTAACCCGTGGCGCCGGCCGAGACGCCGGGTGTCTTCACCGCGTCGTCGGAGCCGCCGCCCCCACAGCCTGCCGCCAGGCCGGCCAGCGCGAGGGCCGCCAGCAGCGCGGTCGGCACGCAAAGCCGCGCGATCGGTGAACGGTTTAGGGAAGTGCGGTGAGTATTCAAGGTCGTCTCCATGGGGATGGGTCGGTGTGGGGATGGGGGAGGTGCCGGTGCCACGGTGCGCGGCCCGGTTCATGGCGCGCCCGTTCCGTCTTTTCTTCACGGCGCGAAGGCATCCTAGGAACACGCCGGCATTGGCCATGGCCGTTCAAAGCAGTTAGATTGAACGGATGCGACAGAAGGTGAAAACCCCGAGGGCCGTGCCGGCCGCTGCCACGGCGCCCGAGGCAGCGTCCCGCTCCGTCGTCGATCGCCTGGACGCGCCTCGTGTTGCCACTGCCGCGCCGCGGCGCAAGCGAGCCTCCGCCTTCGAGCTGCGCGTGGGCATCGTGCTGTGGCCGGGCTTCCCGCTGCTGTCGCTGGCCGGCCTGTGCGACGGCCTGCGCCACGCCGCCGACCTGGGCGACGGCAGCCAGCAGGTGCGCTGCTCCTGGGAGATCCTCGGCAACGCCGGCGAGCCGACCGCCTCCAGCTGCGGCGTGCGCGTGCCCGCCAGCCGTTCCTTCCAGGGCGCGCTGGACTTCGACTACGTCGCCGTGATCGGCGGCCTGCTGTCGCGCATCGGCCAGGCCGACAAGCGCCATTCCGCCTTCCTGCACAAGGCCGCCGCGCAGGGCGTGCCGCTGATCGGCGTCTGCACCGGCAGCTTCGTGCTGGCCGCCCTGGACCTTCTGGACGGCCACGTGCCTTGCATCCACCCCTTCCATGTGGAGGACTGGAAGGCGATGCACCCCGGGGCGCCCTTCGAGACGCATGCCCACTACGCCCTGGACGCCCACCGCGCCACCTGCGCCGGCGGCACCTCGATCGTCGAGTTGGTGTCCGAGCTGGTCCACCTGCATTGCGGCGCCGACCGCGCCGCCAAGGTGGTGCACCAGATGACGGTCAAGCCGTCCAAGACGGCCACCCACGTCGCGCGGCGCCACGCGCTGGGTTATGGGTCCGCCGAGAGCGACCGGGTGCGCCGCGCCATGGTGCTGATGGAGAAGAACATCACCACGCCGCTGGAGATCGCCGTGGTGGCGCGCCTCGTGGACTGCAGCAGCCGCCAGTTGGAGCGCGAGTTCCTCGCCGAGACCGGCGCGACGCCTTCGGCCTACTACCGCAACGTGCGGCTGAAGTACGCGCAGTGGCTGCTGACGACCACGGGGCTGCCGATCTACACCATCGCCTACGAGAGCGGCTTCTCCGACGCGTCGCATTTCATCCGCCACTTCCAGCAGCGTTTCGGGATGGCGCCGGGGAGGTTGCGGGCGGCGCAGCGCAAGGAGCCGGGGGAGGGGTGAGGGGCGGTGCTCGCTGGCCGGGTGGGCGTTGTCCGTTCGGGATGTAGTCCTCTCCGTTCGGGCTGAGCCCTTCGACAGGCTCAGGACAGGCCTGTCGAAGCCGGCGCGTCCTCTCCCCTCCGTTCAGTCTGAGCCCTTCGACCGGCTCAGGACAGGCCTGTCAAAGCCGTGCGTGCCTCCCCCGTCCGTTCGGGCTGAGCCTGTCGAAGCCCTGGTGGAGGTTCACCTCAGTTTGTTGCACCGCGTCGGGATTTCGTCCCGACAGCCGACCTACTTCTTTTGCTTCGCCAAAAGAAGTAGGCAAGAAAAGGCGACCGCCGCATCCGGGGTGCCCTTTTCTTTGGTGACTTTCTTTTGGGCAAGCAAAAGAAAGTTACCCGGCTGCCGGGCCGGAATCCCGGCGCGGTGCAACAAGTCAAGGCTGTCCTTCACCAGGGCTTCGACAGGCTCAGCCCGAACGGGGTGGAGAGGCACGCGAGGCTTTGACAGGCCTGTCCTGAGCCTGTCGAAGGGCTCAGCCCGAACGGGACGGGTAAGGCCCCACCGTCACGGAATCCCATACTTGTTGGGAAACCGCAAGTTCTCCTTCATGTACACATTCATCGGAATGCGCAACCGCTCCGTGTCGAACCATTTCTTGTAAAGGTTGACCAGCTCGCCCCCGTGCATCAGCCCAAGCAGCGTCCTGTCCACCAGCGCGGTGAATACCGTGTCGCCCTTGGGCAGCATGAAGGCATAGGGCTCCACCGACATGAACTTACCCGACACCGACAGCCTGCCGCGCGCGGGCGACTGCGCGATCAGCGCGTAGAGCAGCACGTCGTCCTGCGCGAAGGCGTCGGCCTGGCGGGCTTCGAGCAGGCGCATGCCTTCTGCGTCGCTGGCCACCGGCAGCACGGTGAGGTCGAGTTCGGGCTTGCGCTGCTGCACCAGGGTTTCGGCCGTGGTGCCCCTGGTGACGGCCACCCGCTTGCGCCACAGCCCGCCGGGGCCGTCGACCTCCTCGCCCTTGCGCACGGCCATGCGGGCGCCGGTGAGGAAGAAGGTGTGCGAGAAGTCGACCTGTTCCTGGCGCTTGGCGGTGTTGGTGTTGGCGCCGCATTCGATGTCGATCTCGCCGGACTTGAGCATCGGGATGCGCTGCGCCGCCTCGACCGGCCGGAACGACGGCTGGATGTCGGGCCGCTTGAGTTCGGCGCGCACGGCCTCGACCACGCGCCAGCACAGGTCGATCGAGTAGCCGACGGTCTGGCCGCGCTCGTCCTTGAAGGCGAAAGTGCCGGGGGTGGGGATGTAGCCGACGTTCACCACGCCCTTGTCGGCGATGCGGCTGAGCGTGGGACTGGCGCGCCAGTCTGCCGCCCCTGCTTGGGCGCAGGCCGCGGCAGCCAGCGCGGCGGCCCCCGACCAGGCGAGGAACCGGCGACGGATGGAGGCGGGGAGGTGGCGGTGAGGGTGCATGGCGGCGGCTCCTTGGAAAAAACGGATCGGCGGTCGACGGTCCCCGTTCGCGCGGCGCTACTTCATCGTTTCGCTGGGCTGGGCGTGGGTGGGCCAGGCGGGCGGCCTCAAGCCCGGTGGCCGCAGGCGGTGCCAGCGGGTCACTTGCTGGTAAGCGTGGGCCAGCCGCAGTGCGAGGGCGTCCTGGCCGGGTTTGCCGATCAATTGCATCGACACCGGCAGCCCCTGCGGCGACAGGCCGACCGGCACCGCCACCGCGCACAGATCCAGCAGGTTCACGAAGCGGCCCAGGCGGGACAGCGGCGTGGCCGACTCGTCCACCTCAGCGACCGGGATGGCGGTGATCGGGTTGGTCGGGAAGGCGAGCAGGTCGACGAACTCCATCGCCCGGGCCATCGCCTGGCACGCGTCCCGGCGCTTGCGCTGCAGGGCGAGGTAGCTGGCCGCGGTGACGTTCCGCCCCTGGAGGATGCGTTCGCGCACGTGGGGGTCGAAGGCCAGGCCGTCCCGCTCGAAGAGGTCGCCCAGGTTCGCGTAGCCCTCGGCGCTCATCAACGCGCCGGCGGTGGCCATGTAGCTCTCCAGCGGCTCGGCCAGCTCCGCGGGGACGAGTTCGACGCCGAGGCCGGCGAGGTCGTCCAGCGCGAGGTCGTAGGCGCGCAGCACGTCGGCCTGCACGCCGCGGCGCTCCGCTTCGGGCAGCACCGCCGCGCGCAGGCCGCGCACGCCGCGGCCGAGTTGCGCGGCGCAGGATGCCGCGGCGGGCAGGACGAGCGACGCCGCGTCCAGCGGATCGGGGCCGGCCATCGCGTCCAGCATCAACGCGGCGTCTTCCGCGGTGTGGGCGATGGGGCCCACGGTGTCGTGGGTCGGGCACAGCGCCAGCAAGCCGTGCCGGCTGACCAGCCCCGGCGAGGTCTTCAAGCCGACCAGCCCGCACAGCCCGGCCGGGATGCGCACCGAGCCGCCGGTGTCGGTGCCGAGCGCGCCCAGGCACATTCCGGCGGCCACGGCCACGGCCGAGCCGCTGCTGGAGCCGCCGGGCACGCGGTGGGTCTGCAGGTCCCAGGGATTCCACGGCGTGCCCATGGCGGCGTTGGTGCCCCAGCCGCCGAAGGCGTATTCCACCGTGTGCGTCTTGCCGATGACGATGGCGCCTGCCTGCTGCAGCCGCAGCACCGCGGTGGCGGTGGCGGCCGACAGGCGCGGCGGCGTGGCGAGGGAGCCGCCGGTGATGCGCCTCCCCTCGATCTCGAAGAGGTCCTTCACCGCGACCGGCAGCCCGTGCAGGGGCCCGAGGAAGCGGCCCGCCGCGGCTAGCGCGTCCAGCGCCCGGGCGCTGGCCAGCGCCTCTTCGCGGTAGACCTCGACGAAAGCGTGCAACTGCGCGTCGAAGCGGTCGATCGCGGCCAGGCACTGGGCGACCTGCCTTTCGCTGCTGGAGGTGCCGTCGCGGATGGCGCGGGCGGCTTCCGCCAGCGTCAGGCGCTGCGGGTCGTCCGGCGTGGGGGCCAGTCGCGGCGGGCGCGGTGGGGATCCTTGAAGCGTCATGCGGTGGCTCCGATGTGCCTGCGGCCGCGGCCCAGGCGCCGCTCCAGGCCGCGCGATAGCAGGGACAGCGGGAAGGCGATGGCGAAATAGAAGAGGCCGACGAGCAGGAAGATGTGCAGCGGCAGGAAATACTCCGACGACATCGCGCGCGCCGCCAGCATCAGCTCGTCGGTGGCGATCAGCGCGCACAGCGAGCTGTCCTTGAGCAGCGACACGAAGGTGTTCAGCAGCGGCGGCAGCATCACCCGCAGCGCCTGCGGGAGCACGATGCTGGCGAAGGCCTGGGCCGGCGTGAGGCCCGCGGCCAGCGCGGCTTCGCGCTGGCCGGGGTGGACGGCGCCCAGGCCTGCCCGGAACACTTCGGCCACATAGGCCGCGCCGTGCAAGCCCAGGCCGAGTACGCCGGCCGTGAAACCGCCGAGCGTCAGCCCCAGCGCCGGCAGGCCGAAGTACAGCAGCAACAGCAGCGCCAGCAGCGGCACGGTGCGCATCAGCTGCACGAAGGCCTGGGCGGGGGCGGAGAGCCCCGCGTGGCCGCACCGCAGCGCGGCGGTCAGCAACGCGCCGCCCAGCAGCGCGAGCAGGAAACCGAGCAACGCCAGCAGCAACGTCGTCCAGGCCGCGGCGGCCAGGCGCGGCAGCCATTCGCCGCCGTATTCCGCATAGGCCTGCAGGAACCCGCTCATGGTTGCCTCCTCGACAGGCGTGTCTCCAGCCGCGCGAACCCCCAGCCGACCGGCAGCAGCATCGCGGCGTAGATCAGCACCACGAGCAGGTAGGTCAGCGAAGTCTGGAAGGTGGAGGTCACGAGGTTGCGCGCGAAGAACATGACCTCGGGCGCCGCGATCGCCGAGGCGATCGAGGTGTCTTTCAGCAACTGGCTCGCGTAGTTGCCCAGCGGCGCCAGCGTGACGCGCAGCGCTTGCGGCAGCAGGATGAAGCGCAGGCACTGCAGCGGCGTCAAGCCCACCGACAGCGCGGCTTCGCGCTGGCCCGCGTGCAGCGCCCGCAGGCCGCTGGCGAAGACGTCGGCCAGCACCGCGCTGCCCACCAGGCCCAGCCCGGCGACGGCCGCGGCGACCGGGGGCAACCTCAGGCCCACCGACGCCAGCCCGAAATAGATGATGAACAGGTGCGCCAGCGCCGGCACGTTGCGCAGCCATTCCACGTAGGCGCCGATCGCCCAGCGCACGGCGCGGCGGCGCGAGAAGGTGGCCGCCACCGCGAGCAGCAGGCCGACCGAAACGGCGACACAGAAGGCGCCCGCGAAGATGCGCAGCGCCGTCCACGCGCCCGAAGCCAGCGGCGGCAGGAGCAAGGCGAGCAGGTCGGGCCAGTGCGTGGCCGTGGCCGCCAGGGGAGCCGGCGAGCCCTGCATCACGCGGCCTCCGCGGCCGGGCCGGGCAGCTGCCCGAGGAAGGCCCGCGTGCGCTCGTGGGACGGCCGGTCGATCACCTGCCTGGCCGGGCCCTGTTCGACGATCACGCCGCGGTCCATGAAGATGACGCGGTCGGCCACCTCGCGCGCGAAGCGGATCTCGTGCG
>CBJNAE010000142.1:0-9769 GCA_966433995.1 uncultured Ideonella sp. | reverse complement strand
CATCCAGGTCATGGGGTTCACGCCTTCGCGGCGGCATCCGGATTTCCTGGAACAGGTCTACCTGCTGCCCGAGGAATTCCACCTGCCCAGCATCAGCCTGTCGACCCTGCTCCGCACCCACGCGCCGTTCTATCCCAGGTTTTCAGCGGCCCATTTCGCGGACTACGTGCAGCTGTTCGAATTGCCCATGACGGTCGACTTCGGCGCGATGAGCCTGGGCCAGAAGAAGAAAGCGGTGCTGGCCTTCGCGCTGGCGACCCATACGCCGGTGCTCCTCATGGACGAACCCACCAACGCACTCGACATCCTGGGCCGCAGCCAGTTCAAAGACATCATGGCGCGTCCGGAACACCGGAACCGCACCGTCATCATCAGCACGCACCAGGCGCATGACCTGGAAAGCCTGATGCAGCATGCGTTGTTCATGGACGAGGGCAGGCTGGAATTGGCGGCCGACATCCAGTCGCTGCAGTCCGCGCTGCGCATGGGCGTGGCGGATGCTGCGGACGACCTGCCGCACGACTGCCTCTACCAAGAGCCCATCGGGCAGCACTGGGCCTATGTGGTCCGGAATCGGGAAGCCATCCAGACGCCGGTCCAGCTCGAACTCTTGTACAAGGCTTTGAGCGTCAACAAGCGGGCCGTCATCGACGCGGTCGCGCGCCACGGGAGCCCTCCATGAGCGCGGCCTTCTCCCTGGCCCGCTTCGGCCGCCTGTTCAGGTCGCATTGGTCGGAGAGCCGCCGCGGCTACGCCTGGTTCGCCTGTGTCGCGGCCATGGTGGACCTCATCGTGATCGCCTTGATTTTCGCGGTGGGGGACGGCGACCGCGCGACTTACAGCCCCTTCACCTTCGATGGCCAAGCCTCGTGGTTTTTCACGGGGATTTTCATCACCGGGATCATTTTCGCGGCCCGGTACGCGAACGGCCTGTCCAATCCCGCCGTTGCTTTGGTCACCCTGATGCGACCGGCTTCCCATTTTGAAAAGTGGCTGATGGCGGTCCTGTGGATCGGCATTTTGTTTCCGCTGGCTTACACCGCCCTCTATTCGGCCGTCCATTGGCCCTCGGTTCAGATCGCCCGGCTCGCCTATGAGTCGCTTCCACCCGACCTGAAAAACCTCGAACCCGCCCCGGATTTCAGTTTTTATTTCCCCCTGTTCACTGAGGCGCTTCAAAAACCAGGGTATCAAGGAAATTCCCCGATGGAACAGGCCCTCCTGTTCATGTTCCTGAACACCCTCCAGGCTTTCTGCCTGGGCTGCAGTTACTTCTTCAAGAGGGCGGCGGCATTGAAAACGGCCATCCTGGGATTCGTCCTTTTCTTGTGCATCATGGGGATGACCAGCGTCATGGACATCGGGGTCGCAACCGTCATCGCCTATTGGACAGACACCCATCCAGTGGGATGGGAATCGCAGCCTCTGGACCAAGCCTTCGCCGCCCTGCTGGTGGTCGGCGTGCCCGCCCTGCTCTGGGTGGCCGCTTATTTCCACCTTCGAGAACGGGACCTCTCCTGATGCCGAGCCGCATCTGCTTTCCACGGAGGCTTCGGAAGGGCCCTTTGTTTTTCGCTGCGGCTTTTGGCCTGTTCGCTTTCGGCGGCGCATGGCTGGAATCGAGGCATGCTCGGCAAATGGAGGAACTGCGGGCGAAGTCCGAGGTCCTTCAGCGAATCCCGGTGGGCGGCATCCGCGGCGTCCGGATCGAAAAAGGGAACGCATCCGATCCCGATTTCCAGTTTTGGCAAATCAAGGTCGGCTACGCCGTTGATGCAGTGGATGCCACGGTCAAATACAACCGGTACAACCGCCGGATGTCCAGCCGCCTCGAGCAAGGCAAGCTCGTGATCGTGCTTGAAAGTTTCCGCGAAGTCCGCCGAAGCCACCGCCACCGGCATGACGGTGATGGCCATGGGAATGTCGAGATCACTTTGCCCTTCGCCGTGGCCGCCTTGACCAGCAGCGGTTTCGAGGACATCGAATTGCATGGGGGCAGCCTCGAAAAGCCGCTGCCGGAATTGACAGTGGCCGCGCCGGAATGCTCGCCTTCATTGATCACCGTCGGCCATCTGGTCGCGCAGCGGCTGGCGTTCCAAGGTGGCGATTGCGCAGAAATGGGGGCTCAATCGATCGCAGGTGGCGGACGCCGGAGCACCGAACTCTCCATCGGTCGGGACGCCGAAATCGGATCACTCACCGCCACGCTGCCTTCGGGCGAACTGACGGTCGACGAGCAAGCCAGGGTCCAGGCCGCGGAACTCCATCTCGCTCCCCATGTGGTGCTCAAGGCTCCGGCCGGGTTCGTGGCGCGCGCGAAGTTGAATGGCGCCACCCTGCTGTCAGCTCCTTCGAGCAACGGTCCATGACGGCCCCGCGGGCACCGTAGTCCACGGCGCTGCGGCTGGCGCCCGCGGGCATCCCGTCTGGTGTACATCGTCTTGAAAAAGAGCGCAGCCGATTCGGGCGACGCGGTCGACGGGCTGCGGAACCTGGTGGCGCGCCCGGCTGGGATCGAACCAGCAACCCCTGCCTTCGGAGGGCAGTACTCTATCCATTGAGCTACGGGCGCAGCAGCCGCCATTCTAGCCGCAGGCCGGACAACCGCCGCGCGAGCCGCTCGGCGGCGGCTCCTCGGGGTGGGCCTCGTCCTATAATCGTGGGCTACGTTCGGCGCCGACGACCGCGCCTTCCTTGCATGCCCCGCCATTGAGGACTTCATGAGCGACTCCCACGCCACAACACACGACGACGACGGTCCGCACGAAGGCCCGATCAAGACCCCCAAGCAGGTGATCGTCGCCGTGCTGTTCAGCTTCATCGTGCCCATCCTGGTCATCATCCTGCTGGTCACGCAGGTGGCGACCGACAAGCGCCCAGCGGCGGGCAGCGACGGCTTGAACGCCGAAGCCACGGCGCAGCGCATCCAGCCGGTCGCCCGCGTGAAGATCAACGACCCCAACGACATGTCGTCGCTCAAGACCGGCGAGCAAGTCTTCGCGGCGCAATGCTCGGCCTGCCACACCCCCGGCGCCGCCGGCGCGCCCAAGCTGGGCGACACCGCGGCCTGGGCCGCGCGCATCGCCCAGGGTTTCGATGCGTTGCTGAACAGCGCGCTCAAGGGCAAGGGTGCGATGGGCCCGCAGGGCGGCGGCGATTTCAAGGACGTCGAGATCGCCCGGGCCGTGGCGTTCATGGCCAACAAAGGCGGCGCGAAATTCGCGGAACCCGCGGTTCCGGCCCCCAAGGCCGCTGCTGCCGATGCAGCCGCGGCCCCCGCTCCCGCCGCTGCGCCTTCCGAAGCCGCGACGCCGGCTGTCGCCGCCGAACCGCCCAAGGAAACCGCGACGGCCTCGTCGTCGGCCGCCGCCGAGCCCGCGTTGTACGCCCAGGCCTGCGCCGCCTGCCACACCGCCGGTATCGCGGGCGCGCCGAAGGTGGGCGACAAGGCCGCCTGGGCTCCCCGCCTGGCCGCCGGTGTCGATGGTTTGACCGCCAGCGCGATCAAAGGCAAGAACGCCATGCCGCCGCGCGGCGGCTCGTCGGCGAGTGATGCCGACATCAAGGCGGTGGTGGCCTACATGGTGGCCGCTTCCAAATAAGGCCCTGGGCCATCCGCATCGGAAAGCCGGCTCCCAGCCGGCTTTTTCCGTTGGTGCGGCGTCTTGGGCCGCCATCGTCGTTGTTGCTCCCGGCCCCACCGAACGCCCAGGGCTGGGAACGCCATGGGCAAAGGCCGCGGCGCCAGGGTCAAGCGACAGCGCCGTCGGACTGCGGGCTGAGCCGGTAGCCGAAGCGTGGGGGCATCTCGGCGAACGCGAGTTCGCCCACCCGCCATTCGCCGGACTCCACCGGTGCCAGGGCCTGGTGCACGTCCATGGTGTGCACCAGGCCGAAACCGAGCGAGGTCAGCAAGAAAAGCCGCCCCCGCTCGTCCATCCAGGCTGAAACGAATTCGGCGGGCAGGCCGGTGTGGCTGTGCAGCGCTGGGATGGCGCCGCCGCGGCCGGCGTTCAAGCGCCAGGTCCAGGGCGCGGCTTCCAGTTCGACGAAAACCTTCTGCGGCCCGTTCTGGAAAAACCAGGCGCCGTCCGCGCCGGCCGCGTAATTGCGCCCGATGAAACCGAGCAGCTTCTCATGTTCGATGCGGCTGCCCTTGCTGGCAGGGAATGGGCCGGCCGCCTGGGCGCGGTCGTCCCGCATGAACCAGTCGCCGCGAGCGTCCAGGCCCAGCCAGCCTCGGCAATCCGGCACGTCGGGCCATTTTTTCAATGCGGCGTGAACGATCGGGTCCATGGTGTGCCTGTGACGATGCGAGGCGCCGGCCAGGTTCAGCGCGGGCCCGCCTTGGGGCCGCTGTTGTTGGGCGCCAGGCGCAGCAGGCGGCGTTCGTCGTCGCTCAGGTGGCAGACCAGGGATTGCTCCGGCACCAGCAGGCCCCCATGCACCTTGCCGCGGTTGCTCAGGACGTAGGTCTTGGCCGCGATCGGCGTGCCGGCGTACTGGATGACTTGCGCGAGGCCCTTGTCCACGTTCTCAAACAGGCCCGGCTGGGGCTCGTTGAAACCGAGCACCTTCGAGGCTTCGGCGATGCAGAGGTCCTTGCCGCCGGGGGTTGCGGGGCCGTCGGGCGCAGCGGAGGATGGCAGCCGCGCGGGCGAGGCGTCCTTGGAGCAGGGCGTCTGGCTGTATTCGTTGCCGCAGCGGTAAAGGGTCTGGGCCGTGGCAGGCGCCGCCGCGGCGACGAGGGCGGCGGCCAGGGCGATCCACGGCGCCGCGGATGGAAGGTGATGGTGTGCACGCACGGCGCGCCTCCTTGTTGGTTCATTCATGCGGTGGCCGCCAGCGGGCCCAGGCCGGTCTGCCCCGACACCCAGGCCATGACTTGCTCGGGCAAGGTCAGCACATGCCCGGGCCAGCGGCCCGCGGGAAACCCGACGTGGCCGCCGTGCGCCGGCTGCCACAGCGTGACATGGTCGCCGACTTCGCCAGGCCCTGGCAGGCAAGCCGCGGGGACGAAAGGGTCATTGCGCGCGTTGAGCACCAGCGCCGGCACGCGGATACGGTGCAGGTGAGGCTTGGCCGAGGCCCGCGCATAGTAGTCGGCCACGCCGGTGAAGCCGTGCAGCGGGCCGGTGAACACGTCGTCGAAGGCCATCAACGAGTCGGCCGCCAGCAGGCGTTCGCGGTCGAACAGGCCGGGGTGCTGGGCCAATTTCTGCAATGCCTTGGGCTTCATGCTCTTCAGGAACATGCGGCTGTAGCTGATGCGGTTGAAGCCTTCGTTGATGGCCTTGCCGCCGGCGGCCAGGTCCAGCGGCGCGCTGATGGCCGCGACGGCCCACACCCGGGCACCCGCGGACTCGCCCGCCTCCTGGGCCCAGCGCAGCAGCGCGTTGCCGCCCAGCGAGATGCCGACGGCCACGACCGGCCCCGGATGGGCCAGGGCCATCCGCGCGAGCACCCAGCCGATCTCTTCGTGGTCGCCCGAGTGGTAGGCGCGGGGCGCGAGGTTCGGCTCGCCCGAGCAGCCTCGGAAATGCGGCACGGCGTAGCGCCAGCCCCGCTTGCGCGCCCAGTCGGCGAAAGCCTGGGCGTAGTGGCTGGCCGAGCTGCCTTCCAGGCCGTGGAACAGCACGAGCAAGGGCTGCGGCGCAGGGGGGCGGCCGTCCCGGCCAGGGGCGGCGGGCGGCGTGTCCTGCCAGTCCACGTCGATGAAGTCGGCATCGGGCGTGGCCCAGCGCTCGCGGCGGTAGGCCGGCGCCGGGCCGTGGAAGCGCCTGGAGAACAGGGCCGGCCAGATGGTTTGCGCATGGCCGCCCAGGGCGCCTCGCTGCGGGTACCAGCGTGGGGATCGGTAGTCTTTCAACGGCGGCTGCGCCCGCTGGCGCGGACGTTGCGGTGGGTCTTCAATTCAATGCAGCGTGGCCGGGTTGTCCACCGGCGGCGGCGCGTGCCCCACCATGCCGGGGCTGGCGTGGTGCGACACGATCTTCCAGCCCATCGCGTCTTTCATGTAGACGTTGGTGGACAGCACCCAGGCCGAGCCCGGCCCTTTCTCGGTCGTGACGGACACGCGCTCGACCACGCTGTGGATGGCGCAGTCGTGGTGCACCAGGCGCCGCACCTGCTCGGGATGGGCGTCCACCGGGCCCTGGGCGAACATGCGCTCGAAGCTCTCGCGCACCGCCTGCAGGCCCACCACGCGGGCGCCGCCGGGCTGGATGCAGCTGACTTCCTCGTCGTCGGACCACAGCGACATCAACCTCTCGATGTCGCCGTTCTGCAGCGCCTCGTAGAACTGCTGCTCGGTGTAGTCGGCGGAAGACAGGTCGGACAACGGCGGCTTGATGCTGGGCATGGGTGGAACCTCCCTGGCTGCTGGCTTACTTGAAGACCACGGTCTTGTGGCCGTTCATCAGCACGCGGTGCTCGACGTGCCAGCGCACCGCGCGGGCCAGCACCACGCTTTCGACGTCGCGGCCGACCGCGGTGAAGTCCTCGGGGCTGAGGGAATGGTCGACGCGTTCGACGTCCTGCTCGATGATCGGCCCTTCGTCCAGGTCGGCGGTGACGTAGTGGGCAGTGGCGCCGATCAGTTTCACGCCGCGGTCGTGCGCCTGGTAGTAGGGCTTGGCGCCCTTGAAGCTGGGCAGGAAGCTGTGGTGGATGTTGATGGCGCGGCCCTTGAGGAAGCCGCAGAACTCCGGGCTCAGGATCTGCATGTAGCGCGCCAGCACGACGAGGTCGACGCGCAGCTCGGCCACCAGGGCCTCCACCTGCTGCTCCTGGGCGCGCTTGGCTTCCATCGGCGCGCCGGTGGGCAGCGGCAGGTGGTGGAAGGGGATGCCGTAGCTCTGGGCCAGCTCGGCGTAGTCGGGATGGTTGCTCACGATGGCGGCGATCTCGACGTCGAGCTGGCCCGACTGCCGGCGGAACAGCAGGTCGTTCAGGCAGTGCCCGTGCTTGCTCACCATCAGCAGCAGGCGCGGCTTCTGGGCCAGCGGATGGAAGCGGACCTCCATCTGGAACTGCTCGCGCGCGTGGGTGAAGAGCTGGTCGAGCGTGGCGGCGCTGGCCAGGTGGGCCGGCGCCTCGAAATGCACCCGCATGAAGAACAGGCCGGTACTGTCGTCGCTCTGCACGTCGCCGAACTGCTGCGAATCGACGATGTTGCAGCCCGCCTGGTAGAGCAGGCCGGAGACGGCGTAGACGATGCCTTTGGCATCGCGGCAGGACAGGGTGAGGACGAACTCGTTGGATGCGGGCATGGGCGGGGCGGTTGACGGTCGTCGGCCATCCATCCAGGCCGAAGCGCTCGATTGTAAGGAGCGGCCCGCGCGCGCGACCACCCCCGGGACAAGCAGTCCGAGGCCCCGCTCAAAGCCCGACCGCCTCCTAGAATCGCCGTCTACCGCAACCCCCGCCAGCCAGCATCCCCTATGCGAGCCCCCTTGGAAGCCTGGTCAGACCGCAGCCGAGAACTCGCCGCCTTGCTGGCCAGGACCGGGCTCGGCGACCGCGCGGCATTCGCCGCGCTCTACGAGCGCAGCAGCGCGCATCTGTTCGCCGTGGTGCTGCGTATCAACAAAGACCGGGCCCAGGCGGAGGACATCCTGCAGGAGGTCTACGTCAAGGTCTGGCGTTCCGCCTCCGGCTTCGACGCGGCGCAGAGCCAGCCCCTGACCTGGCTGACCAGCATCGCGCGCAACCAGGCGATCGACAGCCTGCGCCGAGCGCAAAGCCAGCCCCGGACGCAAAGCGCCTTCCAACCTTCGACCGGCCCAGAAGATGACGCCGAGACCGACATGCTCGAACACACCGCCTCCGACGACCCGGGCCCCCTGGAGCTGCTGGACCGGGCGTCCGACGCGCGGGCCCTGTCGCACTGCATGGGCGGACTCAGTGCGCAGCAGCGCCAAAGCCTGGCCCTGGCCTTCTACGATGGCCTGAGCCACGCGGAAGTCGCGGCCCATCTGGGTCAGGCGCTGGGCACCGTGAAAAGTTGGCTGAGGCGCGCGCTGCTGAGCCTGAAGGCCTGTCTGGACAGCGCCGCGGCGGACGAGTCGCGGCGGTCGGCCGCGGCCAAGCCGCAACGGGGGGCCTGAGCGATGGACTACGGCCGACCCGAACTCGCCGACCGCCTGGCCGCCGCCTATGTCAGCGGCCTGCTGCGAGGCCCGGCCCGCCGGCGTTTCCAGGCGCTGCTGCCCGCCCACCCCGGCTTGCAGGCCGCGGTGCGCCGCTGGCAGGACCGACTCGTTCCGCTGACGCTCAGCGTGCAGCCGGTGGCGCCGCCGGCTTCGGTCTGGCGGGGCATCCAGGCGCGCATCGGCGCGGAGAAACCGGCCGGCCCCACGGCCGCCTGGTGGAGGCGCCTCGCTTTCTGGCAAGGTTTGTCGGCCCTGGCGACGGTGGCGGTCATCGGGCTGGCCGTGCTGCTGGCCACGCCCGGCCCGGCCCAGCCGCCGATGGTGGTGGTGCTCAACGCCACGCCCGACGCCGCCGGCGCGGCCGCCGCGGCGGGGGGCGTCGTGCCCGCCTCTTTCGTGGCCAGCATCAGCGGCGACGGCAGGGCGGTGGTCACGAAACCGTTGTCCCAGGTCAACCTGCAGGCCGGCCGCGCGCTGGAGCTGTGGGCGGTGCCCGCCGCCGGTGCGCCGCGGTCGCTCGGCCTGGTGTCGGCGCAAGAGGCGTCGGTGGTCCGCAAGAACAAAGTGCCCGCCGGTACCGCCGCCCTGGCGGTGAGCCTGGAGCCCAGCGGCGGGTCGCCCACCGGCGCGCCCACCGGACCGGTGTTGTTCGTGGGCAAGCTGGGCGTCTGAACCACCGCGAAGGAAAGCCGGCGCGGGGCCGGCTTCAGCGGGGTGCAGCGGGGTGTCCTGGGCCGGCGGCGGCCCCAGGCGGCCGGCCGGTCAACGTTCGAACGGGCGCGTCATCGCGAAGCCGTCGGGGTCGACCTGGTCCTCCGGCAGCAGGATGCCCGGAGCGATGGACATGGTCATGCCGGGCGTCGGCGCGGCAGGTGCGGGCGGCGGTTGCAGGCGATCGATCTCGGCGTTGGCGGCCCGCAGCTGGGCCTGAAGCCGCTGCACCAGCTGGCGCTGCTGCTCGAGTTCCTGCTGGGGGCCGGACAGCGACGCGGCTTTCTCCTTTTCACTGTCGGCCTGCAGCTTGGCGTACGCCGCGCGGATGCCCTGCGTGCTGTGCGCCACTTGGTCCCGCGCCGCTGCGGCCAGGCGCGCCTCGCGCTGGGCCGCCAACCGGGCGTTGACCGCCCAGGACAGTGCCGCGCCGAGCACCAGGCCTCCGGCGCCGAAGATCCAGGTCGTGGGGATGTCCATCGAAGCCGCCTGTTCTTTTCGATTGTTTGCGTGTCGGTGCCGCGTCCCGGCGGCCCGCCCCTCAGAAGCCGTGAATGGATCCGGCGGGCCGGGGGGTGTCGGGTTCGTTCAAAGCCTCTCAGTGGTGGGCGCGCAGGTGCTCGCCCGCCTTGAGTTGGTAGACCGTGCCGCAGTACGGGCACTTGCCGGCGCCCGTGGTGGCCACGTCCAGGTACACCTTGGGGTGGTTGCTCCAAAGCGCCATCTTGGGGTTGGGGCAGGGGACGACACCCGGGCCTTGGAGGTCCTGGGCGGTCAGTTCGATCACGGCGGCGGGCTTGGGGTTGGCGTTCATCTCGGGCTTCCTCGCGTTCTTCAGGTTCAGACGGGCGTCAGCCATTCGGCGTATTTCGGGTTGCGGCCGTTCACGATGTCGAAGAAGGCGG
>CBJNAE010000141.1:0-9770 GCA_966433995.1 uncultured Ideonella sp. | reverse complement strand
CAGGGCACCCGAACGCACAAATGAAAGTTGTCGGCACGCACCAGGCCAGGATCCGGCGTTCTTCGGTCATCCTGGGCTGGTGCGTGCAGATTCAGCAGGAACCGCACTATATTCGTGCATTTTTTCGCATATTCGCACCGATATCGATCGGTAGTTTTACGTAGCAAACATGAATGGGGCGCGATGAACACTCGGAAAGTTTTTGTGCGAGTTTCCGGGCCCTTCGCCTGACGCACCACTCCTCCACCCACGCAAAGGGACCGAGATGCAGGATCTGCTACACGAGCTGCGCGCCGCCGGGATCCGGCTGTCCCTGGAGGCGGACCAGCTCAAAGTCGTGGCGCCCAAGGGGGCGCTGACCGCCGCCTTGCGCGACGCGTTGCAGGCCGGCAAGCCGGAACTGCTCGCGCTGCTGCGCCGGGGCACGGCGGCGCCCGACGCGCCGGCCGTCGAACCGCGCCCGGACATGCGCCACGAGCCGTTCGGTTTGACGGAGGTCCAGCACGCCTACTGGATGGGCCGAAACCGCCAGGTCGCGCTGGGCGGGTTCTCCGCCCATTTCTATGTCGAGCTTGAACGCGCGGGGCTCGACGCCGACCGGCTGGAAGACAGCCTGCAGCGCGTGGTCGCACGGCACGACATGCTGCGCGCGGTGATCGGCGACGACGGCCGGCAGCGCATCCTCGCCGAGGTGCCCCGCTACCGGATCCAGCGCCACGACCTGCGCGGCAGGCCCTCGCACGAGGTTGCCGGGAAGCATGCCGAGCTGCGGTCCCGCATGGCCCACAACCGCTTCGAGCCGGGGGAATGGCCGCTGTTCGAGGTTCAGGCGGTGCTGGGCGAAGGGGGCGTGTCGCGGCTCTTCTTCAGCGTCGACATGCTGGTCCTGGACGCCTCCAGCCTGTTCCTCTTCTTCGACGAATGGCGGCGGGCCTACCTCGACCCGCTGCGCGACGCGCCGCCGCCGCGGCTTTCTTACCGCGACTACGCGGAGTTCGAACGGCGGGCGCCCGAATGGCCGCCCTTCCAGCGCGCGCGCGACTATTGGACGCGCCGGCTCGACGGCTTGCCGCCTGGGCCAGACTTGCCGCTGGCCAGGCAGCCCGGCGCCATCGGCGAGGCGAGGTTCTCGCGCCGCGAGCAGAGGCTGCCGCGCCCCCGCTGGCAGCGCCTCAAGTCACTGGCCCGCGGGCACGGCGCGACCGGCTCGGTGTTCCTGGCGACCGCCTTCTGCGACGTGCTGCGCGCCTGGTCGCGCGCGGCGGACTTCACGCTCAACCTCACGCTGCACAACCGTTTCCCCATCCATCCCGAAGTCGGCGAACTGCTCGGCGACTTCGCCACCACCAGCCTGCTGGCCGCGCACGCGCCGCCGGCCGGCGAGCCGTTCGCGGGAAGGATGTCCCGCCTGCAGGCGCAGCTTGCCCAGGACCTGGAACACCGGCAGTACAGCGGCATGCGGGTCATGCGGGACCGCGCCCGCCGCATGGGCAGCGCCCCCGGCGACGCCTCGATGCCGGTCGTATTCACCAGCATGCTGCCGTTGGACGGGAAGCATGCCACCCAGGAAGGCCTGGCGCACTTCGGCGACTACGTGCACGGCCTGACGCAGACGCCACAGGTATGGCTTGACCACCAGGCCATCGAATGGGACGGCGACCTGGTGCTGATCTGGGACGCGGTCGACGCGCTGTTCCCGCCCGGCATGCTCGACGACATGTTCGCCGCCTACCTTCGCTTGCTGGACCGGCTGGCCGACGGCGAGGCCGCGTGGACGGCGCGGGGCGGGGCGTTGCCGCTCCTGCCGCCATGGCAGGCCGCCGAACGCGCCGTCGCCAACAGCGCGACGCACGATTGGCCCCCCGTGCCGCTGCACGAACTGGTGGCCCGGCAGTGCGCCATCCGCGGCGACGCGCCCGCCGTCATCGACGGTGACTTCGCCCTGTCCTACCGCGAACTCGGGGCGCGCGCTCACAGGCTGGCCCGCCGACTGCGGCAGACCGGCGTGCGGCCGGGGGACTTGGTCGCGGTGTCGCTGGACAAAGGATGGGCGCAGGTCGTCGCCGTGCTCGGCGCGCTGCACGCCGGCGCCGGCTACCTGCCGATCGACCCGGCACTGCCGCCGCGGCGCCGCCTGCTCATCGCCGAACTCGGCCAGGCCCGGGCGGTGCTGGCCCAGGAGAGTTCGCCGGAAGAATCCGCCTGGCCGCAAGGGTTGCCCGTGCTGTCGCCGGCCGACGACGCGGACGCGCCCGACTGCGGCGAGGCTCCGCCAGCGACGCTTCCCGACAGCCTGGCCTATGTGCTGTTCACCTCCGGCTCGACCGGCGTGCCCAAGGGCGTGATGGTCGAGCACCGCACCGTGAGCAACACCGTGCAGGACATGAACCACCGGCTGGGGCTGGGCGTCGGCGACCGGGTGCTGGCGCTGTCGGCCCTGCACTTCGACATGTCGGTGTACGACATCTTCGGCGTCCTGGGGGCCGGCGGCGCGCTGGTGATGCCGTCGCCGCGACGGCTCAACGACCCGGTGCACTGGACCGAACTCGCCGAGCACCACGGCGTCACCCTGTGGAACTCGGTGCCCCAGTTGCTGCAAATCTGGACCGAACACCTGCGGCGGTCCGGCCGCCGCCACGACGCGTTGCGGTGGGCGGTCATCGGCGGCGACTGGATCCCGGTGGACCTGCCGGACCAGCTGCGCGACGCCTGCCCGGGGGCCCGCTTCTTCGCGACAGGCGGGCCGACCGAAACCTCGATCTACAGCACGCACCGCATCGTCGGCGAAGTGCCGGCCGACTGGAAAAGCATCCCCTACGGCAAGCCACTGTCCAACCAGACCATGCACGTCTGCGACGACCGGCTGGAAGACCGGCCGGTCTGGGTCGCGGGCGAGATCCTGGTGGGCGGGCTGGCGCCGGCGCGGGGCTACCTCGGCGACCCGGTGAAGACGGCCGAGAAGTTCATCGTGCACCCGCGCACCGGCGAACGGCTTTACAGGACCGGCGACATCGGCCGCTACCTGCCCGGCGGCGACATCGAATTCCTGGGGCGCGACGATTTCCAGGTCAAGGTCAACGGCCTGCGCATCGAACTCGGCGAGATCGAAAGCCTGCTCAGGGCGCAGCCGGGCGTGCGGGAAGCGGTGGTCCTGGCCGCGGACGCCCAGGCGGTCGGTCAGCGGCAACTGACCGCCTATTTCGTTCCAGGCTCGCCCGCCCCGCAGGCAGCCGAACTCGAGCGGGCCCTGGCCGAGGCGCTGCCGGCCCACATGGTGCCGCGCCGCTACGTCTCGCTGGCGGCGATGCCGCTTTCCGCCAACGGCAAGGTGGACCGCCGGGCGCTTTCGCAACGCCGACAGGACCGGCCCGCGGCCGCCCGCACCGCGCCCCGCAGCGACCGCGAGGCGCGCCTGTTCGACGTCTGGACGCAATTGCTGGGGCACGCGGACTTCGGGGTCGACGACAACTTCTTCGCGCTCGGCGCCGACTCGGTCGGCCTGGTCCGGATGATGGACCGGGTGAAGGCCGCACTGCATCTGCCCGGTGTGCCGCAGCAACAGCTGTTCCAGCTGTTCTTCGCCGCGCCCACGGTGGCGGGGTTCGCCGCGGCGCTGGAAGGGCTCGCCGCGGGCATGGGCCCACAGGACATTCCGGAAGACGCCGCCCCGCAATCCTCCGAGGACTTGCCGCCCATCGTGCCGGACGAAGCCGGCCGGCACGAGCCCTTCCCGCCCTCCACTTTGCAGGGCGCCTACCTCGCCGGGCAGGTGGAAGGCGTGGAATACCACGTCGAGCCCAACCATTACCTGGAGGTCGACTTCGCGGAATGCCTCGACGGCGCGCGCTTCGAGCGGGCCCTGAACGCGATGCTCGCCCGCCAGCGCGCCAACCTGCCGGTGCTGAACGCCGACTTGCAGCTGCAGGTGCCGCGCGCATTCGAACCGGTGCGGCTCGAGGTGGGCGACCTGCGCGGCTTGACCGGCCAGGCGCAGCAGGCCGCCTTGCTTGAAGTCCGCGAACGGCTCTCGCACGCCCGCATGCCGGCCACGCGCTGGCCCTGGGTGGCTTTCCGGCTCAGCCAACACGGCGGCGGCTCGCGGCTGCACGTCAATGTCAGCAGCTTTTTCGTCGACGCGTTCGGCGTGATGTCGTTCTCCGAAGCGGAGCACTTCTACCGCCATCCGGACGTTCCGCTGCCCGCGCTGCGGCTGAGCTGCCGCGACGCGGCGCTGGCCTACCGGCGGCTCGAAGAGTCGCCGCTCGGGCAGGCGTCCCGGCGCTACTGGCTGGACCGCGCCGCCGACCTGCCCGAACCGCCCGCCGTGCCGCTGGCCGCGCACCAGGACCCCCGCGGCCCATCAAGCCTGGCGCGGCGCGAATTCACCCTGCCCGCCGACACCTGGGGCGCATTCAAGCGCAATGCGGCCCGGTTCGGCCTCACCGCCACCCACGCGGTGTACGCGGCCTATGCGGAAGTGCTCGCGCGCTGGAGCGGCTCGCGCCGCTTCCTGCTCAGCCACCTGGTAACGCGGCGGCTGCCGCTGCACCCCGAGATGCGCTCGATCATCGGCAACTTCGCCGCGGTGTACCCGGTGGAGGTGGACTGGCCCGTGGGCACGCCTTTCCACGAACGGGCGCGGGCGCTGCAACTGCGGCTGGTGCAGGATGCCCGGCACGTTTACTCGGACGCAGGCGCCGCCTGGCAGGCGCTGAACCGGCGCCTCGGCGCGCCGGGCCGCGCGGCATCGCCCTTCGTCGTGGTCAGCGGGCTCGACCTGCCGCCGCGGGACGCGCCGCTGTTCGGCCGGCTCGACACGCCGCAGGTGCTGATCGACCACCAGGTCTGGCACCTCAAGGACGGCGGCTTCTGGGCCCTGTGGGACGTCAATGAACGTTTCTTCCCGCCGGGCCTGGTCGACGCGATGTGGCAGGCCTACCGCAAGCTGCTCACGCTGCTGGCCCAGGACGACTCCGCCTGGCGGCGCGGCGGCTTCGACCTTTTGCCACCGGCGCAGCATCTGCTGCGGGAGCAGGCGAACGACACCGCCGCACCCGTGCCCGAAGGGCTCTTGCACACGCCCCTGGCCGACCGGGCGCGGAGCCACCCGGACAAGCCGGCGGTGGTCGACCCGTCCCGCACCCTGAGCTATCGGCAGCTGGACCGCCTCGCGGACCGCCTCGGCCGCAGCCTTCGCGCCGCCGGCGCGCGACCCGGCGAACTGGTGGCCATTTCACTGAACAAAGGCTGGGAACAGGCGGTCGCCGTCTTCGGCGTGCTCGCCTCGGGCGCGGCCTATGTGCCGGTCGATCCATCCTGGCCGCCGGAGCGTGTCAGGCTGGTGCTCGAAGACATCCGCGCCCACTTCATCGTCACGACCCGGGCCGAGGCGGCGCGGACGCCGCCGCGGCCGGGCATCGCAACATTCTGCGTCGAAGACGACCACCCGTCCGCGGGGCAGGACGGGCCGCTGACGCCGGCGCAAAAGCCGACGGACCTGGCGTATGTGATCTACACCTCGGGCTCCACCGGTGTGCCCAAAGGCGTGATGATCGACCACCGGGGCGCGCTCAACACCATCCTGGACGTGAACCGGCGCCTCGCGGTGGGCGAAGCCGACGTGCTCTTCGGCGTGTCGGCGCTGAGTTTCGACCTGTCGGTCTACGACCTGTTCGGCGCGGTGGCGGCCGGCGCGACGCTGGTGCTGCCCGCCGCGGACCAGGCCCAGGAACCCGCCGCCTGGCTGGAGGCCGTGGCCCGCCACGGGGTCACGGTCTGGAACTCGGTGCCGTCGCTGATGCAACTGCTGGCCGACGCCGCACGCTCGGCGCAAGTCCAACTGCATTCGCTCAAGACGGTGATGCTCAGTGGCGATTGGATCCTGCCGGCCTGGCTGCCGCACATCCGGCAGGCGGCGCCCCAAGCCGCGCTATTCAGCCTCGGCGGCGCGACGGAGGCCTCGATCTGGTCCATCTGTCACCCCATCGGCGACACCGACCCGGCGGCTGCCAGCATCCCCTACGGCAAGCCGCTGTCCAACCAAGGCTGGCTTGTCCTCGACGAGCACGGCGACGAAGCGCCCGTCTGGACCACCGGCCACCTGCACATCAGCGGGCTCGGGCTGGCCCTCGGGTACTGGGGGGACGCCGAGAAGACCCGCGCCGCATTCGTCGCCGACCCGCGCACCGGCCAGCGCCTGTACCGCACCGGCGACCTGGGCCGCCGGCTGCCGGACGGGGTCATCGAATTCCTCGGCCGCGCCGACCTGCAGGTCAAGGTCCAGGGCCACCGCATCGAGCCCGGCGAAATCGAACAAACGCTGTCGAAGCACCCGGCCGTGCGCGCCGCGGCCGTGGTCGCGGCGGGGACGCCGGCCGGGCGGCGGCTGGCCGCCTTCGCCGTGGCCGAAGACCTCAGGGCACCGCCGGCCCCCGGGCCGCTGCTCGAATTCCTGCGCGACAGGCTGCCGGCCCACATGGTCCCGGCGCAGTTGGAAGTGGTCGGACAACTGCCGCTCACCGCCAACGGGAAGGTCGACCGCGGCGCCCTACTCGCGATGCTGCCCGCGGCCGACAAACTGCCGGATGCGGGACTGGCGCCGCGGACAGCCATGGAAGCCGAACTGGTGGGCATCTGGGAAAGCGTCCTGTCGGTGTCGCCCATCGGCGTGCGGGACGATTTTTTCGCGCTGGGGGGCCATTCCCTGGCGGCGATCCAGGCGACGGGGCGCATTTCAAAGCGCTTCGGCCGGCGGCTGCCGCCCGGCGCGGTGATGCAGGACCGGACGGTGGAGAGACTCGCCCAGCGCCTGGCGCAGGAAGCGGCGCAGTGGTCGCCGCTGGTCGCCATCAGGCCCGGCGGCCAAGGTCGCCCGCTGTTCCTGGCCCACCCGGCCGGCGGCAGCGTCCTGTGCTACCGGGCGCTGGCCTCGCACCTGGAGTGCCCGGTTTACGGGCTGCAGGCGGCCGGCCATCCCGACGAAGCGTGGATGGACAGCCTGGAACAGATGGCGGACACCTATATCCAGGCGCTGCGCCAGGCCCAGCCGCAAGGCCCCTATTTGCTGGGCGGCTGGTCATCGGGTGGGCTGATCGCCTTCGAAATGGCCCGGCAGCTGGAGGCCGCGGGCGAGGCCGTGCAAAGCGTGCTCATGTTCGACACCCCGGCGCCGTGGCCGCAGGACGAGATCGACGACCGCACCCTGGCCGACCGGTTCGCGCGGCAGGTCGGCCTCGGCCTGGACGCGCCGCCGGGCACCGCCCCCGCCGGCCTGGACAGCGAGCAGCTGCAAACGACTTTCGCCATCTTCAGCCGGATCGTGCGGGCCGCTCGCCGCTACCGGGCGGGGACCATCGCCGCCGACATCCACCTCTGGCGCGCGGACGAAGGCGAGGGCGAGGGCGACGAGTTGGAAGGCCATCCCGCCCAAGCGCGGCAAGACTGGGGATGGCAGACATACACCCGCGGCACCGCGCGCGGCGCCACCGTGCCGGGCACCCACCACACGATGCTGGCGCAGGCCCACCTGCCAGGGCTCGCCCGGCGGGTGGCCGCCGCAATACAAGCAACGGAGACACCATGAGCAAGCACTTCATCAAGGCCGGCGCCCTCTTCCTGGTGGCGGGGATCCTCCTGGGCATCCTCATGCACCACCAGCACAGCCGGGCGCTGGTCGCCCTGCACGCCCATGTGACACTCGGCGGCGGCGTGCTGATGCTGGTCTTCGGCCTGGTCTACCGCCTCGACGAAGCGGCCGACCGTTCGAAGCTGGCCGCCTGGCACTTCTGGCTGTACCTGGGGTCCAGCGGGTCGCTGCTGGCTTGGGCCGCCTATGAAGCGCTCAACGGCCGCAGCTTCGACGATTCAGGGGCCCACCGCGCGTCGGCCGCCGTCAGTGTCGTGGGACTGGCGTTCGCCGCTTCGCTGGTGCTCTTCCTCGTCAACGTGTTCAGGAACGGGTTCGCTCGGGAATGACCGTGACCGCGCCGTGCGCGGCCGCTGCCGGGTGGCCGGCCCGGGTTCTCAGCCCGCGGCGGGGATGGGCAACAGGTGGGCGAGTGCCGAGTCGCCATAGGTGCGGATGACCTGCGAGATGACGACCTGGTAGCCGGCCAGCCAGTTCTCCTGCGAGGCTTTGGCCTGCAGGTGCAAGGGGTGCCGCACCAGCTGCTGCAGCGCTTCGAGCGACTCCCAGTAGTAGACATTCGAGACCAGGCCGTTGGCGGGGTTCTCCCAGGACTCTTCGCCCAGGTAGCCCGGGATCCGCTTGGCCGCGGCGGCGATCTCCTGGTCCAGGCGGTGGAAGGCGGCATCGAACTGCTTGGCCGCGAAGATGAACGTGGACGAATACATGGCTGGCCTATCCGGCGTGGCGCTGCTGATCAGCGGAAAGGCGCGAACTGTAAAGCCTGCCGGCCCGATGCCCGGAAGCAATGGGATTCGCTGCGTCACATGTCGAACCGGTAACCCTCCGCGTCGTGCAATTCCCACCGCCCGCCGCCTTTGAGTTCGAGCACACGGGTGTGGTAACCCAGCACTGCCGGGCGGTGGGCGATGCTGACCAAGGTGATGCCCTGGTCCACCAGGCGTTTGTAGAGCGAAGCTTCGTTGCCGCTGTCCAGCGCGCTGGTGGCTTCGTCGAGGATGGCGATGCGCGGCCGGCGGACCAGCACGCGCGCGAAGGCCAGGCGCTGCTGCTCACCCGCGGAAAGCACCTTCTCCCATTCATGCTCGGCATCCAGGCCGCCCATGCGCTCGGCCAGGCCGGACAGGTGCACGTCGTCGAGGATGGCCAGCAAGCGCTCGTCGGTCAGGTCGGTCTGCGTGCCGGGGTAGATCAACTGGCTGCGCAGCGTGCCGGCCTGCAGGTAGGGGCGTTGCGGCAGGAAGAGGATGTCCTGGTGGCCGGGCGTTTGCACCAGGCCGGTCCCGCACCGCCACAATCCGGCGATCGCGCGCAGCAGCGAACTCTTGCCGCAACCGCTCACGCCGGTGATCAGCAAGCCCTCGCCGGGCGCCAGGGCCAGGTCCAGGTCCCGGATCAACAGCTGCTCCCGCCCCGGCGTGTAGAGCGTCAGCGCTTCCAGCCTGATCGACTCGCCTTCCCGGCTTTCGATCTCGCTCCAGTCGCCGCCCCCCGGCGCCTGGCCCTGCCGCGGGTCGAGCACCCACTGGGACAGCGCGTCGAGCCGGCCGATGCCCGCCACGAATCGGCTCAGGCTTTCGAAGTTGTCGACGATCAGGGACACCGCCGCCAGGATGACGGTGAACGCGCCGGCGGCCTGCACCGCGCGGCCCACTTCCATGTTCCCCGAAAGCACGTCGGCAGCGAGGACCACGCTCGGCACCACCAGGGTGAGTTGGCTGAACGCGCGCTGGTAGAGGTTCAGCGAGCGCTGTTTCTTGATCAGCCTGGCGTAGTTCTGGAAAACCAGTTCGAAGCGGCCCTCGATGTGGGATCGCTCCTGGGCTTCGCCGCGGTAGAAGGCGATCGACTCGGCGTTCTCGCGCAGCCGCATGAGGCCGAAGCGGAAGTCGGCCTCGCGCCGCAGCTGCCAGAAGTTCAACTGGATCAGCGGCGAGCCGAACACATAGAGCGCCACGAAAGTGCCCAGGGTGGCGTAGACCGCGAGCAAGGCGACCAACAGCTTGGAAATCGACCACAGCACCGCGCTGAAGGCCACCAGCTGCATCAAGGCGCCGAGGAAGATCAGCAGGAAGTGGATCGACCGGCCGGTGAAGGCGTTGATGTCCTCGCTGATGCGCTGGTC